>JABWAU010000038.1 GCA_013360875.1 Anaerolineales bacterium | reverse complement strand
TCTCGAAAAAGATCAACCTGTTCAGTAACGTTATAGCGGCTTCTTTTTGAGGACGCAAATTGAGGAGGCAAACCTGCAATGAGCAGCGATCACTTCATTGTTCAAATCGAATCTCTAATCAAAGACTATGGGGACGGAACATCCGTCCGCGCGCTGGATGAGGTTACCCTTTCTGTCGCGTCCGGTGAATTCGTTGCCATCCAAGGACCCTCCGGTTCGGGCAAATCCACGCTCCTCAACCTGATCGGCACGCTCGATACGCCGACCTCGGGGCAGATCACGGTGGATGGCGTGGATTTGGGCACACTGCGCGGCGACGCGCTGGCAGACTTCCGCCGCGCGAAGATCGGGTTCGTCTTCCAGTTGTTCAACCTCGTGCCCACGCTCAACGCGCTCGAAAACGTGATGCTTCCGCTTCTCCCCTACCAGCGCGGCTTGGGATTCAAGTTGGAAGCGCGGGCGCGCGAACTCCTCACGCGCATTGGACTCGAGGAGCGTTTGCATCACCTGCCGGGTCAACTCTCGGGTGGGGAACAACAGCGCGTCGCCATCGCCCGGGCTTTGATCAATTCCCCCAGCCTGATCCTGGCGGACGAACCGACCGGCAACCTGGATACGAAGATCGGGGAGGAGATCGTGGGACTCCTGCGCCAACTGAATCAGGAGCAGGGGCTGACGCTCGTGCTGGTCACACACGATGCCGCGGTGGCTTCGCAGGCGGATCGGATCATCCATCTACAGGATGGGCGGCTGTTGGACGAGGGAACCTGACGCCATGCCGGATGTCCTCGCGTCCTATGCCTTGACCTTTTCACGCATCACGCTCGGGCTGATCTTTGCCGCCTCGAGCCTGGGAAAACTTCGTGATCTTCCCGCGTTCGAGCGGACGGTCGAGAACTTCCGGGTTCTGCCCCGGCAATTTGTTCGAGCCAGCGCTTATATCTTTCTGGGAGGCGAGTTTGCCCGTCCTTGCGCTGATGATTTTGGGCGGCAACTCCCTTCTCATGGCGGGTTTCCTTACTGCGGTCCTTCTCCTGTCTGTATTCTGCATTGCCCTGCTCGCCATCCTGATCAGAGGGCTTCAAGTTCCCTGCAACTGTTTTGGTTCATCCCGGAAGCCTGCTTCCCCAGCGGACATCTGGAGAAACGTCGGCTTCCTTGCCTGCGCCATTGTGGGGATCGCATCGCTCACGGCATTGCCGGATGCGGCAGTGAAAATGAGCCTGGGCGAGGCGGGTTTGCTGGGGATGATGGCAGTTGTGTTTGTGGCGCTCTCCGTTTCCCTGGGAGAGGTGTTGGAAGTGTTTCGCGCTTCGTGAAGAGAGAAATCTATGGAATCAATCCTGATCATCAGTTCGATCTTGCTTTGGGTTGTGGTACTGCTCAACCTTTTATTGACGCTCGGTTTGGCGCGGCGGATACGCAATGCTGCTTTTCCCGTAATGGAGTCTTTGAAGATCGGGCAGAAAGCCCCGGATTTCAGCGCGCTGACCCTGCAGGGCAAAACCGTGACGCTGGCGGATTATGCCGGGCACGCTGCGGCGTTTGTCTTTGTTTCGCCCGATTGCAAGCCATGCCGCGAAGAACTTCCCAGGCTTCGGGAACTATTGCCTAATGCCAGAGGATTCGGGACCGAACTCGTCCTGGTGAGCGATGGGGATGAAGAAAAGACTCGCCCGCTTATGGACGGGCTGGGGGATGGTTTATCGGTCCTGCTCGCGCCTCGAGAACACAATCCTTTTTTCTCCGATTACAAGGCGATAGGCACGCCGTCTTACTGCCTGATAGATACCAATGGAAAGGTACAGGCGGCGGGGATCGGTATGATCGAGCTGGCGGAGAGAATCGAGGCGCTCGTTTCAAACAAGGAAAGGAGGTGATGGGTTGGAAGGTGCAGAATACTGAGATCGAATATCGTATCGTATTGATGGTTTAGAGAGTTCCAGAAAAGGAGGAACCCAAAATGTTGAAAGAATATCTGTCGGAGGCAGTCTCTCTGCTGACTGAGGCGATACTAGGAAAACCCCGCCCTGTACAGGCATGGGAATGCTACTGGGGTGCTAGTTGCTCAACTTGTGGCGCTTGTGGTTTTGGGAAGAAAAAGTACCGACTCATTTGTTATGTGTGCGGTACCGCCTGCTCTCCAGGTGGATGCAATTGGTGCGATATGGGATGTCAATGCGGCGACTATTGCTGATAAATCGAGGATATTGCCACCGTGAAGTTGGCGGCGTCACATGATTATCTTGTAAACAACCAAGTTTGGAGGCCAGTAGCATACAGGCTATTGGCCTTCCTAAAGGACAATGAATGTTCTCCTTGGTCTCGTATGTTGTGAGAGGATTGCGTCCAGTTCTGCTTGCCCTAGGTTTGTTTACAATCAGTGCAGGGGTAGCCTTGGTAATCGCAATTACGCAGACCACTCTGATTGTTGCTGATCGTGAACTCGGTAACTACTGGCGCACCTCATACGACATCCTGGTGCGGCCATCAGGTTTGCGCTCGCCAATCGAAGAGAAATATGGCTTGGTCGAAGCCAATCATCTTTCTGGTCTTTGGGGTGGAATTACCTTTGAGCAATATGAGGTGATCAAGGCTATTCCGGGGATTGAGGTGGTTGCACCAATTGCAACGATTGGCTATATTGTCCAGTTTATTTCAACAGAAAAACTGGGGGAATTAACCGATCCAGGTATCTATGTAGTAGATGAGATCATGACCATAGACGACGGAGCCAATGTGCGCGAGTATTTGGGAGAAACATATTACTATATCGGCCCAGAAAATCTTTTTGACGTATCACCGGAAGAAGATACCCTGCGATCTCAAATCATTATCAATCCTTCCCCCTCCGATGTATACGGCTTGGTGAACATAGCCTACTTGCTGGCTGGGGTTGATCCCTCTCAGGAGGCGGCGCTGGCTGGATTGGATCAAGCGCTAATAGAGGGCGAATACCTGAAGGGTGATGAATCGCTTATTCCCAGGCCATATACATTCCCGCCATTTCCAGGGGAAAAGCCGCCTCCTGAAATTCTCATTAGTATCCCATCTCTGATCAATATCACTCCCTATATTCACATGAACGTGCGCACTGAACTTAAACGAATTGTGCTTCCTACTGAGGATTTGACACTGGAGGAGATTGCGGCGCGAGGTGGAATCGAATATCTAGCCACTATACCGGCTGAGGTGCTTGGCGTCAATGAACTTGAAAGCGAAGCACTCTACCGCCGGTTTCTGGAGGAAATACAGCATGAGCAATTTGGTGGAGGCTATGTTCTGGAGAGCGCGCCTAGCCCAATCATTTATAGAGAAGCAGTTTTCCCTTTCCCCCATCCCGGATTGACACTGGATATCGTATTGCCTGAACGCAAGGAATTTACGTTCCTGGGGGATACAGAATATCGCTTTTGTCTTGATCCTCGCGATGAAGAAACCCGTCTGAACGCCGCTTTCAACTTGAACGTGAAAGGCGTTTTCAATATCGAACATCTGCCCAAGCCCGCGGATGTGAACCGCGTGCCATTGGAGACCTATTTCCCGCCGGTTGCCATCCTGCGCTATGATGAACAAGGCAACCCCGTGAACCCGCCGCGCGAATTGCGCCCAACGCGTAGCACATGTGGATATATCCAGCCCCCACCGTTGGTGCTGACTACTCTGGAAGCCGCCCGCGCCCTGCGCGGCGAGAATGCCATCAGCGCCATTCGCGTGCGCGCCGCGCTCGACGAGTGCCCGCCCGGCCAGCCCGAAGCCTGTACCCTGACCGACGCCTCCCAGCGCAAGATCGAAGCCATCGCCATTGAGATTCAGCGCCAAACTGGATTGGATGTGGACATCATGGTTGGTTCCTCCCCCACCCGCGTGCTGGTGCACGTTCCCGAGATCGGCTACGTCGAAGAACAATGGATTCAAAAAGGCGTGAACTTGGTTTACAAGCGAGGCATCCAAACAGGGAATTGGCTGTTGATGGGAACCCTCCTGCTCGCAGGCGCGCTCTTCACCCTCGACATGGCGTGGGCGGAAGTATTGTCCCGCCGACGGGTGATTGCCCTGCAAAAAGCCCTCGGCTGGCGTTCGCGCACGGTGTTCATGCAAATACTCAGGCAGGTCGTGATGATCGGGGCAATTGCCGCCATTACAGGCACGTTGATTGCCTTGGCTTTGATCCGTTTGCTTGAATGGGAGTCGGTTCCTCTCAACCTATTGATTGCTCTGCCTGTGATTGTCATTGTGTTGTGCGCTGTGGGCAGTCTGCTCCCAGCCTGGTCTGCGAGCCGCGTGCCTCCCATTGCCGAACTCCAGCGCGGCGGCGTGCAGTATCAGTCACACAAACATACTCACATTGTCTCTGCGTTGTGGTCGTATGCCTGGAGCGAGATCAAACGCAGGCGCGTGCGTTCGGTCTTGACGGGTATGGGTTCTGCCCTATCCGCGGCTTTATTGACTTTGCTCTTGGGCGTGACGTTGCAACAGCGCGGCATGTTGGGTGGGACGCTGTTGGGCGAGTTCATTTTGGTGAATGTGCAAGGGTATCATTATGCCATCGTGGGAATTGGACTGGGTCTGGCGTTCCTTTCGACCTTCAACGGTTTGTTGGGCAGTATCCTCGAACGCAGACGCGAGATTGGCGTCTTGAAGGCAATCGGTTGGCGCACGGTCTCGGTGGCGCGCTTGTTCCTCCTGCAAGGGATATTGCTTGGCATGGTTGGAGGGTCAATAGGCGCAGTGACGGGAGGTCTGGCTTATCTGTATCTCTACCGTTCTGTATCCATGGATTTGGTGCTGGCAGTCCTGTGTGGAGTGAGCTTGCCCGGTTTGGTCGGGGCGTTGGCGGCGATGTATCCCGCGCGTCTGGCGGCAAGAGTGCCGCCTGCAGAGGCGGTGAGGTATGAGTGACCTTCTAAAAGACAGACTCGAACAGTCTACAGGAGTAGAGCATTGTTTATCTTGATGACCACGATCTTTGTATTGCTTATCGTCGCCCGGACATTTTTCTTCCTCATTCAGGTGGAAGGCTGGAGCATGTCACCCACGTACCTGCCCGGCGACCGTTTGCTGGCATTGCGATACTTTCCCCGCCGTTGGCTGAGCCGGGGTCGGATTGTGGTATGGAAATTGCCTTCCGGACTTCCTATGTCTTCCATGGCCAATACCATGCGCACACAACTATACATCAAACGCGTCGTTGGTTTGCCGGGTGACGAGGTAATTGCACCTGTCGTGAAGTTACCTGAAGCAGGGGAGGCGGCAGAACAGATGGTTGATGGACAGGAACTGCGCACATGGCACATCCCTGCAGGACATTGTTTTGTAAAAGGAGATTCGCCCGGTTTTGATTCCACCATGTTTGGTCCGCTCCCGCTTCACGCTTTGAAAGGCATAATCCTTATAAGACTGCCGCGTCGCATGAAAACCGTCGAAGAACCCTATTTCGTCGATTCGATTTCTCCTCCACAGAAAGAATCATGAGGCGGCGCCTCTTTCACGTTCCGCAATGGATGGTTTCCCTGGGGCGGATGCTTGGGTTGGTCTGGCAGGCTCAGCCTGCAATTTTCCTCAGCCTGATCCTGCTGACCGCCCTGCAAGGCGTCGTGCCTCTCCTCACGGCATGGATCACAAAACTGTTGTTTGACCTGCTGGCGCTCGTCCTGCAAGGGAGCGGCTCTGTTGATCTTGTCCGTAACCTGGCTGTCCTCATTCTCATTCAGGCGGCGGCGCTTGTGGTCAGCCAAATGATCGTTCCCGCCAGCCGTTATCTAGGCGAGGAACTGGGGAGAAAATTGACTGTGACAGTCGAATCGGCGGTCTACAAGAAGATCGGCAGTTTTGGCGGCATCGGCTACTTCGAAAATCCCGGTTTCCACGATACGTTTCGCCTCGCCAGCCAGGGCGCACGCTTTGGTCCGATGCAGGGTTTGCACACCCTGACAGCCTTCTTTCAGAGTACGATCACCCTGCTGGGTTTCCTGGGAATGTTGATTGCCTTCAATCCGCTTTTGGCGGCTTTGGTCGGCTTGGCGGCTCTGCCTCAACTCTGGCTGGAACTGAAATTAGGCCGTCAGCGTTTCGGTCTGGCTTTTTCCCTCAGCCCGGACGAACGGCGGGTGTTCTACTATGGCTATCTTCTGTCCGATGCGAATGCGGCGAAGGAAATCCGTTTATTTGGCCTGGCAAATCATTTTCTCGATGGATTGCTGGACACCTACCGAAAAATTCACGCTGCCCGGCGCCGCCTGGATTTGCGTGAATTGCGGTGGAAACTGCTGTTGGAAGCTCTGTCTGCGCTGGTATTCAGCATCGCGTTTGGAGTAGTGGCGGTCCAGGCTTTTGCACGACGGTTGAGTTTGGGAGACGTCACGCTGTATGTCAATGCTGTTCGCAGTATTCAAAGCGCTTTGTCCGGCATGGTGTATGCGATTGCCGAATTGAACGAGCAGGCGCTATTCTTCAAGCAGTACGACCACCTTATGGCGCTGCCACAGCCTGTGCAGATTGCTCCATCGCCGCGTGCTGTCCCAACATTGACTTCCGGCATCGAGATACGCGGGGTTTCGTTTCGTTACAGCGAGCGGCATCCCTGGGTCCTTCGCAACCTCGATCTATCCATACCGGCTGGCAGTTGTCTGGCTGTGGTCGGGTTGAACGGGGCAGGCAAGACCACGCTCGTGAAACTGCTCACCCGTTTGTACGATCCTACAGAAGGTCAGATTTTATGGAATGGCATTGATATTCGCGAGTTCGATCTGGAAGACCTGCGGCGGCAGGTGAGCGTTATTTTTCAGGATTTTATGCGCTATGCCTTCACTGCGCAGGAGAATATTGGATTGGGGAAAGTGGAGTTTCTCGATGATCTGAATCGGGTCCGGTACGCGGCGGAAAAAGCGGGAGCGCACGAGACGGTCACGAATCTGCCCCAGGGCTATCAAACCATGCTCAGCCGGGCTTTTGGCGAAGACGGAACCGGAACAGACCTATCGGGAGGCGAATGGCAAAAGATTGCCCTGGCGCGCCTCTTCATGCGTCAGGCAGACCTGCTGATTCTCGATGAACCTACCGCCTCATTAGACCCCCAGGCTGAATACGCGACTTACAATCGTTTCATGGAACTTGTTCAGGGAGGAACCTGCCTGCTGATCTCCCATCGCCTCAGCACAATCCGCGTGGCGGATATGATCGCCGTGCTTGAGAACGGATCCATCAGTGAATATGGCATTCATGCCGACCTGCTCGCACGCGAAGGCGCTTATGCCAGACTGTATCACATGCAGGCAGACAGATACAAGACTTTTTGCTGACTCGGCGGATATTGCATCATGAAATAGTCCTATGCCGTCTTTGAAAATGACGAGAATTTGTGAAATTTTCTTTTTTCAATCCTACTGCAAATACTCCGTCCCTCCCTCAAGGATGAACCGGATCACCATATCATTCACGATCCACTCGATGGGCGCGTGGTCGTCAGTGAAGACAGTGGTGGTTTCGTATTCGGTCTTGAGGTTGGAGAAGGTCACTTGCATGGTATGAATCAGCAAGGGATGAACATTGGGGTCGTTTGATAAAGCCAGAAGGTTTGCTGCGAAGTTTTCAGGCGAGGTCTTTTGTTTTGTGGCGAAGATCATTGTGTTGAGCGAGCCGGGGATGTCCACCGTGTAAATGGAGGGGAAGACTGTCGCCATGGTGGTCGCCAGTCCGTTGATCAGGCGGCGGTCGCCGGGGATCGAGGCAGAGTTGAGGGTCAGCACCCCGTCGTCGGTCAGGTGTGAAGCGGCGATCTCGAAGAACTCACGCGTCGTCATGTGCGGAGGGATGTACGGCGGGCGGTACGCGTCCACCGCGATGATGTCGTATTTGTGTTCGCTCCGTTCGAGGTTCAGGCGTCCGTCGCCGATGATGATGTTTAGATTCGGCATGGTCATGTCGAAATAGTTTTGTCCCACTTCCACGATCTTCGGGTCGAGTTCAAACCCATCAATGGGAATATCGCCATAGACCGCGGTCATCTGCCGCGCAGTTGTGCCTGCGGCAAGCCCGACGATGGCGACACGCTTAATGTCGGACGGCTTGCGGTTGGCGTAAAAATAAGGACCGACAAGAAATTGATCCCAGGGTCCGTTGTATTGTAAAATATCAGGCTTGTAGATCGAGTGAACGCCCTGCCCCTCGTTGAGGCGCAGGATCGTGAATCCGTTCTGCTCCGCGACTTGAATGTAGTTGTATGCCGATTCGGTTTCGTAGATTTGACCGACGCTTTTCTTGAGCGCTTGTCCTGCCGAGAGCGCGGCGATGATTGCCAGAACGATGGGCATCCAAAGATATTTGAACGCCTCGCGCCTGCTGACGAATTTTCCCAGACCAGCCAACGCAACAAATAACAAGATCAGACTGAATAATAAAAACGTTCGCGTTGTTCCAATTGCGGGTATGGTGATTAGCGTCGGAAGAAACGTCCCGATGAATGAACCGAGCGTCGAGATCGCATAGATCTGACCGGAGACCTGCCCGGCGCGTGATGTGTCATCCACCGAGAGACGTATTGCAAACGGCGAGATCGTCCCAAGTAACGTGATGGGGACGATGAACAGGATCAACACCCCGGCGAACGACGCGCCCAAAATTCCGATCTGCAGAGCGTCGAATGCGCTCGCCGCGGACCTGAGAACTGGTCCGGCGATATACGGAACGAGTCCCAGCGTGAACGCCGCCCACGCAAGGACGCGGTACATCGCGGCGGGAGTCGGGTTGGCGTCCGCCCATTTGCCGCCGAGGAAGTATCCGAATGTTAGGTAGATGAGGATCAGCCCGATGATGCTCGCCCAGACGATGTTACTCGTTCCAAAAACGTTTCCGATCAGGCGCGCCGCGGCGAGTTCGGAGGCAAGCGTGGTCATGCCGGCGATGAAGACGGTGAGGAGGAGGTAGCGTTTCATATAGTGTGGGGATTATACCGTCAGGAATTGAGTATGGAATCCGAAAGTTCTACTTTCGGCGTTTGTGAGGTTGTCCCTGAAGTAGAAACTTTACCTGAAGTAGAACTTCAGGATTCCTTGTCAACTTCTGCGCGGGAGTTTCCACCAAAGCCACCCGCCGCCACCGAGGAGGATGACGAGGATGGCAAGGAAAAACCCCAGGTTGAATGTGCCAGGGGGGGACTCTGTGACGGGGACGGTTGGAGTGGCTGTGGGGAGCGGCGGCAGAGTGGCAGAAGGCTGAGGGGATGGCGTGACAGTTGCCGGGGCGGGGGTGACCGTCGCTGTGGCGGGCGGAGTGACGAGCAGGAGCAGTTTTTGATCCGGTCGGATGACGGAGGCGTTATTCAATCCGTTCCAGGACATCAGATCCGATAATGGAACGTTATACAGATCGGAAATCCACGAGAGCGTTTCCCCGCTCTGAACCGTGTGATAATATCTGCCGTCCGCTTCGGGGGTGAGCCGCTGAATGGCGCTCAAGGTTGGGCTGGGCGTGACGTTCCCCGGCGAGATCAGGAGTTTTTGCCCGATTTGCAGGGGCCAATCCGCCTGGAGTCCGTTCAATGCCAGTATCCGCTCCACCGTAACGTTGTACGCTTCGGCAATTGTGATCAGGGTCTGATAAGGCTGCACTTCGTGGATGATTCTGCCGTCCGCGTCCGGGGCTGAAAGCACGACCATGCCGCGGGGCGTCGGCGTGGCGTAACCTTCCGTATTCTTGTTTGGGATGAACAGGCGCTGCCCGGTTTGTAACGGTATGTTGCGGGAAAGGTTGTTCCAGGTTTCCAGATCCTGGATGGTGATCTGGTAGGCAATCGCAATGGACCAGAACGACTGCCCCGCCTGGACGACGTGATAGACCCTGCCCTCCGCATCGGGCGTGGCGATCTTCACCGGTATGATAATTTGCGGTACCGATCCTGGAGAGACGCCCGGCTGGGACGTACCCGATGGGGAGGATGACGAACTTCCGCAAGCCTGCCCGGAGACGTAAGCCGCCTGTAAAATGTAATACGTCTTGCCGTTCGTCGTGGCAACGCCGGCTCCCACGTGACAGTAGGCTGGTTCCACGGCCGGGCGCATGTGGTCCGGGTCAGCCCAGACAGCCATGATCTCGTCAACGCCCATGCCTCCGCCGCTTACGGCGAAGTTTTCGGTTGCCCAAACGGTTCCGCCGCCGCCGCCGTATCCGGCGGCGGCAAGCCGTCCGCGCACATTTCCGATGTGCCAGGACATGTTGTTGATTGCCATGGTCGCCGCTGTGGATTGGGCGACTGCGTTGATGATCGGATCCTCGATAAGAGCCGGCAGTCCATACGAAACGCGCAAGGTGTTCATTGCGAGGATCAGATCGTAGGCGCTGGCCTGACCGGATGGGAGTTGGGGTTGTTCAGCCCGTACCGCCTGCGGACGATAAAACGCCCCGAGTCCAAACACGGCGAGGATGAACAAGTAAAGTAGACGCTGGAAACGCATGGGACAATTATAATTCCAAGCAACTATTCGTTCGATCGTCCAAACAAGGAGAACCATGTACACCCCAAAACTTTACCGTGAAGAGGATCGCAGCAAGATACTGGAGTTTCTAAAACAAAACGAGTTCGCGACCGTGGTGGCTTATGACGGGGAAAAGCCCGTCGCCAGTCATCTGCTGGTGGAGGTCGTTGAGGAGGGCGGAAGCATTTACATCAATAGTCACATGTCGAAGGCGAATCCGTTGTGGAAATTGTTCGACGCCGATCGTGAAGTGCTGGTCGTCTTCCTCGGCGCGCACACGTACATTTCGCCGACGTGGTACAACCACGTCAACGTGCCGACGTGGAATTATCAGGCTGTTCACGCGTACGGAAAACCGCGCCTGATCACCGAACACGATGAAACCCATCACCTGCTCGAACGGCTGGTTGACCGCCACGAGAAGGACGGCCGCTATAAAATGGAAACGCTCCCGCAGGACTTTGTGGAAAGGGAGATGAGAGGAGTCATGGCGTTTCAAATCGCAGTGACGCGCATCGAGGCGAACTACAAACTCAGCCAGAACCGGGACGACGAGGACCACCGCAACATCATTGCGCGTTTGAAAGAACGGGAGGATGAAATGTCCCATCAGGTAGCGGAGGCGATGGAGAGGCAGCGCCGATTGCAATGAGGAAATTGGAGACAGGGGAAAGGCGGGTTAAGGAAAGTAACGATAAATGTCTTTGCGATTCAAACAGCGGACAAAGATAACCCGATCTTCTGAAACTTCGATGCCAAGCCTGTAATTCCCGACCCGAATTCGATAGTAGGTATCGAAGCCCTCTATTTTTCTGACATTAGCAACATTGCTCAATGACGCGCTTGCTTCAACCTGGTCAACGACCTCCCTTACCTGTCTCAAGAGACGCTTGTCCCGTATCTTTTTCAAGTCGCGACCAAAACTACGTTCGAAAAGAATACGCACATTCACCCCCCTAAAATAGCATCTATCTCTTCCTTGCCGACAAAATCGTCCTTGCGACCTTCGCGAATCGCGTTTGCCAGCCCAATGTCTTCAAGCGCCTCGGCTACAATGGCGGAAAATATATCGCGGCGCTCTTCGAACAACTCGATCAGCGTTTGTTTGAGCAGGACCTTGAATTGTTTCTCGTCCAGAGATATTGTCGCCATGGGGAAACCTCTTGCGCATTATAGCACGAGTGTCGTCTCGAAGCGCGGAGAATGAAATGTCCCATCAGGTAGCGGAGGCGATGGAGATGCAGCGTAACGTGCTTATTGATCCGCCGCGGCGAGCGCGTCCCTGATCTGTTGGATGTGCGCCGTGATGTGGAAGTTTGGCTGGAGCAGGATCGAGCCGAAGCGATAGTAACTGCCTCCTTTGCCCAGCCGAACCAGGATTTCTCCTCGCTGCTCCCTCGCTGCGCTCGGTAAGGTCTCTCACATTCGTTCGAGAGGGCGCTCGTCGAAATGACATCTGGCAGGGTTTTCGCTAACGTCTGCGCACAGATCGCCGATGAGCCTCCTTGTTTGCATAATGAAGCGCATTTGCAGTATACCCCACCAGGCGATGGGAAATGTGATTTTCAGTAGATCACGAAAATCCTGCGTAGGTCTGCGCTCTCTAGCGCAAACCTGTCGTTAGAGAACGCCAAGTACGCGCTTTCGTGAAGTACTGATTTTGGTTCAAAAGACGGGGGAAATTGTGTGGTAAAATCCGCCCGCCATGATCGAGCCTGAAGAGTTCCCGGAGATCGAATCTCCGCAGATGACGAACATTTCACATGCCGAAGTAGGCAACGTTCACGCCGAGTTGGTGCGGATGCATCAAGCCGACGCGGAGACGATCGCCGCCGAGGAAGTGGAACTGCAACAGAGCGCGGCGGCAAATGTCAAGGCGAATTACGTCGGTGCGCATCAGACCGCAATGGTGATGGTGGAGGCGGGGCAGCTCGACGCGCATCAAAGCGCAATGGGAATGGTGCAGGCGGAGAAGGCGTCCGTGAGCGGGTATACAGGCGCGGTCGTCGCGGGAAGCGCCGAAATCCATCACGGGATGACAGGCTTCGTGGCGGGACGTGAAGTCCATGTGACCGGGTTGCGGACGGGAATCCTGTTTGCCCGCCATGTGAACGGCGACGTAACGGCCGTGCTCGATACGCGCGGCGCATTGATCGCCGGGTTGACGGGCGGCTTGTTTGCCGGGCTGATGTTACTGTTGGGACGCATATTGTTCCGGCGGAAGTAATTCTTCGAATGTGGCAGCGACTTCGATCGCTGATATTGGGCGACCAAAGTCGTCGCTACAGAAAATCATTTCATAGAGCGAAGGTAATCACGCCAAGGCGTGGTGAGAGGCGCTCGAGGAGTAAAGATGGAGAAAGTCATACTAAAAGCGGTCAAACGGGATGTGACCGGCAAGCAGGTGAAAGCCATGCGCCGCGAAGGCAAACTTCCTGCGGTGATCTATGGGAGGCATACCGAGCCGATCAACATCGCCCTGGACGCTCACAGCGCGTCGCTGGCTCTGGCAAAGTTGAGTTCATCGAGCATTGTGACGATTGATGTGGACGGGACGGAATACCCGACCCTCGTCCGCGAGAAGCAGCGTGATTTCATCAAGAACCGCCTGTTGCACGTGGATTTCCTCGCCGTATCGCTAACCGAGAAACTCCGCGCCGACGTGTCTCTGCGTTTTACCGGCTTGTCTACTGCGGTCAAGGATTTCAATGCCATTCTGGTCCATAACCTGGAACAGTTCCGCGTGGAATGTCTGCCGGCCGATCTGCCCGAATACATCGAAGTTGACATTTCGCCTCTTGCGCGACCCGGCGACGGCATCCGCGTCAAGGACGTTCCGGTACCCGATAAGATCCGCGTGCTGGACGATCCAGAAACGATGGTCGCCGTGGCTACTGCCTCGAAGATCGAAGAGGCGGTGACGGAAGCGGCGGCGGAGGGCGCTCCCACCCCCGAGGAGCCAGCGCTCGCTGTCGAACGCGGCAAGAAGGAAGAAGAGGAAGAGTAAATCTTCCGTTGAAGACGAACTCCCCGGTTTTTGCCGGGGAGTTTTTTGTTCCATCCTTGCGAACCAAAGGCGAAGCGATCCGCTGTTGCGGAGAGATCACTTCACTGCGTTCGCAATGACGTTTTTTAGTACCCCAACACCTTCAGGAAATCCACCGTCATGCGCGCCGTGGCGCCCCAGAGCAATTCGCCATCGTAGGGGTGATAGGCGATGAGCGCCCGCTTCAGGTCTGGACGCTCGAACTGCCACCGGTTCAAAGGGTCTGCCAGCCACGCGAGCGGAATCGTGAACACGCGCGCCACTTCATGTTCCCCTACCCGAAAGACGGCAGGCCACTTGATGACTCCCACCACAGGCGTCACTCGGTAATACGTGATCGTGATCAGGTTTGCGAGCCTGCCCAGCACTTTCACGTCATTCGGATTGATGCCGATCTCCTCCTCGGCTTCACGCAGGGCGGTTTCCTCGGGGGTCTTTTCGCCGTCATCACAGGCGCCGCCGGGAAAGGAAACCTGTCCTTTGTGCGATTCGACCGCTTCCGTGCGGCGCGTGAAGAGCAAATGCCACTCATCGTCCTGCCACAAGAGCGGGACGAGAACCGCCGCGCATTTCAACCGCGTTTCGTCGTTCAGGTCAACTTCCGAGAAACCATCCGAGGAGGGGCCGGCGGCTTGGAGCGCTTCGCGCAGTCTTTGGGAGATGAATTCTTCCGTGAGGTGGGTGGGCATGGATGGAAGGTGAAAAGTGAAAAGTGGAAGGTGGAAGGTGAGAAGCGGGATGTGGGATGTGATGGGTGAGAGATTAGTGTTCGTCCTTTACGGGGCTTCCGCAATAGCCGCATTCGGCGGTGACCTCGTCCAGCCATTCGACCTCGTCAGGTCGCAACGGCGCGCCGCAGGAAGGACAATGCCTTGGCAGGGCAGGTCCTTTGGAGGTCGCTTCAATCGAAGGCACCTTTGGTAAAACGGATTCGAGCCACGCGGCAATTTTATCGGCTTCGCTCTTGAGACCGTGTTCGGTCAATTCGTTCACTGTCCTCGTTCCAAAGCGGCGCAAGCGCGGGAATTGTCCGCGCTGGGCGAGCAGTTCGAGTCCGCGTTCGAGGGAGGGGATTCCCAGCGCGGCTTGTCCCGCCAGGACCCGCGCCCTACCGGCTTGCAAATGGAACAATGGAGCGCGCGGTCCCCCGCGCCCATCCGCGGCGCGGGCGATCTGCTCGAAGAGTTCGGCGGCGCGTCCGTATTCGCCTTTGGAGAAGGCGAAGTTCGCCTCCTGCAGGATCGGCGGCACCTCCTGCGCGAGCGACTTTCGGATATGGCGGCGGAACACGCGGCGCATCATTCATTCTCCTCTTCAATGGTTTCACCGATCTCTTTCGCCAATTCCCTCCCGCGCGGGTCTTCACCCGGTTCGATGCGGCGCGCAAAGATCAAGTATCCCGTATGCGCGACCATGCGGTCCGTGGGACGGAGGCGGGAGGGTTCGGGTTTGTAGTAACGCAAAAGGATTTCGCACACTTCGATGAACGCGAATTTGTTGTGGCGCAACGCGGACAAGGTTTTCTCCACTTGGTTGAAAGTGGGGATCAGGCAGCCCAGGAATCCGCCGGGCTTGAGCGCGGCGCGCACCTGCGCGATGTAATCGTACGGGTTCGGCACGTCGAGGAAGAAGGAGTCGGCGTCGGTTTCGTCGAAGCCCCTTTCGATGTCGCGCAGTTTGAAATCCACGCGCGAAGCGAGACCGAAGCGGGCAAGATTCTTTTTGGCGAGATTCTGCACGTCGGGTTTGACCTCGTACGAGACGACGCGTCCCTCATTCCCCACCGCGTACGCGAGGGCGGTCGTCATGGACCCGGAGCCTGTTCCGGCTTCCAATATCTTTTGCCCCGGCCCAACGCCCATCGTAACGAGAATGAAGCCGATGTCCTTCGGGTACATGATCTGCGTGGTGCGCGGGAGTTCAATCAACAGATCGGCGAGCGATGGTTGAACCAAATAGAACGGCGCGCCGAGGTGACTGAAGACCTGCGTGCCCCAGGGTTTGCCGATCAGGTCGTCGTGCAGGAGGACGCCGCGATGCGTTTCGAACTTTGCGCCTGCCTGCAAATTGAAGATGAAATGTTTGTGACGCAAACCGATCAGTTCGGCGAGGTCGCCGTCGCGCGCGATGGAGGTGGGTGGGGTGAAGGACATGCGGTTATCTTACCATGACCGTTTTGGTTACATGACCGGCTCATCTGCCGGCGCGGGCGTTCCTTCGACCGGCGCCTGCTTTTGGTATCTGCGGTTGGATGCGATGAGGATGACAAACAGCGCAACAGCCAGAGCAAGGATGACAATCCCCGAAATCCATTGAATGACTTCGAAGCGCGCGGGTTGCAGGTACGTCCCCGCAAGCGTCGAAAACGAAACCGTGAGCGCGGAGGCGTTCCACAGTCCGTGCAGGAGGACAACGAGTAAATAGGTTCCGAGCAAACGCAAATATCGCCTCTCGCGTATTGCCAGGAAGATCGCGCCGCCCATGAGCGCGGAGGTGGTGATGTGCAGGAGGCCCGTCCCGATGCGCGTGAACAACACAATTCCCCAGGATGCGCCCATCTGCCCGCTGACGTTGAACGTCTCGATGAGCGCGAACCCGGCGCCGCCCAACGCGCCGAACACGAATCCCTGCGCCGCCGATTCGAGTTTCCCCGCCAGAAGCCAGACGCCGAGCGGTTTGACGAGCTCCTCCAGCAGAGGGATGACGACCGAAAAGAAAAGCATCGCCGGTACGATGACGGACGGCTTGAGAAGATATGGCAGGATCACCCTCAACGCCTGCTCCTCCGATTCCAGATCAATGAACGTGAGTTGCTTGGAGAGGCCCTCGAATTCCATGGCCGCCTGCGGGTTCGCCGCGGCGTATATGACCACGAGGATGACGATGCCAATCACGATGACGACCTCCAGCATGAACAGGAGGAACGGCGTGACCGTCAGGCTTACGCCCAGAATTCCCCAGACGCGCCAGCGCGAGCCAAAGGAAAGCCCCCGCGCGCCCAGCGCCACTATCGCCCAAATGGGAAGGATCGCCGCAGGGATCGTGAGTATCGGCAGCGCCAGCCAGTTGATGGAGAAAACATCCTGGATCATGTAGCCGACCAGCAGGAAGAGCCCGGCGCCGAGCAAACCCGCCGGCGCCCACCAGCCCGGAAATGACGTGGAAACCGACTCATCCGCAAACGGGTTGTTCAGGAACTTCAGCAGGGAAATGATCGAAATGAACCCAAGCAGAATCCCAAGGGCGAACATCGCGGCGGAATAGATCGTGGATTGCGCGTTCGCGCCGCCTTTACCCAGGAACACGAACAACGCGGAGAACCCGAAGACGACCCCCACTGTGATCAGAAGCAGCGCCGCGCCCGCAAAGAATATGAAGCCAAGCAATGACGGATAATGAGTTTGGGAACTTTTCATTTCTCCTCGATCTCGACGCCCAGCAGCAGATCGCCCGGCGGCGTCTCGACGCCGACTTGCGTATCGCGCGGGGTAAGCGATTCCAATACCTCCATGCCGCTCAACACCTGCCCGAAGATCGTGTACCTTCCATCGAATTGCGGCGCCGGCGCGAGGGTGATGAAGAACTGGCTTCCGCTCGTATCCGGTCCAGAGTTGACCATTGCCACCATGCCGGGTTTATCGAACGTGAGATCGGGCAAAATCTCGGTGATCACGTAATAGCCGGGCATGCCTTTACCTGTGCCGCTTGGGTCGCCGGTCTGCGCGTAAAGTCCGGGGAGGACGCGGTGGAAGGTAATGTTGTCATACCAGCCATTGCGCGCGAGGAAGATGAACGAGTTGACCGTGTACGGCGCCTTGTCCGTGAACAACTGGATCGTCACGTTGCCTTTCTCGGTGTGGAGCGTGGCGATGTATTGTTTTGTTTTTTCCACAAGCATGGGCGGGCAATCGGTGAATTGCCGCCCGCCCAGCAGGATCAGCCTCACGATGTCGTTCATGCTGGCGTAATCCTGCGGACCGAGATAGATCTCCCCGTTGATGACGATCAACGGCACGGCAAACGGACCGAACTTTTGCGCCGTCTCGAAATTGCTTTGGACGAGAGCCGCCACTGCTTCGCTCTTAACGTCAGCCTGATACTGTTCGACGTTCATCCCCAACGCTGACGCCTGCGCCGCGCTCCATTGCGCGAAATCCTCGATGGACAAGTTCACCCAGTTCTGTTGTTGCGAGTACAGCAGGTCGTGCATCTCCCAGAATTTGCCCTGCAAGTTTGCGGCTTCCACCGCCTGCGCGGCGAGCGTCGCCTTGTCGTTTCGTCCCACCAGCGGGAACACGCGGCTGACGTAACGGATGTCACGCGGATATTCGGTAAGCAGTCGCTTTACGACCCCGGCAAACAATCCGCTCGTGCCGTCCTGCAGATCGCCATAGACCAGGATCGTGATGAGGGAGTCTTTGGGTCCTCGCGTGTGATCCGCCTCCGTGATCGGCGGAAAAAGGGACGGCGCTTCCGGTCCCGGTGTGTGATCGGCTGAAATGGACGTGCAGGGTGAACTTGTTGGCATCCTGGGAATGGCGGTAACGGTTGGCTGCGCTTCAGGAGTAGTTTTCGCAGGCGTCGGCGCGCAGGAGGAAAGGGACAGGAGAAGGAGGAAGGATGCAATGGGAAGTTTTGCGAGTGGGCGCATGGCGTTATTGATGAACGGCTTCCAGCAGTTCGTCGAAGGAGGTCATCCACGCGATGGTGTTGAGGAAGTCTGCCAGCGAGGCGCTTTGTGCGCGCAGGGCGCGCACGGCGGGACCGACCGGGTCCTCTCCTGCCGCGCCGCCGGGCTGGTCGGCATAGGCTCCATGAAAGGCAAAATATGCCTGGTTGAGTTTCCGCAGGAGGTAGCCGTTCTGCCAGAAGACCTGGCGGCGCTGCTCCATGTATGTCTCGGCTTCCTCGATCTTGCCCTGCGCGAGCAGTTCGTCCACCGTGACGCGGGTCTCGCGCATCTCGGCGCGGAAATCGAAGATGGGCGGGTCGTCAGGTCCGCTCGAGGGTGGAAAATGCAGGTCGAGGGCAGGCAGGCTGGGGTCGGGGCGTGAGGCGAGAAATTCCGGGTAGTAGGTTTGCAGGACGAGATGTCCCACTTCGTCGCCAACAATGCTCGCCGTCGTCTCGTTCATCGTGCGGAGTTCGGGGGTGGCGCTGTAGTTGATCCCAAGCGGGCGCAGGTTGAGGTAGTTGTGCGTCCATTCGTGCGCGATGGTGTTGAGCAGCCAGGGCAGGTCGGTGGTTTCCATGACCATGGTGGGGTACACGCCCACACCGCCGATCCGCACGACGAGTGTGGAAACGTCCAGCGATTCTGCCACTTCGTCTTCGAGCGCAATCTGTTGGTCGAGGGTGAGGGTGGGGAGGATGGAGATGTTGGCGGTCTGGACGATCTGATCGCGGCGCGAAACGATGAGGGCAAGAGGCGTGGGGGAGGTGTGATAGAGGACCGGCGGCAACGGCTGACCGTTGGAGGCGAGGTCCAGCCCGGCAAGCGTTTCGCTCAATTGACTTTGCAGGATGGATTCGGCGAATGGGGCGAGTTCCTCCTGCCTTGCAAGTGCCTCGTCGCGTTGCGATCGAAGAAGCGCGCCGGCGTTTTCCTTATCGGCGATGTTCGGGTCTGCGTAGATCTGTTCGATGCGATATTCGGTTTGGAGCAGGTTGAGGGTTGTGCGGAGGTATTCGAACAGGATCTCTTTGTTCGTGCCGCGTTCGAAAATATAAGGCGAATGGATCGCGGCTTGTTCGACCTTGAGCCAGGAGGCGTCCCATACCCAGTTAGGATAGTCGAATTCGATTTCGCGCGTGTAGACGCGGGCGCGATCTGCGCTGCCGGTGAAGCGTGGCGCGTCGCTGCCGCCGACGATGACAAGCACGATAAGGATGCTCATCACGTCGAGAATTCGTCCGATACGATTAAACACGCGGAAGATTATACCTTGTGGGCGTTAAAAAACAGCAGGGACACACCCGTCATAGATGCGTCCCTGCCCACCTGCCCTCAGCAGATTTCACTTATAGAGAGTGTTTTGAAATTCAGACCCTAAAGGTTTTTCTGGCACTGCAAAAGCGAGATAAATCCCGCAGTACAATGATTACTTTTTGTGCCTCAAATATTCATCAATCGCCCGGGCGGCTTTGCGGCCGGCGACCATGGCGGTAACGACGAGATCGGGACCGGTCACGCAATCGCCGCCGGAGAACACGCCTGCGCGCGAGGTCGCGCCGGTTTCCTTGTCCGCTTTGATCAGACCCCAGTTGTGTGTTTCGAGGTCCGGCGTCGTTTTGCTGATGACGGGATCGGGCCAATAGCCGAGCGCGAGGATGGCGGTATCGCAAGCCACGCTGAAGTTCGAGCCTTCCACAGGGATGGGTTTGCGCCTGCCTTTCGCGTCTGGTTCGCCGAGCCTCATTTCGATGCACTCCACGGCGGCAAGTTTGCCCTCCTGGTTGGCGATGAATTTGACCGGCTGGGTTAGGAAGCGGTACTTTGCGCCCTCCTCTTTTGCAAGAGCGCGGTCTTTTTTACCGCCGGGCATTTCCTTTTCGGTGCGGCGATACAAACAGGTGACTTCCGCAGCGCCCAGCCGCAACGCGGAGCGCAGGCAATCGGAGGCGGTATCCCCGCCGCCGATCACGACGACGCGTTTGCCGATTTCGAGCGGTTTGTTCATCTCCGGGGGAAGCAGGCTCGGGTCCACGTTGGCGCGGATGAGGAAGTCGGTTGCCTCGTAGACGCCGGGCAGGTCTGTGCCGGGGGTATCCTCCATTTTGGCGTCAATCTCCGAACCGACTCCGATGAAGACCGCGTCGAAGCCTTCGTTGAACAGGTCGTCAATGGTTTTGTCTTTCCCGATGTACGTATTGGGGACGAACTTCACTCCGGCGCGCTCGAACTCCTCCCACTTCTCCCGCCAAACGTCTTTTGGGAGTTTGAAATTGGGGATGCCATAGACGAGCAATCCGCCCGGCGCGGGCTTGGACTCGAAGATGGTGACCTCGTGTCCGCGCTGGACGAGTTGGTCGGCGCAGCCCAAACCGGCCGGTCCCGCCCCGATGATGGCAACCCGTTTTCCCGTCGGAGGAGCGAGCGGAATCACCCGTCCCTCGTGGCGGCGTTTGTAGTCCACGCTAAAGGCTTCCAATTCACCGCACAGGACCGGCGTGTGATGTTTGTTCAAAACGCAGGAACCCTGGCACAGTTGTTCGTGAGGGCAGACGCGTCCGCAGATCTCCGGCAGGGAACTGGTCTGGTGATACAGGTTCGCGGCTTCCGTGAAGCGTCCCTGTTCGATGAGCCATAAAGCGGAGGGGATGTCGTTGTGGGTCGGGCAGGCTAACATGCAGGGCGCCGGATCCGGGCAATGGATACAGCGCGACGCCTCGAGCATGGCGCGTTCGGGATCGAACTTGATGACTACGTCGTCGAAATCGCAGGTGCGCTCTTCCGGCCTCCGCAGATCGAGATCGAAAAACGGCATATTCGCCCTCGCCTTGCGGTCAATGGTGAGGGTTTCACTGGGTATGAACTGCATGGATTCCTCCGAATAATTCCAGGGCTAAAAACGTTAACATGGTGTAATGATACCCAAACTCGGAATCCATCCACAGGCTTATATGTCACCCAACTGGACGACAATCGTCACAATTGCGTATGTTGGAGTTTTATCAATCCACACAGGGAATTCATTGCCAATTCATAATTCCGGGGTATAACTTCCGCTGGAAATTTACGTAGATACTGGCGAGGCATCCCCTCGCGGAGGTTAAATAATGGGCAACTTTCTGAAGAGAAATCGAGCGATCCTGATCCTGCTCCTTGTGGTTGTCGCGGGGGCGTTCGCCGTCTGGTTCAACCAGAACCGGAACGTCAGCGCGAGGAACGCGTATCAAACCGCCGTCGTCGAGCGCGGCAATTTGACCGCGACCATTGGCGCGACCGGGACCGTGCGCGCCAGGCAGACCGCTGTGTTGATCTGGCAGGCGGCTGGCACGGTGGATACGGTCAACGTGAAGGTCGGCGACAACGTCCCATCCGGGTTTGTGATGGCGTTTCTTGCGAAATCGTCGCTGCCGCAAAGCATCATCCTGGCGGAGGCGGACCTAGTCAACGCGCAGAAGACGCTGGACGACCTTTTGTATTCCGACACGGCGCGGGCGCAGGCGGCGATTAATTTGCGTCTCGCCCAGGAGGCGTACGACAAGGCGTACAACTGGCGGCGCGAACTGGACAAGGAACGCATTACCGTCAGGGAGATCGTCTATAAAAAGGTCGGCAACATTACCGTTCCAGAGATCAAGGAATACAAAACATGGGCGGATGAAGGCACCAAGCAAAAGGCGCAGGAGGACCTTGAACTCAAAAAGGCAAAGCTGGACGACGCCCAACGCGAGTACGACCGCCTGACGGAGGGAAAAGCCGCGGACATCGCCGCCGCGCAGGCGAGATTGGAAGCGGCTCAGGCGACCTTGAACCTGGCGCGCGTGACCGCGCCTTTTGCCGGCATTGTGACGGAGGCTTATCCGCTTCCCGGCGATCAAGTCAGCGCGGGCGCCACGGCTTTCCGCATTGACGATCTCTCCAGCCTGCTGGTGGATGTGAACGTATCCGAAGTGGACATCAACAGCGTCGCCGTCGGGCAACCCGTCGTGCTTACCTTCGATGCCATTCTCGGCAGGGAATATCACGGCGAGGTGGTGGAGGTCGCTCAAACCGGAACGGTCTCCGCCGGCGTTGTCAATTTCAAGGTCACGGTCGAACTGAGCGACGCCGATTCCCTTGTGAAACCCGGCATGACCGCTGCAGTGAACATCACCGTCAGAGAATTGAGGGACGTCCTGCTGGTGCCGAACCGGGCTGTCCGCCTTTCAGAAGGGGAGCGTGTGGTTTATCTTCTGGAAAACAACCTGCCTGTCAAAAGGGTCGTCCGCCTGGGTTCTTCATCCGACACGATGAGCGTGTTGGTGGGCGGCGATGTAAGCGAAGGCGATGCTGTGATTCTGAACCCGCCCACTGAATTCTTCGGTCCGGGCGGCGGTCCCGGCGGGTTTGGAAATTAAGGGATATGTCCAACGTAATCGAGACACACGACCTGGCAAAGGTCTACAAGATGGGCGAAGTGGAGGTCCACGCGTTGCGCGGCGTTTCCTTCGCCATCCAGCGCGGCGAAGTGGTCGCCATCATGGGACCTTCCGGCTCGGGCAAATCCACGTTGATGAACATGCTCGGCTGCCTGGATCGCCCAACCTCCGGCGAATATTTCCTGGATGGAGAGGCGGTCGCCTCGTTGACCGACGATCAATTGGCGGACATCCGCAACCGCAAGGTCGGGTTTGTCTTCCAGAGTTTCAACCTGCTCTCGCGTCAGACTGCCATCACGAACGTCGAACTGCCGTTGCGTTATTCCGGCGCAAACAATGGAGGACGTCGTCAGCGCGCCATCGAGGCGTTGAAAGCGGTGGGGCTGGAAGACCGCATGACCCATCGTCCCTACGAACTCTCCGGTGGACAGCAGCAGCGCGTCGCCATTGCGCGCGCCATCGTCAACAACCCCGCCATCATCATGGCGGACGAACCGACGGGCAACCTCGATTCGAAGGTTGGACAGGAGATCATGAACCTGTTGCTCAACCTCAACAAGGAGATCGGCACGACCCTGATCATCGTCACGCACGACCCCAGGATCGCCGAGCAGACGCAGCGTATCATCCGTTTGAAGGACGGATTATTGGACGGTGACGCATGACGATCGGACAGGCTTTTCTCGAGGCATTGGAAAGTTTGAGCGGGAACAAGCTCAGGTCCGGTTTGACCGTGCTTGGGATCGTGATCGGCGTGGCGGCGGTGATCGCCATGCTCGCGGTGGGGAGGGGGGCGGAAGCGTCCATCACCGGTTCGATCAGCGGCATTGGCACCAACCTGCTGTTCGTCTTTCGCGGCGACCCAGGCGACAACATCCGCAACCCCGAACCTTTGACGCTGGGCGACGCGGAGGCGCTTCGTGATCAATTCGCCGCGCCTTCGGTCGAAGCGGTTGCGCCGGCCCTTCAGGGGAGTGGAACCGTGTCCTTTGGCGGCGAGCAGACCATGCCGCAGATCTTTGGCGTCACACCGGAATATTTCCAGGTGCGCAATTACAACATCACCGAAGGTGAATTCATTACTGAGGAACATATTCTGGGACGCGCCTCCGTCGTTTTGCTTGGACCCGAGGTGGCGGAAAAATTGTTCGGTCATTCGGACGGCGTGACCGGCGAAACCGTCCGCATCGAGGGACAACCCTTCCGCGTGATCGGCGTTCTCGAATCGAAGGGCGGCGGTTCGTTCGGGAGCCAGGATAACGTGGTCATCGTCCCGTTTACCACCGCGCAGACGCGCCTCATTCGCCGAAGCACGAGCGACCGCGTGGACATCATCTTCGTGCAGGCGGTCAGCGGCGACGTGGTGACGCAGGCATCCGAGGAGATCGCGGCGATCCTGCGCACGCGTCACCGCACGCCGGTCGGCGCGGACGATTTCACGATCTTCACACAACAGGACCTGCTTTCCACCTTTCAATCCATTACCGGCATCCTGACGATCTTCCTCGGCGGCATTGCAGGCATTTCCCTGCTGGTGGGTGGCATCGGCATTATGAACATCATGCTGGTTTCCGTCACTGAACGCACGCGCGAGATCGGTTTGCGCAAGGCGCTCGGCGCGCGCAAGCGCGACATCCTCACGCAGTTCCTCACTGAATCGTCGTTGTTGAGTCTCATCGGAGGGATGATCGGCATCGCGTTCGGCTGGCTGATTTCCTACCTCGTCGGGCGTATCGCCGAAGCAAGCGGAACCGCCTTTACGCCCGTCGTCGGCATTGACGCGATTTTGCTTGCAACGATCTTTTCCGCCGCGGTGGGTCTGTTCTTCGGCATCTATCCCGCCAGCCGCGCGGCGAACCTCGAACCGGTGGAAGCGCTGCGGTATGAGTAAGAGAGTGTTTTGAATTCAGACCCTAAAGGTTTTGGAAACCTTTAGGGCCTCTGTTTCAAAACGCTTTCTAAACGGGACTCCGCAAATTTCACTTGCGAACCCACACCCCAGAAGTAGAACTTCTGGATTCCAAAATCCACAATGAAAACTCCGAAGCGCCCCGCCCCTACATGCGTTAAAATAACCCCATGACCGAATTCAAAATCCTCATCACAGACGGACTGGACGAAACGGGCCAGTCCATTTTGCGCGAATCGGCGGAGGTGGACGACAGGAGCGGCATCTCTGCTGATGACTTGCTCAAGGTCATCGCGGAATACGACGCTCTCATCGTTCGCGGCCGGACCAAGGTAACTGCCTCCGTCATGGAGGCTGGATCCAGGCTGAAAGCGATCGGGCGTGCCGGCGTCGGCGTGGATAACATTGACCTCGAAGCCGCAAAGCAGCGCGGCATCATTGTCGTCAATGCGCCGACCTCCACCTCCATTGCCGTCGCCGAACTGACCTTCGGACTGCTCCTCGCCCTGGCGCGCGAAATCCCCCGCGCCGACGCCGCCATGAAGCAGGGCAAATGGCTCAAAAAAGAACTCGAAGGCGTGGAACTCAACGGCAAGACGCTCGGCGTCATCGGCTTTGGACGCATCGGCATGGAAGTGGGGAAACGCGCCTCCGCCTTCGGCATGAACGTGATCGCCTACGACCCCCTGATCTCGGAGGACGAGATCAAGAAACGCGGTGCAGAACCCGTTTCCTTGCAGGACCTCTACGCCTGGTCCGATTTCATTTCGCTTCACATGCCGTTGACCGTTGACACGCGCAACATGATCGGGCGCGCGGCATTCGCCCAAATGAAAGACGGTGTGCGGCTTGTCTGTGCCGCGCGCGGCGGCATTATTGACGAGACGGCGCTGGTCGAAGCCCTGAACAGCGGCAAGGTGGCGGGCGCGGCGCTGGACGTTTTCAACGTGGAACCGCCCGGTTTGACGGAGGCAATTTCCCATCCACGCGTGATCGCCACTCCGCACATCGGCGCGCAAACGGCTGAGGCGCAGTCCCGCGCTTCGGAGGACATCGCAAACGAAGTGTTATCCGTTTTGCGCGGCGAACCCCTGCGGTGGAGGGTTGCATAAATTTACGAAGCGGGATAGCATCCCATTGCAATTCAATAATACTCTTCCTCGCCCCTTGCGCCTTTCCCTTCGGGAGAGGGCTGGGGCGGAGGCACAGGAGAAACCATGAGCCAAAAACTGGAAAGATTGAAGACCTTGCTGGCTGAAGTCGCGGACCTCAATCACGCGGCTTCGGTATTGGGTTGGGACCAGCAGGTGAACATGCCGCCCGGCGGGCATGAAGCGCGCGGTCAGCAACTTGCCACGCTGGGCAAGATCGCGCAGGAAAAATTCATTTCCGACGAAATCGGTAAATTGATCGAAGACCTCGAAGGGGAATTCGCAGGCGCCGACCCCGCCTCGGACGAAGCCGCGCTAATCCGCGTCGCCGCCCGAAACTACGACAAAGCCAGGCGCGTCCCGCCGGAGTTTGTGGCAGAACAGGCGGTCGTCACATCTAGGGCGTTCGAAGCGTGGATGGAAGCGAAAGGCAAGTCAGACTTCTCCATCTTTCAGCCGCATCTCGAAAAAGTAGTGGAATTGGTGAAGAGATACATTTCCTTCTTCCCGCCAGCCGATCATCCCTACGACATCCTGCTCGACGATTACGAACCCGGCATGAAAACCGCCGACGTGCAGGCGATCTTCGACGCCCTGCGCCCGAAACAGGTGGAACTCATCCAGGCCATCGCCTCCGCCAAACAAGTCAAGGACGATTTTCTGTTCCGGAAATACAACGAAAAGAAATTGAACGACTTTGGCGTGGACGTCATCACCAAATTCGGCTACGACTGGAACCGTGGCCGGCAGGACAGAGCGCCGCATCCGTTCGCGACGACGTTCAGCGTCAACGACGTCCGCATCACGACCCGCTTCGAACCGGACAACCCCCTGGCGATGTTGTTCAGCACCATGCACGAATCGGGTCATGCCATGTACGAGCAGGGAGTCAATCCCGCCTATGAACGGACGATCTTGATGGGCGGCGCTTCGCTCGCCATCCACGAATCGCAATCGCGTTTATGGGAGAACCTCGTCGGTCGTTCGCTTCCATTCTGGGAGCATTTCTTCCCCGTCTTCAAAAAGACCTTCCCTTCGCAGTTGGACGGCGTGGGCGTCAAGGCATTCCACAGAGCCGTCAACAAGGTCGAGCCTTCGCTGATCCGCGTCAACGCCGATGAGGCGACCTATAATCTTCACATCATGCTTCGTCTCGAACTCGAGATTGCCATGGTCGAAGGCAAGGTCTCCCTCAAGGAACTGCCCGAGATCTGGAACGCCAAAATGCGGGAGTATCTCGGCGTCACGCCTCCGAACGATGCGAAGGGCGTCCTGCAGGACGTACACTGGTCCTACGGTTCCATCGGTTACTTCTCCACCTATGCCCTCGGCAACCTGATCTCCGCGCAGTTGTGGGAGAAGATCAACAGGGATATCAAAAACCTCGATGACCAGATCCGCAAGGGGAATTTCGGCGAACTGCTCGCCTGGCTCCGCACGAACATACACCGGCACGGACAGAAATTCGAACCGCAGGTCCTCGTGGAAAGGGTCACCGGCTCGAAGATCGCCGCCGAGCCTTACGTCCGTTACCTGACGAAAAAATACAGTGAAATTTACGGACTTTAGAATACATTGACATTGCGAGTCTTCGAGAAGCAATCTCCTTATGGCTTGGAGATTGCTTCGTTTCATAAGATACCGTTCGCATTAACTCTTTCCTCGATGAAACGGATTCTCCTCCTCTTCGCTTCTTTTCTTGGACTTTTGGCTGGGTGCGCCTCCCCGGCTTCGAGTCCCATTCCCACGCTTTATCCTCCCGAATACCTGCCGACGGTCATCGCGCTGACCGCCCAAGCCGCGAACGACGCGGCGACCGCGACCCACCTCGCCTCGCTCCCGACGGGACTCCCAACCGACATCCCCGAACCCACCCTCACGTTCACCCCGGCGCCCACTTACACCCCGACCTCCATTCCCGGTCACAAACCTGCCGCGATTCAAATCCAGGCGCCGGGTCCCATGTCCAAAGTGGTTTCGCCGATCAACCTCCGTATGAACATCGTTGCGGGCGACAGCAAACGAGTGCAAATAGACCTGTACGGCGAGGACGGTCGCTTGCTGGCGCGGACGTTGAAGCGCAACGTGCCGACCTCGAGAAGCGGCATCCTTCAAACCGCAAAGATCACCTTCGAGATCCCCGCCGCGGCGGAGGTGGGGAGGATCACGGTCAGCACATTCGACAAAGCGGGGCGAATCCAGTCGTTGAATTCCGTCCGCGTTCTCTTGCTTTCTTCCGGCGTCAATGAGATCAACCCAACCGGCAACCCGTCCGAACCTGTCGGGGTGTTCGAGCCTCCGGCGGGCGAACCAGTTTCCGGCGGAGTCCTGAACGTGCGCGCGGATGTGTGGCCCTTCAACCTCAACCCGGTCATCTTGGAGTTGATTGATCCCGAGGGAAAATCGCTCGGCTTGCGCATCGTTGCAGTGGAAAACATCATCCCGCAAATGGTCGAAACGACCATTCCATATAAAATATCCGGACCGGTTTCTGCGTGGCTGGTCATCCGCCAGGACGATGACCGCATGCCCGGTTTGTTTTATCTTTATAGCCAGGAGGTTCTTCTAAATCCGTAACTTGTCAAAACGAAGTGGGATGGTATAATTCGCGCGCTTTCCCCTTGAGGGGACTGCGTGGTATCGGGGTGTGGCTCAGACCGGTAGAGCGCACGGTTCGGGTCCGTGAGGTCCGCGGTTCAAATCCGCGCACCCCGACTGTAGACCACATGGCTAGACTAAAAGGCTAGCCATGTGGTCTTAAATGGGACATAAATAAGGGGACTTGAAACTGCGGTCCACAGGGCTCAAATCCGTGAGATCTTAAGCTCATCTGTATCCGGCATGATTATAGACCTCACGGCTTGCCCATAGAACGATCCATGAGGTCCGTGATGCCAATCTCAGAAATCGATTCCTTATTGTAGTCCTCATGGTTTTTTGTTTCTCTTTGTCAGTTGGGTTGGGGGAAGTGTATATCGATATCCCCTTCAAAATTTTTTCTGCCCAAATAGTTTTCATTGTTACTGAAAACATTTTTCGGCATTATTTCTAGCCACCTGACAGTTTGCTTCAACGGAGCTCTGTTGGTCGAGTAGGCGGCAGAAAAAGTATTGAATTTCAAGAAATGCTACTGTTTGCCGCCGTATCGAGACCAAATGGAGGCAGGAATTGCTGGAATTGTGATCTCGATACGCCCCTCAAAGAACACTCGGGGCTACTCGACCACCATTTGCATCAAAAGTGTCAGGTGGCTAGTTGCAAACTGCAATAACCTCTGTAACAGAAAAACTGCAAGCACCTTAATAACAGTTCTAAAGGAAAGAACTGCAAATACCTATGATACATCTTCTA
>JABWAU010000161.1 GCA_013360875.1 Anaerolineales bacterium | reverse complement strand
GTGAATAGGCGCTTTGCTTCATATTGCCTTCGTGAGTCCGGGCTTGTGGGTATCGGTCATAGGGGAGCGCTTTTCCCCGCTTTGGGTTAAATTTCGAAGGAGGTTTCGCTGTTTCATTGTAACGTAAGTCGCCGTGTGCCAACGCATAAGGACATAATTTCTTATTAAAGGCATGATTCCATGAAAATCGAAAGAACCTTTTAGTTTGAACCCGCATCCTACTATGAAAGCGACCGTGGTTCCGTGCCGTAGACCACAGTCCGGTTGCGTCCCTGCGCCTTCGCGGCATAAAGCGCTTCGTCTGCGCGCTGGATGACGCGCTCGACCTTCTCGTCCGGCGGTTCGCGCACCAACTCGGCGATGCCGATGCTCAGCGTTATCTCGGGAATCTTCTCCATCCCCTCGATGCGCAGCGAAGCCACGCTGGCGCGAATGCGCTCCGCGACCGGAAGCGCCTGTTGCGCGCTTGCATGCGGGAGTAGGGCGATGAATTCGTCACCGCCGTAACGCGCAATCACGTCGGAGGCGCGCACCTGCGCCACGGCCGCCTCTGCTACCCGCGCAAGCAAACGATCACCCGCGGCATGTCCGAGCGAATCGTTGACTCCTTTGAATTCATCCATGTCGAACATCAGGAAGGCGAGCGGACGTCTATGCCGTAGAGCGGCATGAAATTCGCGCGCGGCGAGCTCGAAAAAGTGGCGGTGGTTGTACAGCCCGGTCAAGCCGTCGGTGCAAGCCAGCAGTTTTTCGCGCTCCAGCGACCCTTGCAGTTCGCGGTTGATTTCCTCGAGCGCGTCCCTGGCGCGCTGCAATTCCTCCTCCGCCCGCTTGCGCTCGGTGATGTCGGCGACAAAGCCCTCGTAATACAGGATGTTCCCGTTCGCGTCCCTTACCACGCGGGCGCTCTCCTGCGTCCAGATGTGCGCGCCGTCCTTGCGTTTGTTCTCGCTGATCAGCCCGTGGACCTCCCCCTCGTCCGTGATCCGCCGCTGAAATTCTTGTCGGTCGGCAGGGTTAGCATAATAATCCATCTCCATGCTGGCGATGCCGTTGATAAAATCCTCGGGCGAATCGTATCCGAAGATGCGCGCCATCATCGGATTGGCTCTTAGCGACCTGCCCTCGGGCGTGGACTGATAGATGCCGACCGTCGCGTACTCGAAAATGGAGCGGTAATTCGCCTCCGCCGTTCGCAGCGCTTCCTCCATCTCTTTGCGTCCGGTGATGTCGTGCGCCACCCACAGCGTGGTCTCCGCGTCCAGCGGCGAGATGGTGGCTTGGAACCACACCGGCTGTCCGTTGATGAGCAGTTCGTATTCGACGTGCGCGACCTGGTTCGTTTGCAGAACCTCTTCCGCGACTGCGCGAAAGGTTTCCGCTTCGCTCGAAGGAAAGACGTCCCTCAGGTTTTTGCCGAGCAGTTCCGCGGGCGGGCGGACCAGCAAGCTGGGGTTCGTCGGACCGATCTTGCGGTAGACCCCCTCCCGGTCAATGACCAGCACCACGTCGTGCATCGAGGCGAACAGGGCGCGCAGTTCCGCCTCCGAATCTGCCAGGGCTTCCTCGATCCGTTTGCGTTCGGTAATGTCGCGCTGGATGCCGAAATGTCCGGTGATGCGGCCGGCCGCATCGTGCATGCAGATGTAATCACCCTCGATCCACATCTGACTGCCGTCGAACCGGCGCTCGTCGGTTTCGATGTGCAGGCGACCCTCGTCGAAAAACCTGCGCCAGACTCGTTTTCCCTGCGCCGGATCGTGGGCGAAAAAATCGTTGGGGGTCAGCCCTAGGAACTGTTCCCTGGTTGCGCCGTATTGACGGAGCATGGCATCGTTGACCCTGGTGATGCGCATATGCGAGAAGGCATAGTCGAGGGCGCGCTCCTTGTCCGTGGCATCGTCCCAGCGCAAGGGTTCGTCCAGCATCATGAAGAAAAAGCCGTCCAGGGATTGCGAGAAGAATAGTTCCAATCGTTCCTCTGCCTCCCGTGTTTCTTCCTCCGCCCGTTTGCGTTCGGTGATGTCGCGAAATGACCAGACCCTGCCCTGCACTCTGGGTCCATCCAGAAGCGGACGCGACAAACGCTCGAATATCCTGCCATCCTTGAAATATAGTGTGTCGAAACTCTCATCCGCCGAGTTGTACAATTCCCGCACTTTGCCGAGAAACCCCTGCGGATCGGACAATTGATCGAGAACGGATTCGAGCAGAAGCGCGTCGTCCTTCCTCTTCAGCAACTCCGGCGGGATGCGCCACATCTCCGCAAAGCGCTGGTTCGCGAACAGGACTTCGTTTTCCAGGTTCACCGCGAGGATACCGTCCGAAGAGGCCTGCAGAATCCCTTCGAAGAAATGGGGCTTTCCCCCCTGTTTCTCGCGATTCGTGCGCACAAGTTTGGGATTCGTTTTCATGGCAATCGCCTTTCGGGATGGACGTCCATCCATTGAACTATGGATTCATTTATACAATGAATCCCGCTGTTACAACAGGGCAAGCCTATTGCAAAACGAAATCTACAATCGGTCGTCAGAATTGTAGTGATCGGAGGTGATTGGGGGGATCGAAGCCCATCCACTTGTTCCATTCCCAACTTTGGTGAAATGGTTTGCAATGCCCCGATTATGTAGACCAGAAATCGTGCAGGGTCATTGTCATTTTCATCCAGGGATAAACAGGCAAACTGCCGCCGGCAATAGACAATCCATTCGCTGACCAGCGTGGTTTTGCCAAAGCCGGCGCGAGCAAAGGTAAGGGTCAGTATACTCCCCACAGAAAGACCTCATTGAGCCGCTCGATTAGGGTAGGACGGAGTACCGTCTTAGACGGAGGTGGGGGGAATAAAGGGTATGGTTGCGAGGCGCAATGACCTTGGGTACATATGATTCCAATGCGAGAAAGCGCAATGACCTCTGCCTCACTTTTTAGGGATAGGCAATCGTCTTGATCAACTTGCCCATCAAGTAAAAGTTGAGTCGTTGTTTGTAGTTTTTGCCAACAAAAAACTTGGTTCATCTGTAAACCTTGTGCGGACGTTGGAGAACGTCCGCCTACGCCAGCGTAAGAGACGCTCTCTAGCGTCGGATTGGCGAAACGCACTTCTTCTACACATGAGCCAAGAATCTTTGTGTGCTCTGTGGTGAATTCTTTTGAAAAGCCCACGCAATTGGACACTCCCTATATTGTAGGTATAATGCGCCCTGCGTGGTTTCCCCTTTCAGGGACTTCGCCCTACTCAACCACACGGATTAAAAATCTGAATTTGGAACTCTAAAATCGTATGATTCCCTCGAATATAAAAGCTCTTATCCTCGACATGGACGGTGTGATCTGGAAAGGCGACGCCCCCATCGGCGATCTTGCCGCGACGTTCAGACGAATCCGCGAGCGAGGTTTGAAGTTTGTCTTTGCCACCAATAACGGAACCAAAACGCCCGAAGATTATCAACATACTCTCGCGGATTTCGGAGTGGAAGTAAACGCCCCGCAGATCGTCACATCCGCTTTGGGGATTGCATTCATGCTGTCGCAAAAGTATCCGCGCGGGACGAAGATCTTCATGATCGGCGAGGACGGCATCCGCGTGGCTTTGGAAGAAAAGGGATTTGAAGTCGTCGGCGTGGAGGACGCGCCGCAGGCGGAAGCGGTGGTGATGGGGATCGACCGCGGAATCAATTTCCAGAAAGTTGCCGAAGCGACGCTGCTCGTGCGGGCGGGTCGTCCATTTTATACGACGAACACGGACCGCACCTTCCCCACCCCGCGCGGCGAGATTCCCGGCTCGGGCGCCTGGGTTTCGGTGGTGACGGCGGCGACGGGGGTCGAACCGATCATAGCGGGCAAACCCTTCCCGTATTTGATGGAACTCGCGCTGGAACGATTGGGGACATCAAAAGAAGAGACTCTCGTGGTCGGCGACCGTCTCGAAACGGACATCGCGGCGGGTCAGGCGGTGGGATGCCCGACCGCACTGGTGCTGAGCGGCGTCTCCAAACGCGAGGAGGCGAAGGAATGGAATCCGACCATTATTGCGGAGAGTTTGGCAGTGTTGGTGGCGTAACAAAAAGAAGCCTGTGTTTTGGCACAGGCTTCTTTTTGTTCAATTTATGGACACTGTTTTGTTACAGTAACCTTGGCGGCATTTCCTACAGCATTATAAGCCTCAACCCCGAAAACCAGTTGCGTGTTTTCAGGGACAAACGCACCTGGGAGTACGTTATAGGAATTACTGCCTTGTGGCATCGGTACCGTTGAGCCATCGGGCAAATAAATGCGGAAGCCTTCTTCATTATTTGATTTATCAATCCATGTAAGAGTACCGAAGTATTGATAGTTAGGAGGCGTCGAGTTATCCTGGGTGCAAGTGAGTGTGATATCGACATTTTCGACCGGCGCAGGAGCAGATGGTCCAGTTGTAGCTGTTGCTGTTGCTGTTACCGTCCCTGTTGTCGCCGTCCCGCCCACTTTGATCTTTATATAAAACGATGTGCCAAAATTCTGATTGCTGTCATTCGTCAGAATCCAGTATCCGATGGCGTCGCCCGCCGTGGCAGGCGCTTTCAACGAAACAGAGATGTCGCCGGATTGCCCAGGTTGAACCGTGACGCCGATCGGCGTGGCAGTACCGCCCATCGCATTGCCGGACACGAAACTGACTTTATACGTGGGAGTCCACGCGCAGGAGCCGGTATTCTGTAATTTCCATGTTTTGGTCAGCGCCTGACCGGGAGTCACGACCGTATCGTCGGGGATGGTCACATCGGCGACGTAGGCGGAGTTGTTGCATCCAACCGCGCCTGAAACTGCGCCGGATGTATTCGTGGGGAGGATTTGAGATGTGAACAAGGTCGGGCTCGCCAATGGGATGAAAGTGGCGGTCGCGGTGGGGGTTCCGGCAGTTGCCGTCGCAGTGCCGGTCGGCGACAAAAATTGCTGCGCCGCGAGAGTCGCCGCCGCATTGGTGTAAACCGCGTTCACTTCTTCCGCGCCGTCACTGCTCCCGCCGAAGGCCGACACAAGTGCAACAATGCCGGAAATCACGAGCAAGCCGACGAGGACCCATAGGAACAGATTCCTCGGCATACCTGATTGTGGTTTCAAGGGTTTAAGCATAAATTCTCCTTTGTTTCTACAAGGATAACGATTATATGTGAAAAACAGATAAGAAGGATTTCGCCCTTCCCTACGATTTCCCTATTTTTTTCGTACGAGGATGGATATCAGTAAGGTACAATCATCGCCGGTCCGAAAATCACATGCTCATTTACGATCTCGATATCGCCGCTCTCGAAAAAATTTTCAATGAATGGAACGAACCCGCCTACCGCGCAAAGCAGGTCTGGCAGGGACTCTATCAGCATCTTTATTCATCGCCCGACCAATTCTCCAACCTCCCCAATTCCCTTCGATCCAGGCTCGCGGAAGAATTCACGTTCGCCCCGTTCACGGTGCGAACGTACCTCGATTCGTCCGACAAATCCACGCGCAAGACCCTGTTCCAATTGCCGGATGGAAACCTGGTCGAAGCCGTACTGATGCGCTATGGCGACCCGGCGGATTACCCCTCACCTCCATCCCCTCTCCCAGCGGCAGAGGGGCGCAGGGGCGAGGGCAAAAAACGCAGAACCCTGTGCATCTCCACCCAGGCGGGATGCGCGATGGGATGCGTATTCTGCGCAACAGGACAAATGGGATTCAAGCGCAATCTCTCCAGCGGCGAGATCGTGGCGCAGGCAATGTATTACGCGCAAATGCTGAAAGAACAGGGTGAAACAGTCACGAATATCGTCTTCATGGGTATGGGTGAGCCGTTTCACAATTATGACAACGTCATGGCGGCAGTCGACCGGTTAAATAACCCTGATGGATTCAAATTCGGCGCGCGCAGGCTGACCATTTCCACGGTGGGATTGGTTCCCCAGATCAAACGCTTCGCCGATGAAGGGAGACAGGTCAACCTCGCCGTCTCGCTTCACGCCGCAGACAACGATGAACGCCTTGCGATCATGCCGGTCAATAAAAAATATAACATCGACGAAGTGATCGAAGCTTGCAAATACTACGTCGAAAGGACCAGGCGGCGCGTGACGTTCGAATGGGCATTGATCGACGGAGTAAACGATTCACCGGAGATCGCGCGCCAACTCGCCTCGAGACTCAAAGGATTGCTTTGTCACGTGAATGCAATTCCGCTCAACCCGACGCAGGGTTATATTGGCGGAGCGACAAACCGCGCACGCGCGGCGGCCTTCAAGCAGGCATTGGAGAATGCGGGCATCCCATGCACGATCCGCATGCGGCGCGGGATCGACATCAACGCGGGATGCGGACAACTGGCGGCTTACACAACTTAAAAAATATGTCAATGGCTGATCTCATCCAATAGTACTCCGGTTCGGGGTTGCGTTGAAGTGAATTGGTGTATAATGCCAATATCTTAACAAACTTAAAACTCCACGAAACCGCGCAAAATCTCAATCAAGGCATTATCCGACTCGTCATATGAAGACCACAACCCTATTGGTCATAGAAGCCAAACACGCAGAGGTCCCTTCTTTTGCCGCCGACTTGCAGAAGAAGGGATTTGATGTCCATATTGCCCAAAACGGGAGCAAGGCGGTTTCGTTATTGAAGGAAGTCAGCCCG
>JABWAU010000037.1 GCA_013360875.1 Anaerolineales bacterium | reverse complement strand
TCATGCTGTGACTGCCAAAGGTTTTGAACTCAAGGTAGCTTTGCTTGTGCTCGCCTGCTCCATCAACTTCCTTTGGTAGGTCGCAACTTGGGTTACTTATTGTACTACTCTCTCATATCCAGTCTCTGATTTACAAAACCACCGCCTCACACGGGGACCGATACCTGACACTTGAAACCTGAAACGCCTATGCCCAATTCTCCAGCGTCTCTTTCACCTTCATCAAGAAATTATCCGCTGACGCACCGTCGAGGATGCGGTGATCGAACACGAACGAGAGATACACCATCGGGCGGATGGCGATTGCGTCGTCCACCACGACCACGCGCTTCTGCATCGCGCCAACTCCCAAAATTCCGCATTGCGGCTGGTTAATGACCGGGAACGCAAATAACGACCCGCTGATGCCATGATTGGTCAACGTGAATGTCCCGCCTTTGACTTCGTCGGGCTGCAGTTTCTTCGAGCGGGCGCGGTTTGCCAGATCATTGACCGTTCGCGCCATCGCCAGCAGGGACAAATTGTCCGCGCCCTTGATGACCGGCACGATCAAGCCTTCCTCGCCCAGCGAGGTCGCCATGCCGATGTTCACCGCCTTGTGTATCAACAAGCCTTCATCTGTCCACGAGGAATTGACCTGCGGATATGCCTTCAGCCCCGCCACGATTGCCATCATGAAGTATGCCGTGAACGTGAGATTGACGCCGTCGCGCGCGAAGATCTCCTTGTTCGCGACGCGATGCTTCACCACGCGGGACATGTCCGCTTCCATGACGGTCAACACGTGCGGCGATGTATGCTTGGACATGACCATGTGTTCGGCAATCTGTTTTCGTATCACCGTGTGCTTGATAAGTTCATCGCCCACCATCGGAGCAACGACCGCTGCCTGCATTCTGCTTTCCGCCTTCTCCTCTTTCACTCCCACTTTCCACTTCCCACTTTCCACGAACGCCAACACATCGTTCTTCGTAATCCTCCCACCCAGACCCGTGCCTTTCACCTCCTGCAAATTGACCCCATGCTCCGCGGCGATCTTCGCAACGACGGGAGAGATGAAACCCAGATCCGTACTGCGTGGTGCGTATTGCTTGGAGGTTTGTAGCGACTGATCACTGATCACTGATGACTTCACTTGAGCCACGCTTTCCACTTTTCGACTTTCCACACTCTCCCCCGGCTGACCAATAAATGCCAACACATCCCCCACCTTCGCCGGGACTCCCTCCTCCGCCATGATCTTCAACACCGTCCCCGAGGCGGGCGCAGGGATTTCGGTATCCACCTTGTCGGTGTTCACCTCAAGAAGCGGCTCGAGTTCGTTGACCGAGTCGCCCTCCTTCTTCAACCACTTGGTTACGGTTACTTCTTCAACGCCTTCGCCTAACAATGGGACGAGTACTTTAGTTGCCATGGGTGCCTCCGGAGTAATCAGTGATCAGTGATCAGTAATCAGTGGTCAGTCTCAATGAAAGGATCGTCGTGTGCGTCAACAAAATATTCGGCTGGTTCTTCGCGCATTGAACGCGGCGGTTCCCCGCAAAATAAATCTGCCTTGTCCATCATGCCGTTGAGCATTCGTCCAATTTCCAGACATTTTTCCATCAAAGACGCGCTGGTTTTCTGATCAATATAACCGCTTTCCAGTGCTGTTTCTATCCAATGCTGGGTTTCCATCTGCTCGCCGTCTGCATCCGTCAATTTGCTGATGAAGTGTTTCTCGTACCTGCGTTTTGCCCATGACTCGGCAATGTTTGCGCCAATCGAACGCGATGACCGACGGATTTGGTCGGTTAGCGAAAACATCTCATCTCTTGGGAACGACATTGTAAGATCCTTGATTTCACGCTGTAACTGACGGCTTTTCTGATACACAATCAAATCGCGGAAACTGCCTGCATGTTTCAACGCACTCATCTTTGCTCCTTTCACTGCTCACTGATAACTGTTCACTGATAACTGTTCACTGATAACTGTTCACTGACAATTGTTCACTTAAACTTCGGATATCGCCTCGGGTCCACTTCATGCACCAACTCATACACCGCATCGAAGATCGTCTCCGCATTCGGCTTGGACCAGTAATCCCCGTCGCTCCCATACGCGGGGCGGTGCGCTTTGCCGCTCAACGTCCTCGGCTCGGAATCGAGGTGATAATACCCGCCTTGTTTCTCGATCACCTCCTGCATCATGTACGCCGTCGTGCCGCCCGGCACATCTTCATCCAAGAAAACAATGCGGCTGGTTTTCTTCAGGGATTCGACGATCCTTCCATGAACATCAAAAGGCAGCAACGACTGCACGTCAATCACTTCGACCTCGATGCCCCCCTTGCTCAATTTCTGCGCCGCGTCGAGGGCAATGCGGCAGCACGCGCCATACGTGACAAGCGTGACATCGCTCCCCTCGCGTATCACCTCGGGCACACCGAGCGGAACCGTGAACTCACCGATATTATCAGGCAGTTTTTCCTTCACCCGGTAACCGTTCAACACTTCAACGACCACCGCAGGTTCGTCGCATTTCAACAACGTGTTATAGAAGCCCGCTGCGCGCGTCATATCACGCGGCACCAGCACGTTCATTCCGCGCACAAGATGGATGATCCCCGCCATCAACGAACCCGAATGCCAGATGCCCTCCAGCCGGTGCCCGCGCGTCCGCACAATAACGGGCGCGGCTTGTCCGCCCGCCGTGCGCCAATGCAATGTCGCAAGATCGTCGCTCATGATCTGCAACGCGTACAAAATGTAATCAAGATATTGGATCTCACAGATCGGGCGCAGACCGCGCATCGCCATGCCGATCGCCTGCCCCAGGATCGTCGCCTCGCGGATACCCGTATCGGTCACGCGCAGCGCGCCGTATTTTTCCTGCATCCCCTTGAAGCCCTGGTTCACGTCGCCGAGGAATCCAACGTCCTCGCCGAACGCGATCACGCGCGGGTCGCGCCCCAGGATCGAATCGAACGCGGCGTTCATCACCTCGAAGCCCATCACGGTCGGCGAGGAATCAGAATATGCGGGCTTGACCTCCTCCACCTTCAACGCACCCCCTGAATACAGATGCGAGCCGTAGCGTTCAAGATTGACCGCGTCCTGTTCCTTCTTCCACTGGACCAACACCTGCTTGGATGGATTCGCCTCGTCGCGCAGGACTCGCAATGCTTCATGCGCCGCGGCATGAACGTCACGCCTCGCCACCGACGGCAGGTTTGCCAGCCGTTCCCGAATCTGACCCAGCTCTGACGCGTGGCTCGAACTGCCCGCGATCTCGTCCAGCATGTCCATGACCTGATTGCGCTCCTCGAGGATCGGAGCGAGATACGCCTCCCACGCCTGTTTGCGGATTCCCTCCACAGCGTTGTAGTCGGCTTTTTCGAGGGCATCAAGCTCAGGCGCGGAAATGACGCGGTTCTCGATCATCCACTCGCGCATCTTGCGGATGCAGTCGAATTCCTCCTCGAACTTGAGCCGCTCGGGAGTCTTGTATCGCTCGTGTGATCCGCTTGTGCTGTGTCCCTGCGGTTGCGTGACCTCGTACACATGCACCAGCGCGGGGATGTGGTACGTACGCGCGATCTCCGCCGCCGCCGCGTACGTTTCGAGGAGGGCGGGATAATCCCAGCCGCGCACCTGGAAGAGTTCGTAACCGCGCTGACATTCCGGCTCGGGACAAGGCTCGCGCTGGAACCCCTGCAGGATCTGATAGATGTTCTCCTTGACCATCTGGAACTGGTTGGGGACCGAGATGCCGTAGCCGTCGTCATAGACCGTGATGACCGCGGGCGCCTGCAACACACCGATGGCATTGACCGACTCCCAGAACATGCCTTCCGCCGTGGAGGCGTTGCCGATGCTCGCAAACGCGACCTCGTTCCCGTTCTTCGAGAATTGCGTGAAGCCCTTGAGTGCCTCGAGGTGACGGTACACCACCGAGGCATACGCCAGCCCCACCGTGCGCGGCATTTGCGTGCCTGTGGGCGAGACGTCGGCGGCGGAGTTGAACATCTCGGTTTGGCTCTTCCATGTGCCGTCGGGGTTGACGAAACGGCTGGCGAAGTGTGCGTTCATCATGCGCCCGCCCGAATTGGAGTCGTGGTTCACGTCGGCATGGGCATAGAGTTGGGCAAAAAATTCCTGGATGCTCATCACCCCCAACATGAACATCCAGGTCTGGTCACGGTAATAGCCTGAGCGCCAGTCGCCCTTGTGGAAGGCGCGGGCAATAGCGAGGTTGGCAAGTTCCTTGCCGTCGCCGAAGATGCCGAACTTCGCCTTGCCGCTCAGCACCTCGCGCCGACCGATAAGCGAAGCCTGCCGCGATTGGTAGGCAAGGCGGTAATCCTTGATGATCTCTTCTTTTTCGAGGGGAAGTGCAACAGTACCCTTCTTTTTGGGCATGAAGTCTCTCTCCTTGTGTGGTGTCGAGGGGGATTATAACAAATGAAATGCTATACTTCCCCGTATGCCCCCTCCCCTCCCCATCCTCCAGACTCAACTCGCGCCCGGCGTGATCGACCTCGGCTTGGGCAACCCTCCACTTTCGCTGTTGCCTCTCGAAATGATCCGCTCCGCCGCGCAGAGGGCGCTCTCGCAGAACGACAATTCCTTTCTGCAATACGGCGCGGAGCAGGGCGACGGATACTTCCGCCTCGCCCTCGCGGAATTTCTGAGCAAGGGATACGGTTTTCAAGTTGCGCCTGAAAACTTATTCACCACAACGGGCATCTCCAACGGTTTGGACCTGCTCTGCACGCTCTTCACCGAGGCGGGCGACACGATCTGCGTCGAGGAACCGTCTTATTTCCTGGCGCTCAAAATCTTTGCCGATCATCGCCTGCGGGTCGTCCCCATCGAAACAGACGAGGAGGGACTCATCATCGAATCCCTCGAGGAAAAATTGACGCGCTACAGACCGAGATTTCTCTACACGATTCCTGTTCATCAAAATCCCAGCGGACGCACGCTGACTGAAACGCGTCGCGCGCGGCTGATCGAACTGTCCCGGCAATTCGATTTCCTCGTCCTCGCTGACGAGGTGTACCAACTGCTCAACTATAGCGGTGAACCTCCAAAATCCTTTGGCGCGTACTCGTACATCGAAAATATCATTTCGCTCGGGTCGTTCTCGAAGATCCTCGCGCCGGGACTCCGCCTCGGCTGGATTCAGACGCATGCGAATATTATCAAGCGCCTCGTCACAAGCGGACTGCTCGACAGCGGCGGCGGGTTGAATCCGTTCACATCAGCAATCATTCGTGAGGTGATCGAATCGGGCGATCTGGAAAGGAATGTGGACGAACTGATCGAAACCTATCGCCCGCGCGTCGCGCTCATAGATTCATTGTTGCGCGAACACCTGCCCGCCGTGACATACTCCGTCCCTCGCGGCGGATACTTTTTCTGGGTCCGCCTGCCCGAGGAAATGGATGCGGCAGAATTGAGAAACAAGGCAAAAGTTGTCAAAGTGGACATCCGCCACGGCGCGCTCTTCTCCAGCCAGAACGGATTGAAGAATTACATGCGCCTATGCTTTGTCTTTCACGAGGAAAAAGAGATCGAAGAGGGAATTGTCAGGTTGAAGGGATGCATGGAAGGCAACTTTTAACCTTTCCGAGTTCACAATAACTTTAGCGCTCGTTGCTCATGTTTCTTGCCGCACGTTTCTTCAAAACCTTGCGACGAATTCTGTTAAAGTCCTCCACACGCTTGACTTTGACAGTTCCGCGCATATCGGGCAAAGTCTTTGTAAAAAACTCGAACGATGTATGCTCTCCGTCAAAGAGAACCAGCATTTGATTACCTGGTTTGATATTCAGTATGCGGAGGATTTCTCTTGGGATGGTAATTTGCCCTCTTGGGTTAACTCGCACATATAACATATGACCTCTCCTTCATCGAAAAAAACATATCACTTCCCCAGCGCTTCCCTCACCGCCTCATACACATCCAATATCCCGTACCCATACGCGGCATTGGGAACATTCCCCTCGAAGCATCCAACAGATGTGCTTCCCGCGTACGGTTGCGCCGTCTCGATCAGAATTTGCTCCGTGCGGTCGATGTCACCAATCAACGAGGGATCCACAGACCACAACAGCGCCACCGCGCCTGCGATGTGCGGTCCCGCCATCGAAGTTCCTTCGAGCGCGCCGTACGTTCCGCCCGGCAGAGCGGAGAGAATATCCCTGCCCGGCGCTACGATGTCCGGCTTGATGCGGTTCGAGCCATCCGCCGTTACGGGTCCGCGGCTGCTGAATTCGGTCACGTCCCCATTACGGTCAATTGCCCCGACCGAAAAGACCGAGTCATACAACGAGAGCGGCGCGTTCACCGTGCTGCAATTCGGCCCGTCATTGCCCGCCGAGACCACCACGAAGATGCCCGCGTCGCGCAAATGATTTGCCGCGTGGAGCAACGCGTTCGGGTCACAGCCTTCGATCTCGGGACAGCCCCACGAGTTGTTCAACACGTCCGCGGCGCGCGTCGGGTCGCCGTCCGTGAACGGATCGCCTCCCAGCGGGAACGGCGCCAGCATGAACTGCAAACAATCGAGGTACAACGCCGGGTTGCCAAGATTACGGTTCAAGTTCATGCACGCAAACCAGGTTGCGCCGGGCGCAACACCGATGCCGTTCTTTCCAAGCACCGTGCCAAGCGTATGCGTGCCATGACCATTCTCATCGTACGGCGAGGACTTCCCATACCACGGATCCAACCAGTTGTAATCGTCGCCTTCATTCCTGCCGCGATAACTGTCCTTCAATTCGGGATGGTTCACGTCCACCCCGCTGTCCGATTGCCCGATCACGATCCCTTCGCCGCGCACGCCGAACTCCTCCCAAACCTTGTCCGCGCCGATCATGCTCACGTTCCACTGCACTCCGCCCGGCGGAGGCGAAGAGAAGAGATTGTTCAAAGCCAAAGCATCGGCCGCTTGGGCAGGTCGCAGCCTCGGGCTGGGAATGACGCGGTCCACTTCGGGGCGCGTCAGCAAATAGAGTCGGATCAGAGTCCCGCCGCGCACCTCCATCGCGTTGACGAGGTAATACGGCGTGTACCTCACGCCTAGCGAATCGAACGTCCCGCGCAAACCGGATTGCGTCTCGTTCGCGAGCTGGGTCAGTTCCCGATATGCCTCCGTTCGACGCGCGTCGATTTCCTCGATCTGGCGGATGTGTGAGAGTTCCGCCTGATCCTTCAGGATGACGAACAGCCGGTCGCCATAGAATCCCCGATGACCATTCGTGAAGAACAGGATGAGGACGACGAGCCACGCCGCGCCCGCGCCGACCCAACCGAGCAGACGCTTCGCACCCGATCCTTCGACACGCTCAGGACGACGCCCTTCGCCTGATCCCGTCGCAAGTTGAATCGCCAACCCGATAATTCCGACCGCCAATCCCAGACCGAGGGCATACGCGCCCGCCCGCACCGCCAGCGCGCCGACATCGCCCAGCAGGATTGTCAACTCGGTAGGATCGAAAAAGATCAAACCTGCCGCCGCCAACACACCCGTGAGCAACGCGCCCGCCGCCCGCGATGGCATGACCGCCGCGATTGCAAAAGCGAACGCAGGCAGGATGGCAAGCAGTATCAACTGCGCGCCGTCATACCCGATGGCGGAACCGAGCAGCGCCAGCGCCGCGCCGATGCCGAACGCATCGAGGAATTTATTCCCCGTCGCGGACTCCATCAGCGCCGCCGCAAGCAGACCGAGCGCGAGGCCCGCCAGCAAACCAAGCAACGCATCCGTTGGTGAACCAAACGCGCCGAAGACCGCGAACGGAGCCACGCCGAACGCGGCAAGCAGTAGCGCGACCGGGACGTTGCCTGCTTTCCAGTCAATTTTCACCTTGCGGACTCTCGAAACGACAAAAAATGCAGCGAGAGAGATGACGATCTGAAGGATGGAACCCAACTGGTCGTTATTCGGACCGAGGAACCTCAGCGCCAGCGCCGGGAACGCCATGGACGCCGCACCCAGCCAGCCCGCGTAGACCGGCTTGAAGCGGTCGTCCTGCGTGAAGGACCACAACGCCGCAATGAGACCTGTCATCACAATGGCTTGTATTGCCAGTCCGACCGGTCCCGCCCAGGCGAGGTTTGCCAGGCTGCCCGATGAAATAGCAGCCTGTTCGAGCGACCATAAGACAAAATGGTACACGAACATGCAAAGCGGCATCGGCAGCGCCAGGAGCAAAAACAACACCAGCGCGCCTGTCGAACGGTTTCTGGGTTCTTCCTTTGGTTGCATTGGCTGGCTCAAATCATTCTGCATTTCCATGATTCTGAAATTCTCCTTCCGATCTCAAGTTACTCAACGTCATCCACTGATCACTGATCACTGATCACTGATCACTGATCACTGATCACTGATCACCGATCACTGATTACTGACCACTGCTCGCTTCCCTAATCCTCCACCGCCATCGCGGGGACAATCACATCCTCCGGTTTATGCGGACGCACTTTGAAAAACTTGAACGCCCATTGAACCGACGGCCCGATCAGTAACGCGAATGCCAGCGTCCCCCAGCCCGCCGGTCCGCCCAACAGCCAGCCGATGGTCACAACGATCACTTCGATGGAACCCCTCGCAACACGGACGCTGAACCCGGTCACGCGATGCACTGCCAGCATCAAACTATCGCGCGGACCCGCGCCCGCGTCCACGCCGATGTAGACCGCGGTGGCAATGCCCTGTATCAACACACCCAGCAGGAACATGCCGATCTGCAGCGCAAGATTGTTTTCAGGCATCGAGATCCAATCCAGCCACAAATTCAACCAGGGCCCGATGCTCAGGATGTTCGCCAGCGTTCCCCATCCCACCTTCTCGCGCATCATCAGCGCGAGGACCAGGATGGCAAACCCCATGTACACGGTCATCGTGCCGATCTTGATCCCCAAAATATCCGCCAGCGCGATCTCAAGCACCAGCCACGTGCTCGTTCCCAGGTCGGCGCGGATCAATAACGCCAGCGCCAAGCCATACAACAAAAAGCCGATCTGAATCACCAACAGATCACGGATAAACGTATTCCAGCGAACAGGTTTTAGCATTTATGCTCCTTTAAATGTCATTGCGAGGAGCGCAGCGACCGAAGCAATCCCCTCCACCACGAGAAGATTGCCACACCCTCACTACGCTCGGGCTCGCAACGACGAAAATCATATCACCTATGATACACTCACGCCATGCAAATTATCGAAGTTCAAAAAGACAACTTTACCATCAGCACCGACCCGTCCCGCCTCGACATCGAAACCATCGTGGACTTTCTCACCCGCGCTTACTGGGCATCGAGCCGCCCGCTCAAATACACCGAACGCGCCCTCCAACACTCGCTCGTCTTCGGTCTGTACGATGGAGACAGGCAGATCGGTTTGGCGCGCATCGTCAGCGATTACTCGATCTTTGCCTACCTCTGCGATGTCTTCATCCACGAGGAGTATCGCGCGCGCGGCCTCGGCAAATGGCTCATCCAGACCGTCATGGAACACCCCGAACTCAAGGATGTGCGCCGCTGGCTGCTCGTCACCAACGACGCGCACGGGCTGTACCGGCAATTCGGCTTCGAGACCATCCAAGACCCTGAACGCTGGATGCAGAACTTCAAACCCTTCCGGCCGGAGGACTGATGCCCGCCCTCATCCTCAAACCCGGACGCGAAAAGAGTCTGCTCCGCCGCCATCCGTGGATCTTCTCCGGCGCGATCCAGAGTATGGACGAAGAACCCGCTTCCGGCGCGACCGTTGACCTGCTCTCGTCCGACAAACATTTCCTCGCCCGAGCCGCGTACTCCCCAACCTCCCAGATCCGCGCCCGCGCCTGGACGTTCGAGGACGAGGTCGTTGATAGGGAATTTTTCCGACGAAGGATTCGATCTGCCGTTGAACTGCGTCGAAAGTCGAATGTCGAAGGTCAGTCGAACGCATATCGCTTGATTTATGCAGAATCGGATTACATCCCCGGCTTGATCGTTGATCGCTACAACGATGTCCTCGTCCTGCAATCCCTCACCGCCGGAGCCGAATACTGGAAGGAAACCCTCGCCGATCTTCTCCTCGAAGAAACAGGATTAACAACCATCTACGAACGCTCCGACGCCGACGTGCGCGGACTCGAAGGCTTGGAACCCAAAATCGGTTTACTACGCGGCACACTTTCCACTTTCCACTTTCCAATTATTGAACACAACCTCCAATTCAATCTCAACATCGCCTCCGGCCACAAAACCGGCTTCTACCTCGACCAGCGAAAAAACCGCCTGCGTGTGCGCGAACTCGCAAAAGATAAGGATGTGCTGGATTGCTTCTGCTACACAGGCGGATTTACCGTCAACGCGCTGGCGGGCGGGGCGAAATCTGTTATATCCGTTGATTCCTCGTCCGATGCGCTCGATCTGTGCAAAGAGAATATCGCGCGAAACAAACTGCCGCTTGACAGCCATACTTCCCTCGAAGGCGACGTCTTCCAACTCCTGCGCAAATTCCGAGATGAGAGACATTCCTTCGACATGATCATCCTCGACCCGCCCAAGTTCGCGCCCACCTCCGCGCACGCCGAAAAAGCCGCGCGCGCCTACAAGGACATCAATTTGCTGGCATTCAAGTTACTGCGCCCGCATGGAATTCTGGTCACGTTTTCGTGCTCGGGCGGGGTGGATTCAGCGTTGTTCCAGAAAATCGTGGCAGGGTCAGCCCTCGATGCGGGAGTCGAAGCGCAGATCGTCGAATATCTATCCCAGGATGCGGATCATCCCGTCTCGCTGCATTTCCCCGAAGGCGCATATCTCAAGGGGTTGGTGTGTCTGAAAAAGTAAGACAATGTCATCGCAAGGCGACGAAGTTGTTGAAGCCATCTCCCGCTTATCGGTTATGATGAGATTGCTTCGCTGCATTCGCAATGACATCACAAACGGAGGATGAGATGAAACATTACAAGTATTTGATCGTCGGCGGAGGGCTGGCGGGCGACGCGGCGACGCGCGGCATCCGTGAACTGGATGCGGACGGCTCGATTGGACTCATCAGCATGGAGCCTGACCCGCCGTACATGCGGCCCAATCTTTCGAAGGGATTGTGGAAGGGACGACCAATCGAAAAGATCTGGCGCAAAACAGGTGAGCGCGCGGAGTTGATCCTGGGGCGCAAAGCGACCGCACTCGATTCCAAAAAGAAAACCGTTCGAGATGACAAAGGGGACGAATACACCTATGACAAGTTATTGCTTGCCACAGGCGGCATGCCGATCCGTTTGCCGTTCGGCGATGGGGATATCATTTACTTCCGCGATTTTCAGGATTACCAGCGCCTGCGAAAAATGGCGGACGAAAAGAAACACTTCGTCGTCATCGGCGGCGGATTCATCGGCTCCGAGATCGCCGCCGCGCTGACGATGGTCGGGAAAAAAGTGACGATGGTTTTCCTCGAAGACGCCATCAGTGCACTGGTCTTCCCCGGCGACCTGGCACACTTCCTGAACGATTATTACCGCGAGAAGGGTGTGGAGGTGATTTCGAACGATTCGGTCGCCAGCGTTCAAAGAGACGGAGATCGCCTCGTCGTCCACACCGGGAGCGGACGCCGCATCGAAACGGATGGGGTCGTGGCTGGCATCGGAATCCGTCCGAACGTCACGCTGGCGCAGGAGGCGGGACTTAAGATCGAGAACGGCATCGTCGTCAATGAACGGTTGGAGACCTCCGCGCCCGATATTTACGCGGTGGGCGACGCGGCGAACTTCTTCCATGTTGGTCTTGGCAAGCGCACGCGCGTGGAACACGAAGACAACGCGGTCTTCATGGGGAAACTTGCCGGACGCAACATGGCAGGCGCAAGTGAGACATACGATCACGTCCCGATGTTCTATTCCGATCTGTTCGAGTTGGGATACGAAGCAGTGGGCGAGATGAGCAGTAAGATGGAAATGGTCTCGGATTGGGAGGAGCCTTTCAAGAAAGGCGTGGTCTATTATCTCGAAGATGGCCGCGTGCGCGGAGTATTGTTATGGAATGTGTGGAAGCAGGTTGACAACGCGCGCGCCTTGATGATGGAGAGGGGACCCTTCCAGGCGGAGGATCTGAGGGGGAGGAATAAGAGGTGAGTGAACCTTTCACTGCTTGTTTTGACGGCGAAAGCCGGAACCATTAAACCCGCGTAAATATCGTTATGCCCAGGAGTTCGATGATTTACCCGATGATTTCAACCACGTTGTTGCTCGATACTTGCACTGAAAATATCAGCAGGAGGAACAATACCGCGCGAAGCCAAAGCACGATTCGCAGCATGCGCTTCATTTTTCCTCTTTCTGGAATAAAAATGCACCCAGGGGGATGAGGCTGATTCATTTACTTTTCCTCCCCCAAACTCGCGATCGCCCGCAACAGACCAAATACCAACATGCCGAGTTTCAACCCTTCGCCTGTGGAGAGGGCGGTTTCCTTTTCGCTTTTTTCGGCGCGGCGGTTGAGGAGCATCGCCGCGATGAGACCTGTGACAGCGCCAATGAGAGCGCCGAAGAATAACGTTTTGCTTTTGTCCATGGTTGGTTTCCTCTTGTTTCCAGACCCTAAAGGTCTCGGAGACCTTTAGGGTCTCTCATGTTATTTCCTTCCAAAGAACACGCGGAGGCTCGCGCGGATCTCTTCGATGAAAAATATCGGTCTCACCACCGCGTCCGCGCCGCGCTTGATGTAGCCTGCGGCTTTGTGAACGTAGTCCTGCGCCATGCCAGTATACGTCGGCGTAATATCGAGCAGTTGCTTCATCAGATAGACCAGCCCTGTCAGCGCGACCAGAACGAACAAGCCCGCGACAATGACGGGGACGACGATCCATATCGTCGAGATCGCCGCCCAGCGCGCAACGTCGCCGCCCTGGTTGAAGGTCGCGACATTGACCAGCACGATCAACGCGACGATGATGAGCGCGGTCAACGCGACGGGCAGGACGATCTGCCATGCCGCCTGCCGGCGATGTTTGAGATAGGATTCGTGAACGGGTTGGGGGAGTTTGGCTTTCATCGGTTTTATTTTACCTCACCTGATCCCCGTCCTGTGGATGCCTCTCCCATTTAATGGGGGAGGCTGGGTGGGGGTACGCACAGAGCGGTTCTGCATGCCTCGCCCAGGCACGCAGAACCGCTCCGGCTTAGGGAACTGGACTTGACCGATATTTTCTTATAGACTCACAGGTCGTTGAGACTCGTGAGATCCAATTGTTATCTTCGATTCCGCAAAAAAGTTGGCACGTCGAGATCGTCGCGGTTGATCAGGGGTTGGGAGGGCGGCTCCTTTGCCGCGCCAGTCGAAAGGTCCGCGCGAACCGAAACGGATTCCATCTCACGCATCGGGAGGATGGGGTCGCGCCGGTTCTCGCGCGTGTTGCGTTCCAACGCGCGGCGCGGCATCGAACTGCGCTCGAAGCCGGTGGCGATGACCGTGATGCGGATGTCGTCGCCCATGTTCGGGTCAATGACCGCGCCGAAGATCATGTTCACGTCGGGGTGAGCCGTTTCGCGGATGATCGCCGCCGCCTGGTTGACCTCGAAGAGGGTCATGTTCGGGCCGCCGGTGACGTTGAAGAGGATGCCGCGCGCGCCGTCAATGGTGATGTCGAGCAGTTTGCTGGAGATGGCGTCCTCGGCGGCTTTCTTCGCTCTTTCGTCGCCGGAACCTGTTCCGACCGCCATGAGCGCCGCGCCGCCTTCGGACATGATGGCGCGCACGTCCGCAAAGTCGAGGTTGATCAGCCCTGGTGTGGTAATCAATTCGGAAATACCCTGGATGCCCTGATGCAAAACGTCGTCGGCGAGACGGAAGGCATCCTGCAGGGAGGCGCGCTTATCCGCGATCTGCAAGAGGCGGTCGTTGGGAATGGCGATCAGCGTATCGGCGTGTTCCTTGAACTTGCCGATGCCCATGTCCGCCGCCTGCATGCGGCGCATGCCTTCGAAGGTGAAGGGACGCGTGACGACGCCGATGGTGAGCGCGCCGCTCTCCCTGGCGATCTGGGCGACGATGGGCGCCGCGCCGGTGCCTGTGCCGCCGCCCATGCCCGCAGTGACGAAGACCATATCCGCGCCTTTCAGCACGTTATACAGTTCGTCCGAGGATTCCTCCGCGGCTTTGCGCCCGACTTCCGGATCGCCGCCCGCGCCGAGCCCGCGCGTGAGTTTGTCGCCCAGACGAACGCGCGTGGTCGCCTTCGTCAGCATCAACGCTTGCGCGTCGGTGTTGGCGACGATGAATTCGACGCCTTGAATCCCTTCGTCTATCATGCGGTTGACGGCGTTCGAGCCGCCGCCTCCCACGCCGATCACTTTTATGCGGGCGAATGTTTCGGTTTGTTGCTGTGCGTTGTTCCTATTGGTCGAGTCCATGACTGCCTCCATCAAACATTGGTCTTATGATACTTGCTTTTGATTCTGCAACGTCATTTTTTAATGTTATGTATCGTCTCGCGCTGACATCGTACCCTTTGGGGTAGCGAAACGCATGATCGCAGGGGTGCGTTTCGACTTCGCTCCGCTCGGGGCGAGAGCGCTACGGCAATATTCTTCCGATGATCTTCTTGACGAAACCCAATCCCATACGCCTGTCTCCTTTCACGCGGCGCCCAGATCCGATGCTGAGGTCGTGATCCTGCATGGATATGAGCCATCGCAATAAACCCACACTGGTCGAATATGCGGGTGAATTCAAACGGTCAACCAAACCGAGTAAATTCTCCGGTTGCGCGATGCGGACCGGCATGTTCAGCGCGTCGCCGGCGATGCGCCGGATGCCGGGCAATGCGGACGCGCCGCCGGTCAACACCATGCCGGCCGGCAAAAGGCCGTCGTAACCGGAACGTTTGATCTCCTGCAGCGTGAGCGAAAAGATCTCCTCCACGCGCGCTTCAATGATGTGCGCGAGTTCCTTGCGGTTGATCAGCGCCGGGCGGTCCTCGCCGAACGGGCGGATGGAGAAATATTCCTCCGCGCCAACCTCGGCGCGCACGGCATGTCCCTGTTGTTTCTTCACGTCCTCCGCCTGGGCAAAGGCGAGGCGCAAGCCGTGCGCGATGTCCTGTGTGACGTGATTCCCGCCGACCGCCAGCACCATCGTGTGCCACACGTCGCCGCCCACGTAGATCGCCAGGTCCGTCGTGCCGCCGCCGATGTCGCAGACCGCCACGCCCATCTGGCGCTCCTGTTCGGTCAACACCGCCTCGCCCGAGGCGAGCGGGTTCAGCACAAATTGCTGGACTTCGACGCCCGCCGCGCCCACGCATTGACGCAGGTTGTCCACCGTCGCGGCGGAGGCGGTGATGATGTGCGCCTCCACTTCGAGACGGTAGCCGTGCATCCCTTTCGGGTTGCGGATGCCGTCCTGCCCGTCCACGCTGAAGCCGCGCTGGATGACGTGGATGATCTCGCGGTCGTACGGGATGGCGACCGCCTGTGCCTGTTCGAGGGCGTGTTCGATGTCGTACTGTTCGATGACATTCCCGTTCACCGCCGCCGCCCCGCGGCTGTTCACCGAGGCGACGTGCGCGCCCGCGAGGCTCACCAGCGCGGAGGTGATCTCGAGTCCCGAAGTGGACTCGGCTTTCTTCACCGAACGCGTGATCGCCTGCGAAGCCGCGCCCAGATCCACAATGACGCCCTTCTTGACGCCCTCCGAAGGTTCGATGCCGACGCCGAGGATGCGGATGGACTTGTCGTCCTCCACCCGCCCCACCAGCGTGCAGACCTTGGTCGTGCCTACGTCTATGCCTACGATGATCTCTTCCATAATTCCTTTTTATGGACTCAGGGAGTTTGCTCCCGTTCCTCGCCAGCAAGCTGGCTGATTCCAAACTTATTGCGTCAACCGGTAATACGGCGCGCTCGGGTACATCACGTTGATCAACGCAGGGCGGATGCCTTTCTGCGTCAACGAATTGACCAGCGCTTCGTACACGCGCATCTTCAATTCGATATCGCGCGCCTTCGTTCCAAAGTGGACGCGCCAGCCGCGCGGGTCGTTCCAGCCGAAGCCGTTTCCCTTTTCGTACAGGATCGTCGCGCCGGGCGGAACGTATTTCGCCAGACCTTTCAACGCCTGCACCATCTCGGTCGAAATGAACGGCGCGGGAGTCAACGGATCGGGCGACGATGCGATTCCTTCGACGGGCGGGGCTGAGAGCGCCAAAACGGAGATCAGCCCTCCCATCTCGCCGCGCGGGCGAAAAGCGACGCCGTCCTCCGCGATCCACGTGTAGCCGCCTCCCTGCTCCCAGCGGATGACGGGCTGCCGCTCGGTCACGTGGACAGAGACGAGATTGGGCAGAGAAACGGTCACTCGGACGGAGACAAGTTCCGGGTAGTTGAGGCGGAGGCGGGTCTCCAGTTCCGAGGGGGTGAGCAGGAAGATGGGCTGTCCCGAAACGTTCAGCGCGGCATCCACCTCCGCCTGCGACAGTATTTGGTTGCCGGTCAATTGCGCCTGGGTCACGCGCAGTTCGGGACGGTTGAAGGCAAGGTAAAGCGCAGTTGCGAGGGTGGCGGCAAACGCGAAGGAGAGCAACCTCCAGCCTAGGCGCAGACGGGGAAGGCTGACGGCGCGCGCGTTGACGCGCGGCGTGTGCGGCAATACGATCTGGAAGCGGCGGCGGGCGCCCTTGGCACGCGAGGGCTGCTTGCGGACGGGTTGGGAATCGCTCCGACGGACTCGCGGCGCGGCGGGAACGGAACGCGTAACCACTTTCGAGGCGCGTCGCAGTTGTTCCTCACGCTCCCTTTCGCGGCGCAGGCGGATAAATTCGGCGCGGGTGAGTTCCTTCCTGTCGTTCACGCCCGCCTCCGATAGGTGTGCGAGGTGCGGTCGCGTTCCGCCTTGCGTTGCATGGCAAGTTCGATCAACCGATCAACGAGTTTGGCGTAGGACAACCCGCTGGCTTCCCAGAGTTTGGGATACATGCTGATCCTGGTGAAGCCGGGGATGGAGTTCAACTCATTCAAATGGACCCTGTCGGTGTCCTTTTCGACAAAGAAATCCACGCGCGCCAGTCCGGCGCAATCAATGGCTTTATAGGCGCGCACGGCATACTCGCGGATCAGTTCGGAGGTCTCCACGGAAAGCGGCGCGGGGATGATGAGCCCCGACGTGCCGTCAATGTATTTCGATTCGTACGAATAGAATTCGCGACTCGGCAAAATCTCGCCACAGACCGAGGCGATGGGTTCTTCGTTGCCCAGCACACTGACCTCGATCTCGCGCGCGTTCCTGATTCCCTTTTGAATCAGCACGCGGCGATCGAACGAGGCGGCTTCCATCAAGCCCTCCTGCAAATCGGAGCGGTTGTTGCACTTGGTCACGCCGACCGAGGAACCGAGGTTGGCGGGTTTGGTGAAGAGCGGATATTCGCCGAGGCGTTCGGCATTTTCGATGACAGCCAGCATGTCCTTTTCGATCTCGGCGCGCAGGACGACCAGCGTATCCACAATGGGGATGTTGTTGGCGATCATCACGTCCTTGAAGACACCCTTGTCCATGCCGACCGCGGAACCGACGACGCCCGCGCCCACGTAAGCAACGTCCGCCAGTTCGAACAATCCCTGGATCGTTCCATCTTCGCCGAACGTGCCGTGCAGCACCGGGAAGTAAACGTCAACGTCCGCCCATTTGCGGAGTCCGGAAAAGCCTTCGAGGACGTAGACGCCTCGTTCGGACGGGTCGGGGGAGAGAATGGCGGGGAGCAAGCCCTCCGTTTTGCCGTTCTCGAACTTGTCCAGCACGTTCTCTCCGGTCAGCCAGGTGCCTTCGTGCGTGATGCCGATCTGAGTCACTTCGTATTTTGCCGGATCCAGCACGGACAGCACGGAACGCGCGGACATGAGCGAGACTTCATGCTCGCCGGAACGCCCGCCGAAGAGAACGGCGACGCGGAGTTTGGAGGGGGGCGGTGTGGTTTGAGTCATTTCAAATCGTAATTCGTATTGAGTGTCGCGTGTTTCGTGTTGCATAACGGAACACGTACCACGCACCACGAAACTATTACCATTCTCCGATCAACTCGATCTCCAATTCCAACTCGACGCCCAGTTTTTCTTTTACGGTCTTCTGCGCCAGTTGGATCAGGGCGCGGATGTCTTCCGCTTTTGTGCCCGCGTGATTGATGAAGAAGTTTCCATGCACCGGGCTGATCTCGGCGTTGCCGATGCGGACTCCCTTCAACCCCGCCTCTTCGATCAACCTGCCCGCGTAATCGCCGGGCGGATTCTTGAACATCGAACCCATGCTTGCGCCGGGAGGCTGGGTCGCCTTGCGGTGCGCGCTGAATTGCTGGATTTTAACGGTCACTTCCTCTTTGGACGAATTTTTTAACGCCAACTCAGCCGAAAGTACCACCGCCTTTATCTCGCCGCGTTTCAGGGCGCTGGTGCGGTATCCGTAACCCATTTGCCCGACCGTGAAAACCTCCTCGCCGTTTTCGGTCAACAATTCGGCGCGGATCAAACTTCCAGCCACGTCGCCGTCGAACGCGCCGGCGTTGCCGTAGACCGCGCCGCCGACCGTGCCGGGGACGGTCGCCGCCCATTCGAGCCCGGCGAGACCTTTGGACGCGCAGCGGTTGGCGAGATTGCTGAAGACGACCCCCGATTCAGCCGTAACGGACGGTTGATCGCCCAAATGGAATTTAACTCCCTTCGAGCGGTTGAGGACCACCACGCCGCGCGCGCCGCGGTCGCTGACGAGAACGTTCGAGCCACCGCCCAATAACGTGAACGGCATCCCGTTCCTCCACAACCACTTGACGATGCGCGCCAGTTCGGCGGAGGTGTCTGCGGCAATGAAGATATCCGCCGGGCCGCCGATGCGCGCGGAGGTGTACGGCGCAGGCAGGACGTTTTCCTTCACCTTGCCGCCGAATTTTGCGCGTAACGCGTCAGTGGGTTTTGCCGCAACGACCATGTTCCTTTTCCTTTTCACATGATTTCTCTGTCAACTTCTCGAATCTTTTATCCATGGATGCGTCCGTTTGTAGCGGGCTTGCATCCGCGCGATCAATTGCATGGCGAGCATCTCGTCCGTGTTCACGCGGCGCGGTCGGGATGGGGATTCCCTTTCAGCGAGGATCAAAGCCGTTCGCAGCGGGAGCAGGCTTGCCCTGAGTTTGACCGAAGGGCTTGGGTGAGTCCGAAGCGTTCCCGTCTTTTCATCAAGCATTGTGCGCCTGCCTTTCCTGCAATCCTTTGAGAACGTCCGCGCTGACCTGGTCGGCATCCCCGGCAGACATTACGATGAGGACGTCGCCGGGCTGCAGGTTCTCGATAAGGTATTTCGAGACTTCGGGCAGCGTTGCGATGTAGCGCGCCGAGAAGTGAGGCATGGCGCTAACGATCTCCGCCGAGGTGAAGTCCTGTTTCGGTTCGCGCGCCGCATAGACCTCCGTCACGATGACCTCGTCCGCGTCCTTGAAGGCGCGCGAGAATTCGAGGAAGAGGGTCTGTGTGCGCGAGTAGGTGTGCGGTTGCCAGACCGCCCAGATGCGCCGGTCGGGGTAACGCGCCCGCGCCCCGGCAAGCGTGGCTTTGATCTCGGTGGGGTGGTGGGCGTAATCGTCGAAGACGCTGACGCCGCCCGCTTCGCCGCGCAATTGGAATCGCCTGCCCGTGCCGGTGAACGAGCCGAGTGCCTCCGCCGCCTTTTTGCGGGACAGACCCAACACACTGACGACCGCCAGCGCCGCCAGCGCGTTGCGCACGTTGTGCCTGCCCGGCGTTTGCAGGGAAACTTTGACGGAGACGGACGTTTTGCTTTCGATGTTGGACGTGACCGTGAAATCGAAGCCGCCGCGCCGGTTCGGGTGAATGTCGCGAGCCTGCACCCAAAGCGGCGTATTGATCGTCATATCGCCCTGCATGCCGTAGGAGATCACGCTCCTCCCGCTCTTGCGAACGTGCGGGATCAGGGCAGAGGCGCCTGCGTCCTCGGCGCACACGATCAGCGTCCCGTCCTCGGGGAGCAGGTCCACAAACTTCTCGAAAGCCATGTACATGGATTCGAGCGTCGGGAAGAGGTCGGGGTGGTCGTGTTCGAGGCTGGTCACCACGGCGATCTGCGGCTTGAGACCGAGGAACATGTAATCGTATTCGTCGGCTTCGATCACGAACAGTTTGCTTTTGCCCGCGCGCGCGTTGACGCCGAGGTCAATCATCACGCCGCCCACAATGAACGAAGGGTCGCGTCCGAGTTGATGCAGAACCCAGGCAGTCATGGCGGTGGTCGTCGTCTTGCCGTGCGTGCCGGCGATGGCGATGCCGATTTTGTTCTCCATCAATTGACCGAGGAAATCCGCGCGCTTGTAGACCGGGATTCCCGCCCGCTTCGCCGCCTGGACCTCGGGGTTGTCGTCCGTCACCGCGGAGGATCTCACCACCCAATCCGCCCCGGCAATGTTGCGCGGATGATGACCGACGTACACGCTCGCGCCCGCCTTGCGGATCTCCTCGGCAAAGGGAGTCAGCGCGCGGTCAGAGCCGCTCACTTCGTATCCGCTCTCCAGCAGGAGGCGGGCGATGGCGGAAAGACCGCTTCCCCCGATGCCGATAAAATGGACGTGTGTCATGTCAATCTCTTTGGAATGCAGGAGCTTGCTCCTGCCCTGCGGAAGCAAGCTTCCGCATTCCATACTCCTTTTCAGATATACACAACCAGTACGAACACGAACGCGAGGATGATGGCAAAGTAGATGGCGGGTTCGCCCAGCAATTGCGGAGGCATGTAAAGCATCATCTGGTTGACAGCCTGCAATACGTTGGGATCGGCGGGCTTGGAAACAACGTCCTGGAACGGATAATCGGCGACGTTGATGTAGTACAGGATCGTGCCTGCGATGAGGTACCCGTTGAACCCGCCCAGGATCGCGCCGAAGAGCGTATCCTGCAATTTTTCGCGCGCCGCCCGCGAGGCGAGATGCGGAATACTGACGACGGTCTGATACCCAAAATAGACCAGCACCAGCAGGATGAGCGTCCGCACCCAGAACAGGGAGGGATCAGTCTCCCCGAGATCGCGAGCGATGGGGATGTATCTGCGAAGAACGTGGTTCAACGCCAGGGAGAGGATCACGCTGAAGGCGACCAGCAGTTCCTTCGCCCAGCCGCGCATCGCGCCGATCACGGCGAACAGGATGACGTACATCCAAAAGACATACACAATGCTCATCATGGGCTTTACTCTCCTGCCAGTTCGACCAGCATGTCGGCGATCTTCTCCGCGGCGCGCGGATGGGATAGTTCGAACATGGCGGCGCGCATGGCTTGCAATTTGTTCGGGTTGTTCATAAGAACATCCAACGTGTTCATCAGTTCGGCGTCCAGCACCTGGTCCTCCACCATGACCGCCGCGCCGCGGTTTGTCAGGTAATCCGCGTTCACCTTCTGGTAACGCCACGCGTGCGGGTAGGGGACCAGGACGGCAGGCAGGCCGAAAAGGGGATATTCTCCCAGGCACGACGCGCCCGCGCGTGATATGACCAGGTCCGCCGAAGCCAGCGCCGCGCCCATCTCGTGAAGATAGGGCATGGCGTGGTAGCGGGCGGCAAGTTCCACCGACAGCTGCTCGCGGTGATGTTTGACGCGCACCCAATCCGGCTCGCCGGAGAGGTGGACGACCTCGAACCTCTCGAGCAGCGCGTGCGCATGGTTCAACACAGCCTGGTTGATCGAACGCGCGCCCTTGCTCCCGCCGACGACCAGCAGGACGGGCAGTTCGCCGGAAAGGCCGAGGTGGCGATGGGCTGTCTGGCGGTCCCACAGCGCGAGGTCCGCGCGAAGCGGGTACCCGGTCTGGAATACTGGTTTATTAAAGTACCGCTGCGACTGTTCGGTCGTGACCGCGATCGCATCGGAGAAACCGGCCAGCGATTTCAACGCCATGCCCGGTTCGATGTCCGGCACATACAACAGGCTCGGAATGGAACGCCCGGCGACCGCCATTGGCACAGCCACGTAACCGCCAGTGAAGAACAACACGTCCGGTTTGAACTCCTTCAAAATGTTCCGTGCGGCAAGGACGCCGCGCGCCATGGTGAAGAGGTTGCGCGGCAATCTGGACAGCCCGACGCCGTGCAGACCGGCGGCAGGGATGCTCGTGAAGGTGACGCCTTGGCGTTTCACCAGCGCCGCCTCCATGCCTCCCTCGCCGCCCACCCACAGCGTATCAACGTCACGGACTTTAGCCGTTACCGCGCTGAGAACGGCGAGCGCGGGATACACTCCGCCTCCCGTTCCTCCGGCGCAAATCAACAACCGCACCGAAAGACCTCCATTCGCCTTCTTCGAGCCGCGAATGATCGCCGCTCTGTCGCGAAATGTTCAACATGACGCCGATGGCACACAGGGTCGAAACCAGATTCGAACCGCCCGCGCTGACCAACGGAAGGGCGTTCCCCGCGAAGGGCATCAGCCCAACCATCACCGACATGTTGATCAACGCCTCGATGCCGATCCAAAAAGCCATGCCGGAAGCGAGAAGCGTCCCGAGCATATCCGGCGCGCGGCGCGCGATCACCAGTCCGCGCCAGACCAGCGCGCCATACAGGCACATCAGGATAAAGGCGCCGAACAGACCCAGTTCCTCCACCACCACCGCGAAGATACTGTCGGTGGGCGCGAAGGGCAGACCCGTCAATTTGGTGTCCGCCTGCCCCACTCCCACGCCGAACACGCCGCCCTTGATAATTGCCTCGAAGGAACGGCGGACGTGATACGAGGCGTTGGTCGGGTCCTGCAAACCGGCGATAAACTTGTCCACGCGGTCCTGTCCCGTCTCGCTGAACTGCACCACGATCCACGCCATGACAACCGCGAGGATCAACAACAGGACGATCTGCCGCATGTCCGCGCCCGCCAGGAAGAACAGCAACCCGCCCAGGATCAACACCGTGCCGACCGCGCTCAGATCCGGTTGAAGGTAGATCAGACCGCCGATGATCCCGAGGATGACGCCGAGAGGGATCAAGCCGATGGTCACGTCGTGAAGGAACTGCCGCTTGGCGTACAGCCACACCGAAAGGTAGATGACCGTGACCAGTTTCGCAAGTTCCGAGGGCTGATACGAACCGTTCAACAACGTCCGCGAAGCGCCCAGGCGAATTTCATTGACGATCAACACCGTGACCAGCAAAGCGATCACACCGAGCATGGCGAGCAAAACCATTTTGCGCCAGCGATGATAATCGAAGAACGAAAGCGCAAACGCCAGCAGAATGCCCAGCCCGAGCCATCTCACCTGGCGGTTGAACATGTAGGTCGCCGTGCCATATTCCTTGAAGGAAAAATCGAACGATGCGGAATACAACATCACCAGCCCGAACACGAGCAGGGCGACCACCGCCAACAGCAACGGCACGTCCGCGCTGCGCCTGCGGGTTGCAGAGCGGGGAAGGGAGGCGCGATCGTTTACGAAAGTTCCAGCGCCCATTTCACAAACCTTTCTCCTCGTTCCTCGAAGTCCTTGAATTCATCGAAACTCGTGCCGCCCGGCGAAAGCAGGACGACGTCGCCCGGCTCGGCGATCTGTGCGGCAGCCCGGACCGCCTCTCGCAGACCATTCACGCGCGTGATCGAAAAACGCCTCTCTCCCGACCCGATGCCTGCCGCGGTTTTCTCGATCTTTTCCGCCGCCTCGCCGAACAACACGATATGATCCACGCGTTCGTTCGCGAGTCGGATCAACGCCTCCCACGGAAGATCCTTGTCGCGCCCGCCGAGCAGCAACACGATCGGCTCCTCGAACGAACGGATCGCCGCCATGCTCCGCTCGGGCGCGGTGGCGATCGAATCGTTGTACCAGCGCGCGCCGTTCAACTCGCGGACGAATTCCAAACGATGCGGCACGCCGCGGAAATCCTCCGCCGCTTCGAGCATGGCATCCAGGGGAAACCCGGCCGCGTGACCGATGGCGAACGCGGCAAGGACGTTCTGCACGTTGTGGTCGCCGCGCAACTGGATCTTCTCGCGCAGGATCAAGGGCAGGTACGCGTTCCCATCGCGCAGGTTCAGCAGTCCATCGTGCAGATATGCGCCGTCCAAGCCTTCTTCGAGTTCGCTCATGCTGAACGCGAACAACTTTCCCATCACTTTATCGCGCAAACTCCATGCGCCTTTATCGTCGCGTCCGAGAACCGCCGCGTCCTCCTTCGATTGGAATTCCAGAATGCGCGCTTTCGCGGCGGTATATGTCTCCATCGTGCCGTGACGATCCAAATGGTTCGGCGTGACGTTCAAGATCGCGGCGACGTTCGGCGAGAGGGTCATCTGATCCAACTGAAAGGAGGAGAGTTCGAGGACGGCAATGTCTTCGGGCTTCATTTCGTCAACGTAATTCAACAAGGGGTCGCCGATGTTGCCGCCGACGTAAGCCTTATCGCCATAAGCAAGTTTCGCCATGTTCCCGACGAGCGTCGTGGTCGTCGTCTTGCCCGCCGAACCGGTGATCCCGACCGTTTTGCATGGAACCGTTTCCATGAAGATCTGCGAATCGTTCGAGAGGGGAATGCCTCGTTTGACGGCTTCGACCACAATGGGAAGCGTGAGCGGGATCCCACCGGAAAGGCAAAGCGCGTCGGTCGAATCCAGCAGTTCGAGCGGATGTCCGCCCAAAGCCCACCGAATCCCAAACTCCGCCAGCGATTCACGCGCCGCGCGCAGTTCGTCCTCGCCGCGCGCATCGCTCAGGGTGACGCGCGCGCCGTGAACCGAAAGCCAGCGCGCCAAAGCCAAGCCCTGCCGCGCGGCTCCGAGGATCAAAACGCGTTTGCCGTTCCAGTCTGTTTTCATAGATCATCCATGTTTCGTAACGCGAGATTTATCTCGCAAAACAGCAGGCGACATGAACGTCGCGTTACGTCAACCGTCACACCAAAGCCAGCCCAATACCGACCATGCCGGCCAGCAGGGCGATCAGCCAGAAACGCTGCACGACCTGGGTCTCGCTCCAGCCGAGCAGTTCGAAGTGCAGGTGGATGGGCGCCATCTTGAAGAAGCGTTTGCCCTTCGTCAATTTGAAATAGCCGATCTGGATCACCACGCTCAACGCCTCGCTCAACGGGATGATGGCGATCATGAGCAGGAGGGGCCACTGTCCCGTCATCAAGGCGACGACCGCCAGCGTCGCTCCCAGCGAAAGGGAGCCGGTATCGCCCATGATCAACTCGGCGGGATGCACGTTGAACCACAGGAAACCGAACAACGCGCCGACGATCGTAAAGCAGAAACGAGCCAGGAATATCTGTCCCTGCAGGAGGGCGATGCCGCCGAACGCGGCAAAGGCGGTCGCCGAGATCAACCCGGCCAGCCCGTCCAGCCCGTCCGTGAAATTGACGGCGTTCGATTCGCTCACGATGATGAACGCCGCAATGGGAACGTACCACCAGCCCAATTCGATCTCACCTTGAATGCCCGGCAGGATCATGTCCGGCACGTCCAGCAGATATTTCAACACGTAGGCGGTGCCTAATGCCAGGACCACCTGCGCGGCGAATTTCGTCCGCGCGGACATGCCTTCGCCGCGCCGTCTGCCGCGCACGCCCTCCCAATCGTCAATGGCGCCGAGAACGCCGTACGCCACGAGGACGATTAGCGGCACAAGGATCGAGGTCCCGATGATGTCCAAACCAATGAAGTTCGCGGCATTGAGCAGACCCGTCAGCAGAAGGACGGGAATGATGAACATTACGCCGCCCATCGTGGGCGTCCCCATCTTTACGCGATGCCGGTCCGGTTCCTCCACGCGGATGATCTTGCCGACCTTGAAATGCCGCAGCACGCGCAAAAGGGGCGTCCCCCAGATCACGGTCATCACAAAGGAGAACATGGCAAGCCCCAGCACAAAGGCGTTATTCTGGGTCACGAGCGCACCTCCAGGATGCTGGCGATGCGATCCATGCGAAGCCCGTGCGAGCCTTTGATCAGGACCACGTCGTTCTTCGTCAGGTTTGCCTTCAGCCACTCTGCCAGCGGTTCCAGTTCTCCAAACTCCAAAATGGTCTTCCTCTTTCCGGTGACGCGGCGCGCGGCTTCGGCAATGATGCGCGCGCGTTCGCCCAGCGTGAGCAGAACGTCCACCATCTGCCCGGCGCGCAGACCGACCATCTCGTGCCCGCCGCGTTCGTAGGGACCGAGTTCGAGCATGTCGCCCAGCACAGCCACCTTGCGTCCCTCCAGTTCGTCGAGCAGATTGAGCGCGGCGAGCATGGATTCGGGCGAGGCGTTGTACGTATCGTCCAGCAGGAGCGCGCCGCCTTCGCTGCGCACCGCGGCGAGGCGCAATTGCGTGTGCCCCTGGCTCAAACCTTCGAGGATCTCCTGCCAGTTCATGCCTTCCACCAGACCGACCGCCGAAGCGCGCAATGCGGTATGGACGGAATGACGCCCGATCAACGGGATCTTCACGTGCAGGATCTCGCCCTGGTAGTGCATACGGAAGCGGATGCCTTCCAGACCGAGCCCTTCAACTTTATCCGCCCAGAGATGCGCTTCGGGGGACAAACCATAGAAGAAGACGCGCGCTTTTGTCTTCTCCTCCATTTTGCGGACCCACGGATCGTCGAAGTTGAGGATCGCCACACCCTCCGGAGCCGAGGGCAACGCCTGGACCAATTCCGCCTTGCCGCGCGCGATGGCTTCCTGCGAACCGGCGCGTTCGGCGTGAACGGTCCCGACGTTCGTCACCACGCCGACCTGGGGCAGGGCAATGTCGCACAGAAAGGCGATCTCGCCGGGGACGTAGAATCCCATTTCCATCACGGCGCGTTGATGACCGTCGCTCAGGCGCGTCACAGTGAGGGGCAGGCCGATCTCGTTGTTCAGGTTGCCCGGGCTTTTGAGCGTGCGGTAACGCGTGCTGAGAACCTGGGCGACCATTTCCTTTGTGGTGGATTTGCCGACGCTTCCCGTAATGCCGATCACGCGCAGGTCCAGTTTGCGGCGCCAGAACCGCGCAATCTGTTGCAACGCGGAGACGGTGTTGTCCACGCGCAGGCACAGGGGGGGCGTGAGGTCAACTCCCAGCCAGGAGTCGGCTGAGGAGACTGCGCGCAGGTCGAGGGTCCGGAAAGAGGCGTCCACGTCGCGTTGGATCAAAGCGAAGGAAGCCCCGCGCCGGAACGCCTCGGAGAGAAAATCGTGTCCGTCTGTATTTTCGCCGGGGATGGCGACAAAGAGCGAGCCGGGAATGGTCTGGCGCGAGTCGATCACGGCTTCGGTGATCACCGTAGCGGCTTGCGGACGAAAAGAAGTGAGGGCTTCGAGCGCGTCGGCGAGCGTAAGCATTAGCGTGATCCGTATTGGGCGCGAACGACATCCGGTGGGATGTTGAGCATGATGACGGTTTGTTCGGCAACCTTCGAGAAAACGGGCGCAGTGGTTTGCGAACTCCAGATGGAGGCGGTGGGCTCCTGCAGCCAGATGTAGATCATAAAGCGCGGGTCGTCCACGGGACCCCAGCCGATGAAGGAGACGTTGGTGTGGTTGGGGTCGTAACCGTTGGGCGTGGGGATCTGCGCGGTGCCGGTCTTGCCCGCCACGCGATAGCCCGGCACGAGCGCGGCGGACGATTCGCCTTCGAGCGAGACCGCCAGCATTTCGGTGAGCGTGCGCGCCGTTTGAGCGGAGATGGGCGAACCGGCGTATTGCGACGGCACGTTATATTGATGTCCGTCGCGGAGCATGGCGTACAACACGTGCGGCGTGACCATCTGCCCTTCGTTTGCAATCGCGGAAGCAGCCATCATCAATTGCAGGGGCGTGACCGTGACTCCCTGCCCGAAGGCGTTCGTGCCGAGGTCAACGGGATACCAGTCCGAATCGCCCGGGACCTTGAGCCTGCCCATCGCTTCGTCGGCAAGATCCACGCCCGTGCGATGCCCCAGACCGAAACGATCCATATAGGAATAGAAAGTCGGCGAGCCCATCTGGGTGGCGACCCACGCCAGGCAGACGTTCAGGGAATAGCGCAGACATTCGGTCATGTCGCGTTGTCCCCAAGGCTGGCGGTCCCAGTTGCGGAGGGTGATGCCGCCCACGTTGATCGAACCGGTGTCAATGTAAGTGGTGTTGGGGGTCACTGTGCCGGCGTCCAGCGCGGCGGCCATGGTCAACACCTTGACGACCGACCCCGCCTCGTACGCCGAGCCGATTGCCCGGTTGTACTGACTGCCGTTCTCGTAGACGAGGAAGTAATCTGTGTAGTTGTTCAGGTCTATGCGCGGGGTGGACGCCATGGCAAGGATCTCGCCGGTCTTCGGGTCCATCACGATGATCGTTCCGTTCTTCGCGCCATATTCGACGAGCGATTCATCGAGGAGGCTCTCGACTTTTGCCTGAAGGTCGCGGTGGATCGTGAGGACGAGCGTCGTGCCGTTGGGGACTTTGGGGATCTCGGTGGCTTTATTGGGATCGCGCGGCACCCACATTTGCACAGGGTTGCCTGCCAGCAGGTCGTTATATTTTTCTTCGATGCCGAAGTATCCGCGCCCATCGCGCGCCACGAACCCGAGCACGTTCGAGGCAAGGGTCTTTTCGGGGTAACTGCGCTGGAAGTGCGGTTTGAACCCGAGACCGTTCAAGCGATCGTCGTCCGCCTCCTCCAGTTGTTTCACCACCTCCTGCAACGCGGCGACCGTATTCGCATCCACGAAATCCTTGACGACGACGTACGTCCAGGTTTCGGGGGAATTGAGGAGTTTCTCGCGGACTTCCTCGAAGGTCATGTCCAGGTAAGTGCCCAGGACGTAAGCCAACGCGTCCACATCCTTCATCTCGCCCAGGCTCACGCCCACCTCGTAGACCGTGCGATTGCCCGCCAGCAAGTGACCGTTGCGGTCGTAGATTTCGCCGCGCTCCGGGTAGAAGGTGCGAAACTCGCCCGCATACAGATCGCCCTGCGAGAGGAAGATCTTTGCCTGCTCGCTGTTCTGGATGCGAATCATCTGCGCGATGACGGCAATGCCCAAGACGATGAGCCCGGCGACGATCATCAGGGAACGGACGGCGTATTGCTGTCTCACGGCAGACCTCCCTCGATCCGCAGGCGTTCATCCAGCCACTCGAGCAGGGATTGCGAATATTCCTCAGGAAGCGTATAGGGACGAAAGGTCGCATCCACAGCCG
>JABWAU010000160.1 GCA_013360875.1 Anaerolineales bacterium | reverse complement strand
TGTTGAACCGCCTCAAAGTACATACGCTCTGGGTCTATTTGATTCCCGGGTTGTTCATGTGGTACTTCATGCTGAAATCGGGAGTCCATGCCACGGTGACGGGAGTCCTGCTTGCGTTTGCGCTCCCGTTCGGCGACGGCGGGGAAGATTCGCCTTCGTACAGACTTCAGCATTTTTTGCATAAACCCGTCGCCTTTTTCATCGTCCCGTTGTTTGCGCTGGCAAATACCGGCATCTTGCTGGGCGAAGGCGTTCTTCAAGGATTGCTCAGCTCGAACAGCTTGGGCATCTTTACCGGTTTGTTTCTGGGGAAACCCGTCGGCATCGCGTTGATGTGCCTGCTGGCGGTGTGGCTGGGAATATCGCGCCTGCCCGACGACCTGACCTGGAAGCACGTGATCGGCGCGGGGTTCCTCGGCGGCATCGGCTTTACCATGTCCATCTTCATCACGCTTCTGGCGTTCAGCGATCCCGGTCTCATTCAAAGCTCCAAGATCGCCGTCCTGCTCACGTCGCTTCTCGCGGGCGCGACGGGATATATCATCCTCGCCAGGAATGGGAGTGCGGGGAGTCCCGCCGCGGGAAAACAAACTTAATAGCGAACGCATATCGAGGAACGGGGCTAACGCCTGTTTCCGTTATAATCGAACCGACGGCGATGGAGTCCGCCTTTAACCGCCAAGCGCTGATGACTCCTGCCAAACTTTATTTGGTCAGGAGTACGAATGAGCAAATTGATCATCATCGGGTTCGGAGGTTTTATCGGCTCCATCCTGCGGTATGTCCTCAGCGGGTATGTGCAGGGGATATCGAACAGCATCGCTTTTCCATACGGCACGCTTGCAGTCAACCTTGCGGGCTGTCTGGTCATCGGCTTTCTTTCGCAGCTTGCCGAGTCCCAAGGGGTGTTTACGCCTGAAATGCGCGGATTTCTGTTCGTCGGGTTGCTGGGCGGGTTCACCACCTTTTCAACGTTTGGGAACGAAACTTTTAATCTGATGCGCGACAGTGAATATATGTCGGCGCTTTTCAACCTGGCTGTACACATCATGTTGGGTTTGGGGGCGGTCTGGCTGGGTCACGCGCTCGCTCATTCGATCTGGAGGTAACCGATGACTTTGCCTGAGGAAGGTTATTTGCTTCGCATTTTCATAGGCGAGAGCGACAAGATCGGCGGAAAGCCGCTTTATGAGTGGCTGGTTACCGAGGCGAAATCGCAGGGTCTCGCCGGCGCGACGGTTTTACGGGGGATGATGGGGTTTGGCGCGCACTCCAGGGTGATCCACACGTTCAAAATCGAACGCCTTTCGGAAGACCTGCCCATCGTGATCGAAATCGTGGACAGCAGGGATAAGATCGAGGAATTCCTGGCGTATGCCGAAAGCAGGATAAAACGCGGGATGCTTGCCACGGTGGAAAAGGTGCAAGTGCGCGTCTATCGGGGCGGGGAGACCGGCAAGTAACCTCTTTCGAGCGCCGCGCGAAGAGGGATGAATGCCGGTATACTTCCATCGTCCTTCCAGACCTGGAGTCACTCATGAACGTCACCACCTGTATGAAACGCAACGTGGTATCCATTCCCGCGTCCACGAGCATTCGTGAAGCGGCCGCCATTTTCGTAAAGAAACACATCGGCTTGCTGCCCGTCGTGGATAAGAACGACAAGCCGGTCGGCGTGATCGGCATCCGCGACCTGCTCAAACTGGAGATGCCCGATTTCGTCAACTTCGTCATGGACGTGGATTTCGTCCACGACTTCGGAGCGGTGGAGGATACCCGTCCGCCCGCCGCGACATTGAAGAAGCCCGTGCGCTCGTTGATGCGCCCGGTCATCACGGTGGAGGAGGACTGCGGACTCCTGCGCGCCTACTCGCTGATGCTGCAACAGAACCTGCACGATATCCCCGTCGTCTCCAAAGACGGCAAATTGATCGGCATCGCTTCGCGCGTGGACATCGGCGTGACGATCCTCAAAGCGTGGGAAAAAGTGGACTGATGGATACCTTTTCCATCGCCCTCACCTTTGTGATCTTCTTCGGCAGTCTGATCCTCATATTTTGGGAGAAGGTCAACCGCATCATCGTCGCCGTCTGCGGCTCGGTCGCGATGCTCGTTGCGGGCAAACTACTCGGCTTCTACGACGAGGAACTCGCCATCGAAGCCATTGACTTCAACACGCTCGGTCTGTTACTGGGCATGATGATCCTCGTCGCCATGCTCGAGCCGACGGGTTTCTTCGAATATCTTGCCGTGCTGGCGGCGCGCGCCTCGAAGGGCAAGCCGGTCCGCTTGTTCGTCCTGCTTGGCATCGTCACGACCGTCCTTGCCATGTTCCTGGATAACGTCACGACCGTGGTATTGATCGCGCCGGTCACCATCCTCATCAGCGAAATCCTCGGCGTCAGCCCGCTTCCCTATTTGATGACCGAAGCCCTGCTTTCGAACGTAGGCGGCGTTGCCACGCTGATCGGCGACCCGCCCAACGTGTTGATCGGCTCCGCGGCGGGGTTTTCGTTCAACGACTTCCTGGTTTACTCGCTTCCCATCGTCTTTTTCTCGTGGGTGGGCGCGATATTCCTCCTTAAACAACTTTTCAAAAAGGAATTGTCGAAACGCCCGCGCCGGAGCAAGGCGGTGATGAAACTCAGCCCGGCCGAATCGCTTAACCAGCCTGTGATCGCGCGCCGCATCCTGATCGTGCTTGGCGCGGCGATCCTGCTTTTCTTCGTCCACCATCTCCTGCATGTCGAGCCCTCGCTGATCGCGCTCGGCGCGGCGGCGGTCTCCCTGCTCTGGGTTCAGCCGGATATACAGGAGGTGTTGAAAAAAGTGGAATGGAGCGTGCTGGTCTTCTTCGGCTCGCTCTTCATCATGGTCGGCGGGCTGGAACATTCCGGCGCACTGGAGATGATCGTGAAATTATTCGAGGGCGCGTCGGGAATGCATCCCGTCCTCTTCGGCGTGCTTGTGATCTGGATCGTGGCGGCTCTTTCCGCCGTGGTGGATAACGTGCCCATCACGATCGCGTTGATTCCCGTCATTGAGGGGTTGGGTAATGCAGGCATGGATATTGCCCCGCTCTGGTGGGCGTTGGCGTTCGGCGCGGGCTTCGGCGGCAGCGGCACGATCATCGGCTCGAGCGCGAACATTATCGTCGCCACGCTTTCCGAAAAGACGCGCACGCCCATCACCTCCGCGATCTGGATCAAACGCGGCTTGCCGGTCATGATCGTCACCTGCGCGATTGCAAGCATCCTGTACGTGCTGGCATACCCTTTGTTTTAAAACCATTAGCCAAGGTTGAATCATCCCCGGAGTGATGATAATATCGAAGCGGAAGAAACGCCTGCTGAAAGCGGATCAAGCCCGGGCGCGGAAAGAGGCGCGGCTTGGGCGTCGAATCAAACCCGGAAGGCGAATCATCCCAGGAGAAGAGCATGGATCATCCAAAATTCTTATTGTTGATAGCGGTTGTGCAGGAACAGGACCTTGATTCCGCGACCAACGCCCTGCAAAAGATCGGCGCATCCTCAACGTATCTTTCCAGCGCAGGCGGTTTTCTCGGCCGGCGCAACGCCACCCTGCTGGTGGGTCTGCCCGCAGACCGTTTACAGGATTCGTTGAAAATCCTGCAAGAAGCCTGCCGCCAGCGTATCGAATACATGACGCTCCCGCTGGAAGGCTCGCCCATGCCGATGCCCGCGCCCGTGCCGGTCACTGTTGGCGGCGCGACGGTGTTTGCTTTACCGGTGGAACGATTCGAACAGATATAATGTGCAAGACCTGACAGGTTTCCGAAACCTGCCAGGTCTTCTTATCAGGAGACCGCCATGAAACTGATCATCGTCATCGTAAATGGGGATGACGCCGACACTCTGACGCAGGCGTTCACCGCCGCAAATTTCCGCGTGACGCGCGTGGCCTCCACCGGCGGCTTTCTGCGACGCGGTGTGGCGACCATGCTTTTGGGTGTGGAGGATCCCCAGGTGGATGCCGCCATACAAACCCTGCGGGATGCGCTCCCTTCCAAAGGCGATGAAAAGCGCGCAACCCTTTTCGTCCTGCCCGTCAGCCGTTACGAACAGATATAATTTTTTTATATTCGTCCGAACAAAGACGTCTTTGCGCGTCTTTGTTCGCTTAATGAAGAGGTGATCATGAAATACAAAAACCGGATGATCGGATTGTCTGCGCTGATTCTCTTGGTCTTGGCATGCGCCAACCCGTTGGAGACTCCCGCGCCTCAGGAAGGACCCGCCAATGTGGAGACGGTTGTCGCTGCGACTTTTGCCGCGATGACAGCTCCGGCTCCCTCCACGCCCGCGCCTGGGGATTCCCCATCCAGCCTTTTGCCCCGCTCGATGTATTATCTCGCCAATGACGCCGCGCAGATATTGCAGGTCTTCCGGCTTGAGAAAGACGGCAAGACGGTGACTCAATTGACCTTCGAGCCTTTCAAAGTATCCGAATACGACGTGTCCAGCGCGGATGGCAGCGTCGTCTTTACATCCAATAATCAGATGTTCCTGATCGACGCCGACGGCTCGGACCGCCGCATGATCTTCGACGGCGGCGCGGTGGATGAGAACAACCCGTTTCTGACGCGCATCAACAGCCCGGTCTTTTCGCCGAACGGTGGGACGATTGCCTTCGGTCACAAAGGCTTGAACTTTTACTCGGTCGCAAGCGGACAATCCAACCGCGTGCTGGAAGATTCGCTCGACGATGTCGGCGGCGGGCTGGTCATCCCGCGCGAGTTGTTTTGGCCCGAAATGTATTCCGCGGATGGCAGCCGCCTTATCATCACGCTCGGATATTACGAAGGCGCGTCTTCCGCGATCTATTATCCGAACGGCGGGGCGCTCGTCCGTTTGGTCAACGAACAACGCGGCATCATCTGCTGCGGCGATTACTCGCTCAGCGCAGACGGCTCCTCCCTGTTCTCCGCCAGCCCCACTTTCGGCATGTTCGCCGCCGGGTTGTGGCGCGTGGATACGAACTCGGGGAATGTGACAACCCTTCTGCTCGGAGATTTCGACACAAATCCCGCCGAAGTTGCCGATAATCCCTTCATCGCGCCGGATGGACAGTTGTATTACTTTTATGGCGCCATCCCCAATCCGAACGACATCCCCAACCGCACGCCTTTGCAACTCGTCCGTTCCGCGGCGGATGGCGTGACGGGCAGGACCGTCCTGCGTCAGGAAACATTCGAATACATGAACGAAGCGCTTTGGGCGCCTGATGCGAGTTTCGTCATCGCCGCCAACGCGCAGAACGAGCAGATCTATTTCGGCGGCGCGGCGGAGTTGTATTATACGGACGGGCAAAAGGCGATGATTCCGCTCGTGCCTTATGCCGAATCGATGAAGTGGGGTCCGTAATAATCACAGGTGAGGGTCATCCCAGAGATGACCCTCACCTGTTGTCCAATGGCGATTGACATGAATGTATCGTTTCAAAGATCGAAAGGGGATGCAAGGCTGGGGATCGAATTCTATTGGAAGTTCTCACTCGATATAAAGGCGGGGAAGAAACAAGTTATCAGCGACCAATTGATCCCTGAGTTGTTCTATGATTTTTTCTATGTGAAGAAGGGGGCGGTCACAGTTAAAGCAAGGGGATGGAGATTTTCACTCCCCCAGCAGTGTCTGAAGACAATCTTCAACCAGCCGGCGGCGCTCGAATATTCCGTGCCGTTGATCTTATACGGAGCCAGGCTTTCGTTGAAGTTCGCGGAATCGTTTTGGGGGAAGATGAAAGCCAACTCTTTTTTGAGTCAGGCTTGGGTGGGGAAGGAACCGAGGAGTCTCGGTGCGTTTGCAAAACAGGTGGAGGATCACATCCGCTTGAATCGGAAAGAGAAGTCGCCTTATCCCATGTTCTCGAGGCGCCTGGATGAATCCGATTGGCTGGTGAATTTTTCGCCGCGTCACAAGAGACGTTTGTACGCCGCGGCGTTCGGGTTGAGCCGCAAGGAGTTGTTGAACATCCGCAATGTGCAATCCTTCCTCGAGCAGACCTGCGACTTCGCCGCGCGGAATCCGCGCATCCTGCATCACATAAACCCGGGGATTTTTTACGATCAGCCGCATTTGAACCGTTCGTTCAAGAAGATGACCGGCTCTTCGCCCTTGGAATATTTCGAGGCGAATTCGCTCCTGCAGGATAACCTAATGTCCGCTTCGTACAATGAGGATTCGCGTTCCTGACATAAAATGCATGGTGAAAGGAGCTGAAATGAAATTCAAAAAATCAAAGAACGATATCGTCAACGAATACATTAAAGCCCTGGATGATGACATTGCCCCGCTCTTCATTGCAGTCCGGGCGGCTGTCCTCGCGGCGGGAGCTTCCTTCAACGAGAGCATCAAGTGGAAGAACTGCCTGGTGTATGCCACGGAGAAGAATCACATCCAAACCGTGGTGGGCAAGGGCAAGGTCTCGTTGATCTTTTTCGAAGGCGCTTCGCTGAAAGATAAGTACGGGCTGCTCGAAGGCGACGGCAGCAAAGCCCGCACCATGCGGATCACGTCGACTGGTTTTAACAAGACTGCACTGGCGGATTACGTCAAGCAGACGCTTAAGAATTCGAAATTGCGAGGATGATATGAAAAAATATACCGCATCCATTACGATCAATGCGTCCGCAGAAAAAATATGGAAGATCTTGACCGACGCGAGC
>JABWAU010000159.1 GCA_013360875.1 Anaerolineales bacterium | reverse complement strand
CAGAATGATGTGGTCTGGCGACAGCCCAATCAATCAGGCCAGACCGTCCAGTATGAGCTCCAACAGGCCGGCCAGGGAGCCCCAACTGACTCGTATGGTTATGTGCTGAAAGGGAGCGTTCCTAAAGGATCGGATTTAGCCTCGGCTTTTTACGCCAACGAGACTTACTCCATTCCTGGCCATATTTATCGTTATCTATTGTATCGCTCCTATATTGCGCCGCACCAACCCGGCGAAGGTGGGGAACAGTTCACCAACGGCCGGCTGCTCTACACCTCGCATTGGGGGCCGGATTGGATGGGCGACCCTTTCAAATACCGGCGCTGCTCCAGACCTTATGCCAGACCGACCGGCATGTGCGGCTATGGCAAATGGTGTCTCTATTACTTTGACCTCAGCCAGGATCTCGGTTTCGCCCCCGGCCATCCTAACTATGAAGCCTGTGGAGGGAACCCCTGGGATTGGGGGAAGCCCGGCGCTTCAGTCAAGGCATTTGGGCTCTGGCCTCACGAAAACTGGGCAATCCCCATTGGGCAGCCAGGCGGGGGAGGCCCGTCTGGCGACTCGCCAGACTATTTTTATCTCGATTTTATGTATTTAACCGGCGAGATTGTCACGACCCCGCCTAGCCAGGGCAAACGATACAAAAACGGCAAGATCCAGTCCGAAGCTCCAAACAAAGCCGTAACCACCCCAGCAGCGAGGATCAACCAGCGCCCCCTGCCCCAGCCCGCATCGTTATCCAACCCGAGCTGGTATGCGAAGAGAGCAACTACAATAATACCCAACCCCGCCAATAGGAGCATGACTCGAATAATATGTTTACGTTTCATTGCAGGTTACACACCCAAATCCGTCCAGCGCAATTCTTTTCCTTTGGGCATATCGTCTGTCGTTAACGAAGCCAGTTTTTGGAGTTCTTTGGCGATCATTTTCTCTTGTTGCTTTGCCTTTTTGGTTTCCGGCGTGCCGATGCTTGCAAGATATTCGGTCAATTTTCGTTCACTCATAAAATTGCCCAGCCTGCCTCGGATCAGGCGAACCATGTTATTAAACCATGAATATTCGATGGTGGATGGGTTTTCAAGATCGGGCGTCACTCGTGAGGCGGCTTTATACACCAAATTTTCGATGGCTTTTGGATTGTACGGATATGGGTTTTTATCGTCGGTGTTGTTTGCGCCGCGATCAACGCTGAACATGAATCGGACATCGGTTGCGGTGATGGGAATTCCGTCCTGACTTCTGCTTTTTACAGCCGGCGATTTTGTTTCCTCTTCTGGATCGCCCGTTTTTATCTGATCGCGCAGTTCGATGAAGTGGTCGCGCAGGTCAAAGGCTGTCCTGAAACGTTCGAATCCGTCCAGCGTGGCTTTGCCTTTCGGTTCTTCGCCTGTGGGACCGATAATCCGAGGAGTTCCATCCGGTTTTTCGAACAAGGCAACTGAATCGATATCCACTATCACTTTGCCTGGTCCTCCAATCAAGATTACAGGCGAAGAACTGTGTTCTTCCAATACTTCTCCATTGGCGATGCGGATGGTTTTGTTGCTGCCCGACAGGGCGACTGCCCCCACAAATTGTCGTGCCGCACGCACATCTATCTCGTCGAGGTTGAAAATGTCCGCGATATAGAGGGCGGCGGATTCCCGGGCAACTAGAAATGAGACAAGCACTATCGGGAGGTACTGAAGTGTGTTTGGATTAGCCATGGCGCTAATGCTTATCCAGATAAAGTTGATGAAGGGATTCCCCGCATAATTGGGCGTGTAAGAGCCCTGCCTAAAAAGATAGGAAAAAATATCCTGGACGAAACCTGCCCAAATCGGTAATGGATAGTCTTTCAAGTTGACCAGGAAACCGGAAATGAGGAACAGGAAGATCAAATACCTCCTGCGGCGAATTGCCTTTTCTGGTCTTAAGTCAAAGAGTCTGTTCAATAAAACGTCGAGCAGGCGGAGGAAAAGTTCCCGAAATAACCGCCATTCCTTTTGCAATGCGGTTTCGTTCGCGGCGTTGGATGAGGATTCAGGCGATGTCATTTACCGTTTTCCTCCACCCACTTGATCATGTCTTCTATTTCCTGCAACTCCAGACTCATGCGGCGACGCAATTGATCGCTATGTTTGCCGCTGCGGATCAGGGCGCGTGTTCGTATAAAAAGCCGTTTGAGTATGTCCCTGACATTAGGCTGTTTGTCTTCCGCCAATGCGTTGATTTCGCGGCTGAGCGCTTCTGCATATTTTATGAGCGCCTGTTCACGGGCAATTGTTTCCACGATGCTCCATTTGCGGTCAATTTGATCGCTTTCAGCCTTTGCATTGGACAGCCAGTTTGCCGACCATTGTTTGATCAGCTGTTCGTCCACTGTGGGATGAAGTTTCAGGTTGCTTATGCTTACATTCTGGACAATGAGACCTCGAGATTTCAATAATTTATATTCGTCGCTCTCGATCTTTTTTTCTTGACTGTCTCGTTTGCCATGATCGTCTAAATAGTCCACTTCACTTTGAGTCAATCGCGCCTTGATCATGTCATTGATCACTTGCAGCGCTGTTTTTGTTTGAGGTCCCTTTTTCTTGCCTGCGTCAGGCGCTGTCTCTTCGGGCATTTCGGTTTTTTGAGGGCGATTTCTATCCTTCTTGACCTCAAACCACTCGATTGCCTTGCCCAGCAGCGAATTGATCTCGCCGAGTATGGCGGCAATACCTTCCTTGTGATAATCTTCGGGACCGCTTGCCGGTTTTGTCTCCTCCCTGGCTGATTGTGAGTCTCCCTCCTCTGGCGGCTGGACGATTCGAGTCGGGTTGAAGAACTGGTCAAGGGTGAACTTTGCCGCATACTCGCGCCAGACATCTATGGCAAGAGAAAGGGGAAGTTCATTCCAGGCAAGGCGTTTGCGTGCAGATTCGTTCAGAGCGTTCAGATCAATCTTGACACCTTGCCCGATAATTGCCTGGAAAATTGCCTCCTTGTCCTTCTTTTCATTTTCTTTGCCTTCTCTTGTTTCCCCCGTCCTGTATCCGAATCTTGATCCCGGTTCGCCTTCCTCTGGAAATCCCGTATTAACCCTGAAGGTAATGGAAATGTTGGGGATTACCTCGATGCCGTCGCGAGTCAGTGCACTGACCATTTTCCGGCGATCCTGCAACTGTCGAAGTTTCTCGGAATTTTGATCTTTGATTTTCTCGGGGGGTTGATCTTCGGCTTTCTCGGCGAATGGGTCTTCATTATCCTTGAAATTAATGGAATGTGTTTGGATGTGGAGGTCCACAGTGCCTGCGATGAATTCTCCCTTATCAATAAAATGTACGCCAGGTCCGATCGTTTGTTTTATTTCGGTCGCCGTGCGCGTAACCGCCGCACTGGCTGAATCCAGCCATAGGACGCCGGGTCCATTCTTTTTTTCCTCACCCTCCCCTTTGACTTGTTGTCCATTGCGTATGAATATGGCAGGTCCGTGCCTTCCGAACAAATATGCGATCAAACGATTGAAAATTTTTTGACGATCCCGGAAGGTATGAACCGGAAGAACGAATTGCGCGAAAAAAGCGAGCCATAGTATCAGGAGAGTAAAATATATTGCCAGGTTTCTGGCGATGCCCCAAGCATACGCCCTGTAATCCGCATTTTGTGGAGCCGTGAAAAAATACAGAATTACAACCAGAATCGGCGGAAAAATCAGATAGAACCAGGGCCGATGGTAGAAGCGGATGTCACCCATATATTTGAATTTTATAACAAAACCCCTTAATGCGCCAAACGAATTACAAGATACAATCGGTTGATGCCTTCTGTCGAATTCCACTGCCATACGGACGCCTCGCACGATTCCCTCACCCGCCCGGCGGATTTGGTTGCAACCGCGCGCCTCAGGGGAATTGACCGCGTCGTGGTCACCGATCACAACACGATTGCGGGTGCTCTGGCGGCGCGGGCGCTCGACCCGGAACGGATCATCGTGGGGGAGGAGATCATGACGGCGCGCGGGGAGCTCCTTGCCGCGTTCGTGACGGAGGAGATTCCAGCCGGGCTTTCTCCGCAGGAAACGATCCGCCGCTTGAAGGAGCAGGGCGCGTTCATCAGCGTTTCGCATCCCTTTGATCGGTGGCGTTCAGGCGGCTGGCGGAAAGAGGATCTGCTCGAAATTCTGCCAATGGTGGATGCAATCGAGGTTTATAACTCGCGCTGCATGTTGCCGCAATTCAATCGTCAGGCGCGTCGGTTTGCGGAGGAACACGATATCCCGGGGACGGTCGGCTCGGACGCGCACGCGGCGTTCGAGTTGGGGAGAAGCGTCCTTTTGCTGGAGCAGTTCGAGGGTGCGGAAGAGATGCGGAAGGTCATCCGAAGGGGAATTCCGCAGACGAGATGGTCGCCGCCGTGGACGCGCCTCGCGTCCCGATATGCGACCCTGTTCAAGGTTTTGAAGGAGTCTTGACATCAATTTTCAGGCGTGATACCCTTGCGGACGTTGCCCGGGTCGTGGCGCCCCGGCGCCGTGGACGGGCGAAAATTTTTCTCAGCAGGAGAGTTGAAAGATGTCAGAACGTATTGTCGGAACCGTGAAGTGGTTCAACGCCACGAAGGGCTATGGTTTCATCGGCCGCGAGGAAGGCGAGGATGTGTTCGTTCACTTCAGCGCCATTCAAACGGATGGGTACCGCAAGTTGGTAGCCGAGCAGAAGGTGGAATTTTCCATTGAGGAAGGTCCCAAGGGTTTGCAAGCCGCCAATGTTGTACCCCTCTCGTAAGACTGAGACTGTCGGCTTGCCGACTTAAGTTTTGCGAACCGAGCAGGGTTGTCGTGAGACAACCCTGTTTTTTTTGTTTCGTGCAGGAGGGGCAGCAATGGGGGGATATTGTTATTGCATTTATGTTATTTTCACGTGACTTTCAACATTTGTTTTCATGGCTTCCCCTTGTAATACTTAAGTATGATGCCGTAACTTTTTCCGAAATGAGGCGACAATTACAGATGATGAACGTATTGGGCATATTCAAACGGGATGCGACTAGACACACGATTCTCGCGTCGGGACAGGTGGTACCTGATTCCGCGCGTTGCGTTCAGTGTGGAATTTGTTCCTACAACTGTCCCATCGGCATTGACGTGCGCGCCCATGCCTGGCGCGGCGCCCCGGTGGTTCACAGCCAGTGCCTGACGTGTGGCGAATGTGTAGCGCGCTGTCCGCGCGGGGTGTTGCGTTTCGAGAAGACCGATCTGTTTGCGGGGAGGAAATCATGAGGTACGTGATCATCGGGTCCGGTGTGTCTGGGGTCGCGGCAATAGAGGCGATTCGTTCTCTGGACAAAACAGGCGAGATCGTCATGATCGGGGACGACCCGCACGGATTCTATTCCCGCCCCGGTCTTGCCTATTATCTGACCGGCGAACTGCACGACAAAGCTCTCTTTCCGCGTACGGCGGATGATTATCGCAGGATGAACTTTCGTTACCTCAAAGGGAGGGTGACGAGGATCGCGCGTGAATCCCGCTGCCTGCAATTGGACGGCGGCGCATCGTTATCCTATGATCGCCTGTTGATCGCGGTGGGCGCGCAGGCGACGCCATTGGAGTCGCCTGGCGCGGACCTCGAAGGCGTTCTCAAACTCGATCATTTGGAGGACGCGAAACGCATCCTGAAACACGCGCGACGCGGCAGAACGGCGGTGGTGGTGGGCGGAGGGATCACGGCGCTCGAACTGGTGGAGGGATTTGTTTCCCGGGGCATGAAAGTCCATTATCTCCTGCGCGGGGATCGGTATTGGAGCAACGTTCTCGACGAACAGGAATCGCGCATCGTCGAACGTCGCCTCCAGGAGGAGGGCGTGAAACTGCACCATCACGCGGAGGTCGTCGAAGTAATCGGGAAGAAGAGTCGCGTCGCGGGCGTTCGATTGCTTGATGGGAGGTCGTTGAAATGCGACCTGGTTGCGTATGCGATCGGGATACGTCCGCGCGTGGAGTTGGCGAAGCAGGCTGGGTTGGCGGTTGAGCGGGGCATCCTGGTCAACGAATTTTTGCAGACGAACGATCCCGACATCTTCGCGGCGGGCGACGTGGCGCAGGTCTACGACCCAGCCAGCGAACGCTCCGTATTGGATAGTTTGTGGGGACCCGCCCGGCAGCAAGGATACACAGCGGGGTTGAACATGGCTGGGAGAAAGACCGCCTACGTCAAATCTGTTCCGTTCAACGTGACGCGGCTGGCAGGCTTGACGACGACGATCATCGGCACGGTCGGACGCGGGCGCGACGACGACCTGGTGGGCATTGCCAGAGGCGACAGCGAGACGTGGCGTCAATTGCCGGATGCCATGATCGCGCAGACCGGTTTCGAGGTGAATCGTTTGCGGTTGTTGATCGGCGAGAAAACCCTGCTGGGCGCGGTGGTGATGGGCGACCAGAAACTTTCGTTCCCGCTCGAGAAGATCATTTCGGAGAAGGTGGACATTTCGCCGATCCGCGAAAGGTTGCTTGCGCCGAACGCGAAGGTCGGCGAACTGATCGCGGAGTTTTGGGCGGGCAGAAAAGAGTAATTTGGAATCCAGAAGCCTTGCTTCCGGAAATCCGGACGGCAAGCCGTTCGATTCCAATCAATTATCAGTAGATCACGAAAATCCTGCGTAGGTCTGCGCTCTCTAGCGCAAACCTGTCGTTAGAGAACGCCAAGTACGCGCTTTCGTGAAGTACTG
>JABWAU010000158.1 GCA_013360875.1 Anaerolineales bacterium | reverse complement strand
CCCAGTTCCGCCAGGCCGCAGGCCATGGCGCGCACTTCCTCGGCCACCTGCGACCAGGTCCAGGTCTGCCAGATGCCCAAGTCTTTCTCGCGCGTCGCCAGATGGTTCGGGTGCATGTCATACGCGATGGCTTCCGGCTCGACGCGGAACAAACGCTCGAAATGCTCCACTCCCTGCTCGAAGGATTGGAGCGTTTCGTAGTTTTCCATATCACCGATATGATGACTCAAGAAAGCATAATTTCCGTTCGTGATACAGAAGGTGTTCTTGAGTTCGGACCCCGTCGCGAGGAGTTGAGGCACATCGAAGGGAAGTTTGACCGGGAAGGGGGAGTAGCCGCGCGAACGACGGAGTGGATAAGTCATCAGTGACCAGTGATTAGTGATCGGTTTACCGTTGTCTGATGACTGATCACTGCTTACTGATGACTGATCACTGCTTACTGATGACTGATCACTGATCACTGACAACCGATCACTGATCACTCTCACCACCGAATCATCGCAGCGAATGTGAATGTCACGGTCGTGCATCAAATACGCATCGGCGAGTTGGGAGAGTCGTTCACGGGCTTCGTCGTTGTCGGTGGCGATTGGTTCTTCGGAGAGGTTGCCGCTGGTCATAACCAAAGGTGGAAGGATGAAGGCTTGCCCCGAGCGAAGTCGAAGGGATGAAGGTTGAAGAGAATCGGCAAAAAGAAGATAATGAAGCGGCGTGTATGGGAGCATCACCCCAAGCCAGTCTTGATGCGGGGCGACTTCCCTGGCGATGTTTGAATCAGGTCTGCGTTTGAGCAATACGATGGGACGCGCAGCGGATGTTAGCAACTCGCGTTCGGCATCGCTAACGAAGCAATGTTTCTCGATCGTTTCCAAATCGGGCATCATCAAAGCGAAGGGTTTGTCCACGCGCAGTTTACGGTTGCGAAGTTCGATGACGGCTTTCGCGTTGGTCGCATCGCAGGCGAGGTGAAATCCGCCGAGCCCTTTGACGGCGACGATGTTTCCTTCGGCGAGCAGGCGACGGGTTTTTTGGATCGCGTCGTCATTTTGGAATGAAGGAGTTTGCTCCTGTGACGCCGACAGCTTGCTGTCGGATTCCAGAGTCAGCCAAACATGCGGGCCGCAAATGGGACACGCAACAGGCTGCGCATGGAATCGCCTGTCCGTTGGGTCGTTGTATTCCCTCTCGCAATCGGGACATAGAGCAAATCCCGCCATGGTTGTCTTGGGTCTGTCATAGGGGATGTCTTTGATGATGGTGAAGCGCGGTCCGCAGTTGGTGCAGTTGATGAAGGGATAGTGATACCGCCTGTCGTTGGGATCGAAAAGTTCGCGCAGGCAATCGTCGCAAACAGCAACGTCGGGCGAGATGGGTTGGAAGGCGGAGGGAATGGTCTCAGAGTGGAGGATGTCGAAGGCGGTGAATCCGTTCACAGGTCGGAATGAAGCGATCAGTTCGTCTATGCGGGAAAGCGGCGGGGCTTCGTCACGAAGTGCCTTGATGAAGGCATCCAAAATATCCTGTTCGCCATCCACTTCGATATCCACGCCTGCAGAGGTGTTGCGTACCCAACCTTTGAGATTTAGCCTTGTCGCAAGGTTGTACACAAACGGACGGAAGCCAACCCCCTGGACAATTCCCGTGATGTGAATACGCGCGCCGAGGGTCATATCATGTTATGTGTTGCGTGTTGCGTAAGCCAGTTGATCCAGGCGTCGAGACCTTCGCCCGTGACGCATGAAAGCGGGAACGCCGCGACGTTTGGGTTGAGCGCCCGCACGCCGCGCTGGAAGTAATCCATTTTGAAGGGGATGTAGGGCAGCAGGTCTATCTTATTGACGATGAGCGCGTCCACGCCGCGATAGGTGCCTGGATATTTGTAGGGCTTGTCGTCGCCTTCGGGGATGGACGCGACCAGCACGGTCTTGTGCGTGCCGAGTTTGAAGTTGGCGGGACAGATGAGATTGCCGACGTTCTCGACGATGAGCAGATCGAATTGCGTGAGGTCGAGTTGATCGAGCGCGCCGCGCAGCATGACCGCGTCGAGATGACAATCGCCGCCGGTGTTGATCTGGATGGCGGCTCCCGCGCCAGCCGCGGCGGCGCGGTCTGAGTCAAGGGAGGTGGCGATGTCGCCATCCACGGTTGCGACGCGCAGTTTGTCCTTGAGGCGCGGAAGGGTTTGCTCGATGAGGGAGGTCTTGCCCGCGCCGGGCGAGGCGATGATGTTGATGGAGAAGACTCCCGCAGCTTCGAGACGGGCGCGGTTCTCTTCTGCCAGGCGGTCGTTGGCGTTGAGGATGTTTTCGACGATCGGGATGCGCTGCGTCATGTCAATTTCATTGTACGCTTTATGGAGGGAGATCAGTAGTCACTTATTCCCGCAATTGGGATGATTTTCGTCCGTATCTGAGGGGTGCAAAGGAAAATTTCAATCCTCGATGTCAATCGCTTCGACGAACAATTCCTCCCCGGCGATGATCTTCGCGCCGACGCCTCCGCAATGCGGGCAGATCCATTCCCCGTCGGTTGGGCGATACTTCTTGAAACAGGACGCGCACTGCAACTCGGCAGGCACGCGGCGGAAGTGGAGCGTCGCGCCTTCGGCAATGGTGTCCTTGGCGATCATGTCCCAGTAGAACTGGATCGAATCGTCCACCATCGTCGAGAGTTCGCCGAGTACGACGTGCAGATCGGTGACGCGTTTGGCGTTCGCTTTTTCGGCGTGTTGCAGGGCGATGTTCAAAATGGATTGGGTGACGGAAAGTTCGTGCATGATGGGTTGTTCACAGGGAAAGCATCCCAAAAATAACACGAACTCCAGGAGAGGATAAGTGTGATTCGTCCTCAGGATGACACCCCCCATCGCGCCGGTTTGCGCGATTCCGAAACCAAAGTACAATCTGCCCCTGACATACTCGGTAGATCACGAAAACACCGCGTAATTTTCGCTCTCTAGCGAAAATCTGGTGGTACACCTGCTCTGACGGGCGGCGCCAGGGGAGACCGCCAAATACGCGCTTTCGTGAAGTACTGATACTGCATAGGAAAGAGGCGCGCGTGAATCGAAAACAATGGATCGTTGTCGGCATTCTCGTCACAATTTTGCTCGTCATTGGGGTTGTGTCCCTGCTGGGGAATAACGCTGAGGACTCGCCCGAGGCAATTCAGGAAGGTCCCGTTCCCGAACTGACCTACTGTAACGAGGAAAATAGCGGGCCCTGTATCGTTTCTTTCGGTCTCGATGCCGACGGGGACATGCTGGTCAACCTGCTCCTGCCGAGTCTTTCCTATCCTCATTTCCGTTTGAAGATCCTGCGCGGGGAGACCGGGTTCGACTATGCCTGCCGGCGGCTCAGCGTCGGGCGCAACAATGCGTATTGCAGCGGCGAAAAAGTCCCGCCCGGCGAAATCCTTCACCTGATGCTCATCTCTACGCGCGGCGGAGACCTGCTCGCGGAAGGATACCTGTCCATCATCGGGCTGGCGTTCCCGACCGTTGGAGTGGTGAGCGTCACGCCGGAAATTATGCCCACCGAACCCACCGCAATCCCGTTGACGGGGTCGCCCACATCCACACCAACACAATTCCAACCGTTCCCCTCAACGCCCACACGTACCAAGCCTTCGTATCCCTCCTACCCATGACCGCGCTCCTGGACGGTTTTTCGGTCCTTGCGGACCATTGGAGTCCGGTCGCCGTCATTTTGGTTTGCGCGCTCGCAAGCCAATACCTGATCGCTTTGGCGTTGCGGACTGGCTTTGGCGACGCGCTGACATCGGCGGAATATTTTTCGCTGGGCGTCGCCGGGTGGATCGCGCCGGTCCTCATCCTATCCTTGTTTTGGAATGTGGGAGGATTTATCGGATTGACGTTGATCGGACTCTTCGTCGTTGCCCTCATTCCGCTCCTCTTTCGCTTCAGACCTCTACCCAAGCCTGCCCCCGGATCAACGAGCCTCATCCTCAGCCTGTTCCTTTTCCTCTTTGTCCTCCTCAGGCTGGCGTATGTTTCCAGGGCATTACTTCCCCTGTATTTCGATTCGGCGACACACTATTCGGTCGTCAAAAACATTCTGGCGCATGGCGGCTCGTGGATCTTCGACTGGCTGTCCGCGAATTATTACCACACGGGTTACCATTTCCTGACCGCGCTCTTCGCCTCCGTTTCCCGCGCCGAGGTCGCAACCGTCATGCTGGTATTCGGTCAGATATTTCTGGCGTTGATTCCCTTATCCGTATTCTTTCCGGTCAGGCATGAGACCGAATCGAACCGGGCGGGGGTCTTTGCAATTGTCCTTTCCGCTTTTGGCTGGTACATGCCCGCGCACGCTGTGAACTGGGGAAAATACCCTGCCCTGACGAGTCTGGGTCCGATCCTGTTTGTGCTTGGGCTGGCTTATCTGTTCGCCCGGCATAAAAACATGATATCTTCGCGAAGACGTTGGGTGCTTTACGGATCGCTTGGAATGGGCGTGTTCACTGCCGTTCTTACGCACAGCCGGTCACTGGTCGTTTTGGCGATCGTACTCCTCGCATGGGTCATTGCGACGCGGCTGGAAAAATTTTCTCGAACGTGGATGTCTTTTGCCTTCATTGTCATTGTCGCCGCGACTTTGCTGGAGTTCTTCTTCATTGAGCGACAGGAAGTCCTTGCGCTGGTTTTCGACCCGTATCTTCATAAGGGAATCCCGATTACGACATTGGTCCTTCTGCTAACCATCTTTGCGTGGATGGTTTATCCGCGTTCGACTTTTGTTTCTGTGTTGGCAGCCACCCTCCTTTTGGGAAGTCTGTTCGTCCCCGTGACCCGGATTCCCGGCTACAGGGATTTGACCCTGCTGGATAGACCGTTCGTTGAAATGGTGCTTTTCCTTCCGTTGTCCCTGCTTGGCGGGTTGGGGCTGGCTGGCTTGGAGAGGAAATTGCAGGGGCGGTTTGCGTGGGGCAAATATGTCGGACTGCTTGCGGTTGGGGGCGTGGCGATACACGCCTTTTTCACCTACAACCTGTATCCCTCCGATTGTTGCGCCATCGCGGGGAAAGACGACGTGGTCGCGATGGCTTGGGTGGAGGAACAGTTGCCGGTTCAGGCGCGAATCGGAATCGCGTCCACAGCGTTGAAAGTCATGCCGTTCGAGTCCTCCGAAGGGGAGGTGGGCGCGGATGCCGGCGTCTGGATCACGCCGTTGACGAACCGCGTGACCGTTTTGCTGCCGAACGATCTGGATTTCGATCAACGACCCGCGTTGGAACGGCTTTGCGAATTGGAGATCGGGTATTTGTTCGTCGGAGAAATCGGTCAGCCGTTCGACGTGAATAAATTGATCTCGCACCCCGAATGGTACAGACCCCTGCTCTCGATGCCGAAAACAGGGGTCTACGAAGTGATTGGGTGCGATTAGGCAGGCTGTTTCTTCAGCATCTCCAGGAAGCGCTTGCGGAACTTTGCCACCTTCGGCGCAACGACCGCCTGACAATAGGGCTGGTAAGGGTTGCGCGCGAAGTATTCCTGGTGGTAGTCCTCCGCCATGTAGAACTTGTCGAGCGGGACCACTTCGGTGACGATGGGGTTGTCCCAGATCTTCTGCGAGTTCAATTCTTCGATGAGACTCTCCGCAATCATCTTCTGGTCGTCGTTGTGGTAGAAGATGGCGGAACGATACTGCGTACCGATGTCGTTTCCCTGACGGTTCAACGTGGTGGGGTCGTGGATGGCGAAGAACACGTTCAACAGGTCGCGATACGACACGACGTTCGGGTCGAAGTGTACCTGCACCACTTCCGCGTGACCGGTCGTGCCGTTGCAAACTTCCCGATACGATGGGTTCGCCATCTTCCCACCCGCGTACCCCGACTCCACGCCGTGCACCCCTTTGACTTCATCGAAAACGGCTTCGAGACACCAGAAACATCCCCCAGCCAGCGTCGCGGTTTGAAGATTGTGGTTCATGATAAATACTCCTTGTTGCCTTTGGTCTGCACTTTAGACGACAGAAGGGGGTAAAATCTTATTATCAGTAGATCACGAAAGCGCCACAAGAGCGTGACGAGAAACGACATCCGCCAGATCATATAAGTTTTCAACGGCATGAGCCAGCATGCGTGCCAAGCGGCGTAAGGTCAACCAAAATTTGGAAAAAGGTTTGGCAGGATTTTTAAGGCAAATTGCGAACTGCTGACGATTGGCAATGTAGAGGTTGAATAGAATAAACGCCAAGCCTACCAGTAGTAAACGGATTACGGGATTGCGCGATGTGGTGCGAGCGCGAACTTGATTCATTTGCCGATAGCTTGTTTCAATGCCAAATCGTTGGCGATACATTTCAAAAACTTGGTGTGGCTCAACCGACTTTGACAATCCTGCAACTGCATAGGCAAACCAGCGCGCCCCTTTGCGTTTGTAGCGTCCTTTGGAGTATTTCTTGACCGCCACCGCCGAGATTTCCAATGCGCCAGGCTTCGGACTGGTGAGCCTATACGTTGTTTGGTGGCTGCCGGACGCTTCGAATAATTTTCTCACACCGCCCAACTTTCCGCGTACAGGAATAGGCAGGATAAACTTTATTTTGCGTCGTTTCAGGGTCTTGAGAACGGGCAGCGAACAAAATCCTTTATCCAAATAGGCGCGTTTGATGGAGATTCCTATAGATTTCAGCCGATTTAATAGCCAAGCCACAATGGTTGCCATGCTTTCGCCTTTTTCTACAAAACGCAACGCGACCACAAAGCGTTGGTTGTCATGCACCATCGA
>JABWAU010000001.1 GCA_013360875.1 Anaerolineales bacterium | reverse complement strand
TATACTCGTCGCACTTATCGTATCGGGGCGTAGCGCAGTCCGGTTAGCGCGCTTGCTTTGGGAGCAAGAGGTCCCGGGTTCGAATCCCGGCGCCCCGACAAAGGACGACCGTCATTGCGAGGAGTGATTGTGCGACGAAGTAATCCGTACTGCTTCGTGGCACGAGGCAACGCTCGCAATGACGGCGAATTTGTTTAATGCTAAAATTCACGCGGAGATTCACTATGGCAAAAAAATACGATGGAATCATAGAAGCCGTCCGTTACAAGAACGGACAGATCGTAATGGCGCGCGGGTACGAACGGCGGGGCGCCGCGTTTTCGGATAATATCCTGATCAGCCGCAAGGAACTTGTGGAGCGCCTCAAAAGCGGAAAGCAATTCCTGACGGGCAAACGCAGGGAATTCTGGGCGGGAACCTTCGATGAGGGCAAGCCTGTAAAATTGGTCAACCGTGAGGGCAGGGAGTTCATTACGACGCGCGACGAAACGGAACGCGACGAATTGGAACAGGTCCCCGTTTTTTAGTTCCCCGGCAACTTCCTTGTCCACATTACTTTCCATTATCGTTCCTGCGCACAATGAGGAATACCGGCTGCCCGGAACGTTGGGGCAGATCCTTCGTTTCCTCGAAGGACAATCGTTTTCATCCGAAGTGATCGTCGTCGAAAACGGCAGCGGCGATAGAACGTACGAGATCGCCCGGCAGTTCGCACGAGAGCATAAGAACGTCCGCGTCGTCCAAAGCGAGCGCGGCAAGGGCGCGGCGGTCAAACGCGGGATGCTCGAAGCGCGCGGAAAGTATCGTTTCATGTGCGACGCAGACCTTTCGATGCCCGTCGAGGAAATCTCGAAATTCATTCCCCCGGCGCTGGACGATTTCGAGATTGCCATCGCCTCGCGCGAAGCGAAGGGCGCGGTGCGATACAACGAACCGGTCTATCGTCACCTGGGCGGGCGCGGCATCAACTTCATCATTCAGGCGCTCATCCTGCCCGGCTTGAACGATACGCAATGCGGCTTCAAATGCTTCCGCGCCGATGTCGCCGAATACGTGTTCCGCCGCCAGACGCTTCACGGTTGGTCGTTCGACATCGAACTCCTCTATATCGCGCGCCGCCGCGGCTATGGCATCATCGAAATTCCCATTCACTGGTATCACCATCCCGACAGCAAGGTCAGCGCCCTGCGCGATGCGTTGCGTATGATCGGCGACATCTTCCGCATCCACGCCAATGCGCGGCGCGGACTCTACGACGATGAAACGCCTTGACCCCGATCTTTCCTTTGAACTGAAACTTTGGGGGGAGGGCTTGCTTTACATTGCGGGATTGGACGAAGCCGGGCGCGGCGCGCTGGCTGGACCCATATCCGTAGGGGTGGTGATCCTGCCAGGCGACAAAACGCTTCTTTCCGGATCTTTGGCTGGGGCGCGTGATTCCAAGCAATTGACTCCGCTCAAACGGGAGTCGCTTGCGCCGCGCATCCGCGAGACCGCCCTGGCATGGAGCGTGGGATTCGCCTCCGCAGAGGAAATTGACATGCAGGGCATTGTGAACGCCGCTCACCTCGCCGCGATCCGCGCGTTGCATCAACTGTCGTTATCCCCTCAATACCTGCTCACCGATTTCCGTCTCGAACTCCCTCAACTGAAAATTCCTCAAAAGTCGCTCGTCAAAGGCGACGCGCGCTGTTTGAGCATCGCCTGCGCTTCCATCCTTGCCAAGACCGAACGCGACGCGTTGATGCGCGAACTCGATGTGCGTCACCCCGGCTACGGGCTGGGAAAAAACAAGGGGTACGGCACGCAGGCACATCGGTCCGCGTTGAAGCGGCTGGGTCCGTCGGAAATTCATCGAAGAACGTTTCACGTCAAATAAAGGCGCGGTACGTGTTGCGTGGTGCATGTTGCGTATCGTTCCATTGCAATGCCTGCAAATCAATTCGTCATCTTTCCAAACCAGCCGCGTCGTTCCATCCATTTTGCGAGTTCCAGCACAGGTGACACCGTGGCGGCAAGCGCGAGAATGATGAGCCAGTCCACGAGGGTCAGGCTGAACGTGCCGAACGGCTCGTGCAGGACGGGTAGGTAAACGATCAGACTTAATAACATCAATTCCCACGCGATGGCGATGTTAAGCCATTTATTGGAAAAGGGTTTGTGGAATACCGAATTGCGGTCGGAGCGGAAGTTGTATGCCTTGAAGAACTGGATAAGCACCAGCAAGACGAAGGTCATGGTCATCGCCTCTTCGATGCTTCGGCCTGAGTTCTTCGCCCAGATGAACAGGCCGAGATTCACGAACGCGGACCACACGCCGCCGATTGCCATGAGCGTAACGACGGGGCGGGTGAAGATGCCCGTGCGCGGATTGCGCGGCGCGCGGCGCATCAAATCCTCTTCGGGCGGGTCCACCGCGAGCGCTAGTGCGGGCAAACCGTCGGTGGCAAGGTTGACGTATAGGATCTGAACCGCAAGCAGGGGCAGGGGCAAACCCAGCAACGTCGCGCCTGCCATCAAGCCGATCTCGCCGATATTCGAAGAGAGCAGGTACATCAGGTATTTCTTGATGTTGCCGAAAATGCCGCGCCCCTCCTCCACAGCCGCAACGATGGAGGCGAAGTTGTCGTCGGTGAGCGTCATGGCGGCAGCTTCCCTGGTCACGTCGGTGCCGGTGATGCCCATCGCAATGCCGATGTCGGCTTTCTTGAGGGCGGGCGCGTCGTTCACGCCGTCGCCGGTCATGGCGACGATGTGACCCTTCTTCTGCAGGGCGGTGACGACCCTCAATTTATGGGCCGGGGAAACGCGCGCGTAGACTTCGATCTCATCCACCTCTTTCTCGAATTCTTCGTTGCTCATCGCGTCCAGTTGGGAACCGGTCACAATGCGCCCGGTCTTGAGCAAACTCAATTCACGCGCCACCGCCTGCGCTGTGAGCGGATGGTCGCCCGTGATCATCACCACCTTGATGCCCGCCTTTTCGCATGTGCGGATGGACTCTTTCGCTTCGGCGCGCGGCGGGTCAATCATACCCAGCAGACCGAGAAAGGTCATCCCGGCTTCGGCGTTCTCGATGGTCGCCTCCCTGCGGGCGGCGACCGCAAGGACGCGCAATGCGTCGTTTGCCATCTCCTGCGCGACAGCGAAGATGCGTTCCCTGCCCGCCGCGTCGAGCTCGATCTCTCCTTCGGCGGTGAGTTGGCGCGCACAGGTTTCGAGGATGATCTCCGGCGCGCCTTTGGAATAGGCGACCACTTTGCCGTCCATCCTGTGCAGGGTGGTCATGCGTTTGGTTTCGGAGGTGAAGGGAATTTCATTGACCCGCGGATACTGCTCGTCCACTTCCGCCTTCTTCACGCCTGCCTTGGCAGCCGCCACCACCAACGCGCCCTCGGTCGGGTCGCCCTTGATGCGCCAGCGTTTATCCGCCTCGCTGAAAACAATGCGCGCGTCGGACGCCAAAGCCGCCCCGCGCAGCAACTCCTTCAACTGGTCGGAAGGTTCGAGGGACGAACCATTCGAGGAAAAATTTCCGTTCGGATCGTAACCGGCTCCCGAGACGTTCAGCAAATGTCCGGCGACAAACACCCTTCGCACAGTCATTTCATCCCTGGTCAGCGTGCCGGTCTTGTCGGTGCATATAACCGTCGTACTGCCGAGCGTTTCGACGGCGGGCAGGCGGCGCACTAGCGCATGCCGTTTGACCATTTTTTGCACGCCGATGGCGAGCGAAATGGTGACCACCGCAGGCAACGCCTCAGGCACCACCGCCACCGCGAGCGCAATGCCGAAGATGATCATGTCAATAAGGAGCTGCCCGCGGAAAAAACCGACGCCCGCGATAATCGCCACGATGACGAACGCGGCGCGCGCCAGCGCGTTTCCAACCTTGTCCAGGTTTTCCTGGAGGGGCGTCTTTCCGCTTTCCACCGTTTGCAACAACTGGGCGATCTTGCCGAACTCGGTTCCCATGCCGGTGGCGGTGACGACCGCACGCCCGCGTCCGTACGTCACTGCCGTGCCGCCATAAACCATGTTCCTTCTATCGCCCAGGGCAAGGGAGCCGTTGCCGACCGGCTGTGTGGATTTTTCGACCGGAACGGATTCTCCGGTGAGCGCGGCTTCTTCCGCTTGCAGGTTGACCGCTTCGATCAAACGCGCGTCCGCCGGAATCTTGTCGCCCGCGCGCAGAACGACCACGTCGCCCGGCACCACTTCCCGCGCGGGAATTTCCTCCTCTTCACCGTCCCGCAAGACGGAGGCGGTTGGCGCCGCCATCTGGCGCAGCGCTTCGATGGCGCGTTCGGCGCGGTACTCCTGCACAAATCCAAGCCCAACCGCGAACAACACGATCACGGCGATCGCGATCGCATCCACACCCTCGCCCAGAAACGCCGAAAGCGCGGTGGCGATGAGCAGGATGATGATCAAAACGTTCTTGAATTGTTCGAGCAGGATCTCCCAGGGGGAAATGTGACGGGCGACTAACAGTTCGTTCGGTCCGTGCCTGGAAAGTCGTTCCGCCGCCTCCTGTGAGGACAATCCCTCCCTGCCTGATGAAAGCTGCCTGAATACCTCGTCAACTTCGAGCGCGTGCCATTCCTGACGATGCGTCTTTTCATCTTCTTGAGCCATACAATGATCTCCTATCATGTAACATGGTTATGCACTATGGCGTCGGCGATGGTCTGGCAAAATAAAGCGAGACCACCACGCCTGCGTGATGGTCTCGCCAAACGCTTTTGATGCGCTACGGGTTGCCGATGGCGTTTTTTGCCATGTCCTGACGACAACTCGTTGGCGCCGGTGGCGCCATGGCTACTCCCCAACCGACGCCAAGTGTATTCCCCTGTCGAGGGAATGTCAAGCCAAAAACCTCGACAACTCTGTCAGGCGGAAGCGATCCTCGTGCCCGCGGGTATCTCCGTATCCTTCGCGATCACCACGATCCCGTCGCGCACGTAATAGAGCGCGCTGTCAACGTCCTTGTGGTCGCGCGGGAACGGCAGGATCGTCACGTTGTCGCCGATGCGCGTGTTCTTGTCGAGGATGGCGGACTCGATGTGACAGTTCCTCCCGATGCCGATCGGGATGACGCCGCGCGGCTTTTCCATGTCGTAATAGTCCGCGCCCATCACGATGCTATCCTTGATTACCGTCCCCTCCGCGATCTGACTGCGGAGACCGACGATGGAGTGTGTGATCTTCGCCTTGCGGACCCGGCATCCCTCGGCAATCAACACGTCCTTCAACTCGCTGTCCTCGACGGTCGAGCCGGGCAGGAAGCGCGCGTGCGTATAGATCGGCGCTATGGCGTCATAAAAGTTGAAGGGCGGGTTCGGGCTCGTCAATTTCAAATTCGTTTCGTAGAATGAACGGATCGTCCCGATGTCCTCCCAATATCCGTCGAAATCGAAAGCGTACACTTCGTGCGATTGGATCGCCTCGGGGATGATCTCTCCGCCGAAATCGTCCTGCCGCAAATGATAGTTGAGCAGGTCGTTCAACACCTTCGTCCTGAACATGTAAATTCCCATCGAACCCAGGAAGGGACGCTCCGCGTCGTCGCGGCTGACGAATTCTTTCTGGATTTCAGGGTCCTTGGGCTTTTCGACGAACGAAGCAATGTGACCGTCCGCCTCGACCTTCAACAAACCGAAACGGGACGCCTCGTTTCGCGCGACGGGTTGGACTGCCACCGTTATATCGGCATTCGTCTCCCAGTGACGTTCCGCCATCTCGCGGTAATCCATGCGATAGAGATGGTCTCCCGCGAGGATCAACACGTACTCCGCGCCCGTCGCCTGGATCTCGAACAACTGCTTCCGCACTGCATCCGCCGTGCCTTGATACCAGTCCACGCTCTGGGGCGTCTGCTCCGCCGCCCAGATCTGCACCCAGCCGGTGTGGAACACGTCGAAGTTGTAGGCTTGGGAAATGTGCCGGTGGAGCGAGACAGAATTGAACTGTGTCAGAACCGCAATGCGATAGATCCCCGAGTTGATGCAATTGCTGATGGGAATGTCAATCAGGCGGTATTTCCCCGCGATCGGCACGGCGGGCTTCGAGCGCAACTGGGTGAGTGGGTGCAGGCGCGATCCCCGCCCGCCTCCCATGATGACTCCCAGTACATCGTTCATTGACGGCATGGCAAACCTCCTTGGATTCCGTCATCGCAGGGAGCGTTTGCCGCGACGAGGCAACCTCCCCATCGAGTTGGGGCATACCGCGCGGCGGATTGCCTCCTCGCAACGACATGATGGCGCTATTATCTCTTAAAACCAAAAAGCCGGCGCGCTTTTGCCAGAATGAAAACGAACGGATATGCCAGCAAAATCAGCGCGTCTATCAGCGCAAAGAATATGTGAAGTTTCATCTCTGCCTCCTTGTCTCTTCGATAATAAAAACGCGAAACCACCGCACTGGCAGTCTCGCGAACGTATCGAGCACGTGCAGATGACCGGGAGCGTGTGGTCGCGCGCTCCGTCCTGACGATCATCTGCCCTGCGCGGGTACGACCCGGGCAGGCGCTACTCCCTGATTATGAATTCATTGTACAACGCCAAAATAGTCAAGTCAACGCTTCTGGATGCTCGTCTTATAAAACACATACGGGACGGCGGGGTTTCGATGGGAAAGTCGGCGCTCATGGCGGTCTGAATTGACGGGGATTCGCGGAGCGGGATATTGGCATACCGTCGGCGATGTGGCGCGCCATAATTCCCCCCCAATCCCGCAAAAGGCATCCGAAATCAACTGGAGCGGATTGATCGAACTCGGTAACATCCATTCCCACGAATTCGGAAGTCCTTGATTCCCCCATGATAAAATATCTTCATGCAGCCCTCATTGGACAAACTACGCAAATTCTTCCGTCTCGAACATGAGAACGGATACAGCAACACCGCCATCATCGGTGGGTTAGCCAAAATGCTCGATTTCTGGGAAGGGGAAGCGCGCGCAGACGGCATCCAGGAGGAGATCATCCAGGCTGTGGTGCAGCGCCTCCGCTCGTATGACGGACTCAGCTCCCAGTCACGCGCCGACGCGTTGAAAGGTTTGTGGAAAAGGATCGGGGAGACGTATCCAGAAACTCAACAAAAATCGCAACCAAAGCCGCGTCCTGTTCAGCCTCAGCCCCAACCTCAAGCCCAGGCGGAACGTCCACCCGGCCAGGAAGCGCAACCGCGCGAACATAAGCCGCGTCCCATTGCGCCACCTCGTTCCGAAGCCGTCGCAGGCGCGCGCACCTCGGCAACCCCCGCCGCGCTCGACGCCAAACTCACCGTCCTTCAGGGAGTCGGACCGCGCTACGCAGAGACCCTCGCCAGACTCGGCATGCACACGCTCGGCGACATGCTCTATTACTTCCCGCGCCGTTACGACGATTACTCGCAACTCAAACCCATCAAGAATTTATTCTACGGCGAACAGGTCACGGTGATCGGCACGATCCAAAGCGTGCATACGCGGCCCATCCGCGGCGGCAAGGCTTCGATCATCGAAACCATCATCAGCGACGGCACGGGCGCGATCCGTTTGACCTATTTCAACCAACCCTGGCTTGCGAATCGATTCAAGGTGGGCGACGCCATTTCCGTTTCGGGCAGGGTGGATCAGTATCTCGGCCGCCTCGTGATGAACAACCCCGATTGGGAGCCCGTCGAAGTCGAAAACCTGCACACGAATCGCATCGTGCCGATCTATTCGCTCACCGAACGCGTCACGCAAAAATGGCTTCGCAACCTGATGAAGCAGGTCGTCACCTATTGGGCGCCTGCAGTCGCGGACGCCCTGCCCGACGATGTTCGCAACTCTGCAAACGTGATGCCGCTGGGCGAGGCGTTATTGCAAGTTCACTTTCCCGACTCGCAGGAAAAACTCAAAGCCGCGCGTGAACGCCTCGCCTTCGACGAAATCTTCTACCTGCAAATGGGTGTTCTGCGACAGCGGCGGGACTGGCTCACTGTGGACGGGCGGCGCTTCTCCATCTCGGACGAGTGGCTGGATGCGCTAAAGAAAAGCCTTCCCTTCACCCTGACCTCCGCGCAGGAACGCGCCCTTGCAGACATCCGCCGCGACCTCGACTCCGGCAAGCCCATGAACCGGCTCCTGCAAGGCGACGTGGGTTCGGGAAAAACCGTCGTCGCCGCGCTGGCCGCCGCGATCATTACAAGCAGCGGCGCGCCTCCTGCGGAGACTTCGCAAGCCGCGATCATGGCGCCCACCTCCATACTTGCGGAACAGCATTATCGCAACTTCACCAGGTTATTCATGGATTCAGTCAACTTGCTGGCGGGTTCGCGGGGGCAAGCCCCTGTGAACCAAACCATTCGCTTGCTGACCGGCGATACCCCCGATTCGGAAAAAGAGGAGATTCGCAACGGTCTCGCGAACAACACCGTCAAAATCGTGATCGGCACGCACGCGGTCATCGAACAGCCCGTGCAATTCGCCGACCTGCAACTCGTCGTCATTGACGAACAACATCGCTTCGGCGTCGAGCAACGCGCTGAATTACGAAGCAAGGGAACGAACCCCCACCTGCTGGTGATGACTGCCACTCCGATCCCGCGCTCCCTTGCCCTTACCCTTTACGGCGATCTCGACATCTCCGTCATGGACGAGATGCCCGCGGGGCGGCAGCCCATCCACACCTATGTGTTGCGTCCGCAGGAACGCGAGCGCGCCTTCACCTTGATTCGCGGGCAGATCAAGGACGGCAAACAGGCATTCATCATCTATCCGCTTATCGAGGAGAGCGAAAAGATCGAAGCCCGCGCCGCTGTGGACGATTACGAAACACTCTCGAAGGAGGTCTTCCCCGATTTGAGATTGGGATTGTTGCACGGCAAAATGCGCCCCGCCGAAAAAGACGAGGTCATGCTCAAATTCCGCGACAAGCAATATGACATCCTCGTTTCGACGACGGTTGTCGAAGTCGGCGTGGACGTGCCGAACGCGACGGTCATGCTCATCGAAGGCGCGGATAGGTTTGGTCTCGCCCAATTGCATCAATTACGCGGTCGCGTCGGGCGCGGCGCGGATCAATCGTATTGCCTGTTAATTCCGACGCACGAAGATGCAACGGAGAACGAACGCCTGCAAGCCCTGGCTGAATCGAACGACGGTTTCTTCCTCGCCGAGAAGGATTTGCAGATCCGCGGTCCCGGCGAATTCCTCGGCACGCGCCAGGCGGGGTTTACGTCGAGCCTGCGCATGGCGAGCATCACCGACATCAAGTTGATAGAAAAAGCCCGGGCGCAGGCGCAAGCCGTCTTTGAGAAAGACGCGGATTTGTCCCAGCCCGAGCACGCCCTGCTTGCCGAAGCCCTCCGAAGGTTCTGGGGCGAAGGCAAGGGGGACGTGAGTTAGTTGGGGAGTCGGATAGTCTGATAGTCGAATTAATGAAGGCGCTGCCAATGAACTCGGAAACCATAAAACCATCAGACCATCAGACTATAAGACCACCAGACCAAAAGACGATCAGACTATAAAGCCAGGAGACTCTCAGACTAAAATGGTGCGAGCCCTATTCCCCGGAACATTCGATCCGATCCATTACGGTCACATAGACATCGCCGAACGCGCCGCGCGCCTCTTCGATGAAGTGGTAATGGCGGTCTATGACAAGCCCTTGAAATCTCTGACCTTCACGCCCGAAGAACGCATTGCCCTTGTCACCGAGGCGTTCAAGGATAATCCCAAGATCAAGGTCACGGGTTACAGCGGGCTCACTGTCGAGTTCGCGCGCAAAATTGACGCGGACGTCATCGTACGCGGTTTGCGCGTTTTTTCCGATTTCGAGTTCGAGTTCCGCATGGCGTTGGCGAATCATCGCCTCGCTTCGGACATTGAGATCGTCGCGCTGATCACGGCGGAGGAGCATACCTTCCTTTCCTCCAGCACGGTCAAGGAGATTGCCATGCTCAACGGCGATGTTTCCAGCATGGTCCCGCCGCACGTGCATGGCGCGCTCAAGGAAAAGGTCAGCCACATGGACGATGGACATTCACCTCCCAACGCGTTGAGGGATTAAAGCCGGTCGGATTGCCAATCCGACCTGCCTGAATTTGAGATAGAATTGAAGTCATCCGGTTTACGGAGGCATCCCATGGATATCCTGCAACTGATTGACCGCCTCGAGGAACTCTTCAACGAGAGCAAGTCCATTCCCCTCACCCGCAACGTGATGGTGGACGAGGACCGCATGTTGGACATCATTGACCAGATGCGCATCGCCATCCCGGAGGAGGTGAAGAAGGCGCAGCAATTGCTCGGTCAACGCGACCGCGTGCTGGCGCAGGCGCAGGAGGAGGCAAACCGCACGCTCGAACTCGCCCGCCAGAAAGCCGACCAGCTCGTGATGAAGGACTCGGTGGCGCAGGAGGCGCAGCGCCGCGCGGAACAGATCGTCGCGCAGGCGCGCGTGGAGGCGGAAAACATCCGCGCGGACGCGGACGAGTACGCCCTGAACAGCCTTTCGCAACTCCGCGATGAACTGGAACGGATTTCGAACCAGGTGGTCAATGGGATCCGCCTTTTGAAGGACGAACAGGTAAGGAGAGCCTCCGTTTCGCAAAGCGAGGATACTTGATCGCCGTTCGCCAAACACGCAGAAGCCTCCCTCATATTCGAGGGAGGCTTTTTTTACCGGCTCTCTGGGGCTTGGCGGTTTCTGGACACGGACTGCACGGACGACACGGAATCCTTCCGTATTTTTCACGGAATTTTCCGTCTGCTCCGCGTTATCCGTGTAAAAAGCGCCGGCGCATCCTTATCCAGAACCGACGTTTATTACCTTGGCCATTTGAAAATCAGGGCGGGGGTGGAAGGGTCTCCATTGACCAGTCGGTGAGATATTTCCAATGGAGGGTCAAAGCGATCCAGCCTCCGCCGCGAAGCCTGCCCCAAACGTTGGAAGCGGAGGGGAAATACTCGACGATCTGCCCGGTTTCCCCTTCAGCAAATTCGCTCCCGGTCTCTTCGCCGTTCACAGCCGGTGTTTTTCTGATCGGCTGCGCGGCCTTTGCCGTGACGGTCATGGGCAGGATGGGGAACGGTTCGAGGCGGTCCATGGGGATCCATGCCGCTCGATCGGTGACCAGGGGCCAGTATATGGCGCCCGGCGGAGGATCCACCCAGAAGGTTTTCCTCGTTTGTTTGTTCCAGGCGACCACGACGAATTTATGCACTATGTCGGGTCTCGTCACGTAGTTCACCTCCTTGAGGGCGCCGGGCTGGCTGAAACTAATCGTGTTGACCCTGCCCCATCCGTCTTTTATTTCAGAAAGGGTGACGAGGTTGCCGCCCATGGTCAGGCTTTCCAGGTGGGGGAATCCCTTGTGGTCGAATAGAGCCGTGTTGTCCGCTTTGAGGTACCTGAGTTTTTGTTTGTGGTTTCCGTTGAGGGAGTCAATGTAGATCTCCCAATTCCCGTTCAGGACGGTCGAGTAGGTTCCGCCTGCCGGATGCGGGGTGAGATACATCGGCACCACCTCGGGAGTGAAAAGGTCAACGCCTCCCCAGTCGGCGGCGGCTGTGCGGGACCTGTAATTGTAGATCGCCAGCTGGCTGTCGTGTTTGACGCGGAAGTATTGGACCCGCTGGATGGGCGTTAGTGTGGGAAAGACGATGACGGGCACGCCAGTAAATGTGGGTTCGGGCGTGAAGGTATTTCGTAACGTGGCGGTGACGGTGGGAGTGTCCGGGATTGCCGCCTGCGTCTGTGTGGAGGCGGCTTCCGCAGTTTGCGCGATGGATGTGTTGATGGCGTGAGGGTCGAGTGGAGGGACGGGCGTGACCATCGAAGGCGCGCACGCCATGACCAGGAGGAGCGCCAATCCCCACCAAAAGGATTTTCTACTGGTCATTCTTCGACGATTTCCTTGACGCGCCCGATCAGTCCGCTTTCCAGCCGGACCTTGATACCGCGCGGATGGTTCATGGATTTGGTGAGAATGTCCCTCACGATGCCTTTGGTGAGTTTGCCCGTGCGCTGATCCTGTTTCAATACGATCAAGACCGTCATGCCGGGTTTGATGGTCGGGCGATTTTGTCCGTTCATGTCAGGGTGTGGTGGGTATGGGTGTGGTGGTCGTCGGCGCCAAAGTTGGCGTTTCTGTCAGCGTGGGCGGCATGGACGGTGTGGGTGTGGGCGGCACGGGGGTATCCGTGGGCGGGGCGGTGGGTGGGACGGGAGTTGGGGTGAGAGTCGGCTCGGGGGTTGGGGTGGGCAGGTTGAAGGTCAGGAAGACGCGTTTTTCGGCGTAGTAGTCCTCTCCGTTCATGAGATAAAGCCGCAGGGTGACTCTGTCTCCGTTGATATCGTCCAAATCCCATTTATAGATGTTTTCGGGTTGTTCGAATTTATCGCGTCCTTCCGCAAGGATCGTCCATTCGGAGGGATCGTCGCCTCTGCCAAATTCGAGCCGCCAGCCTGTGAATTCGCCTTTGGTGACATTGATGACGGCGCGGATGTCGAGCGGCGATTCGGTAATGGTGTCGTTCTCCTTGAGATTGGCGAATTCGAGAATTGGACGCGGGTCGTTCGCGCTGCATTCGCGTTCGGGTTTGAAGAAGGGGTTGCGGGGCATATCGTGTGATTCGAGCCAGGCGCGTCCGTCGCCGGTCTTGAGCCATTTGCGCGCCCATTCATCGGCGACGTTCATCACCATTATTTCTTCCGCAAAATCCGGGCAGGCATCTCCGGCAATCAGCCCGGTCCATGTGTCAATGGTGGTACGGGTGACCAGGTCCTGACTGCGCGGCAGGGGCGGCTGGTCGGATGCAAAGAATTCACTGCGTTGCCCGCCGCGGCACCATTGCGAGGGTTCCGTGCCGGACAGGTTGCAGATGATCGCTTCGGTGATCCCCTGCGGAATGGTAAAGGGTTTCGGGTTGTTATTGCTCACGTATGGCACAGCATATTGCATGAACTGGGACCAGATGGGCGCCGCGCCGGTCGTGCCGGATGTGCCGATCATCGGCGTGTAGTCCGCGTTTCCCACCCACGAGCCGACGGCAAGATCGGGGGTGTAGCCAATTGTCCAGTTGTCGTACACGTTGACAGCGTCCGCGCCGCGCGGGTCGCCGGCGGTGCCGGTCTTTGCCGCGGCCGGGAACGGGAGATTGAGGACGGAATTGCGCCCGAACATCCACGAACGCGCTTCGTTATCGGAGAGGATGGAGGAAATGAGAAAGGCGTGCTCAGGACGGATGACCTGCTCCCCCTCGGGCGGCTGGTATTCGTAGATGACGTTGCCTGCGAAATCAACGATCTTCAAAATGGAGACAGGCGGGACTTTCTTTCCCCCGTTCGCGAACACGGAGAAGGCGGAGGTCATCTCCATCAGGCTGACCTCGCCACCGCCCAGCGTCAGCGCGAGACCGTAGTCCGGGCGCGTCAAACTGGTGATGCCCAGCCGCTCAGCCATTGCGATCATGCCTTCCTTTTCGGGTGTGTTCGGGTCGTCGTACACGCCGACGAATTGCAGCGTTTTGACGGCTGGGACGTTGAACGAGTTTGCCAGCGCGGTGCGGACGGTGACGGGCCCGTGAAATCTGCCATCATAGTTGACGGGCTTATACGGCTCGCGCGGATCGTTGGGGTCGCCCGAAGGAGGGAATTCGCTCGGCACATCCCAAATCAGGGTGGCGGGCGTCCATCCCTTTTCGAACGCGGCGACGTAGGTGATGGGTTTGATGGAGGAACCGGGCTGGCGCGTGGGACTGGTTGCCATATTGACCTGGCCGGAGATGGCGGCGTTGTTGAAATCGGGCGAACCGACCATGGCGAGGATCTCGCCGGTGGAGGGCTTGACGGCGATTAGCGCGCCGTTCTTCGCGTTCTTATCGGCGAGCAGAGCCACCTGCTCGGTGACAATCCTTTGCGCTTCGTTTTGGAGGACGGGGTCAATGGTGGTGTAAACGATGAAACCGGAGCGGTAGATGGTCTGCGCGTCGTATTGCGCCTCCAGTTGCGAGCGGACAAAGTTGACCCAATGCGGATAACGCGCGTTGATGTTCGGGGGGGTGAACGCGCGGTTCTTGATCTCGTTCGCCGCGTTCACCGCCGTAACCTGGTCCACGCAAATTGGAACCTCGCTGTTGCTGACGGCGATGCACCCATCCTGCTGACTCAGAACGAACATCAATACCAGCACCTGTTGTTGGCGCGCCAGGGCGGCTTCGCGGTTGGTGTAAATATCGTAAACGGCGGGCGATTGAGGGAGACCGGCGAGGAAGGAGGCTTCTCCAAGCGTCAGTTGATTCGCGGTCTTGCCGAAGTACGTCTCTGCGGCGGCTTCGATGCCGTAGGCGAGGTTGCCGTAATAGATCTCGTTCAGATAGAGTTCGAGGATCTCGTCCTTCGAGTAGCGGCGCGTGATCTCTGCCGCGAGGATGATTTCGCGCGCCTTGCGGAGGTAGGTGCGCTGGGCGCGTTCCTCGGGGGAAAGCAACAACGCGCGCGCCAGTTGTTGCGTGATGGTGGACGCGCCGCCGCCCTGTCCCTCCGTGCGGTAGTTGACCCACAAGGCGCGAATGATCGCCCATGGGTCGAAGCCGGGGTGGGTGTAAAAGTCCTGGTCTTCGGTGGCAATCGTCGCCGCGATGAGAACCGGGGAGATCCTGTCGAGGGGCACGTAGGTGCGGCGCCCGGCGTTCGGGTCGAGTATCTCGTAGAGAGGATTCCCGTTGCGATCCAGGATGCGGGTGGTCTCGAATTGGGAGGTGCGGTTTCGCAGGTCGTCCACACCGGGGAGGGTGCGCGCGATGCGGTAATACGAGATCAGGAGCGCGGAGCCGCCGAGGATGGCGAGGATGACCAGCCCGAACAGGGAGAGGACGAAAGCGCGCACGAGACAGCCTCCCCATCCGCTCATCCATGCCAGTGAAATGGCCGGGCGGTTCGGAGGCGGCTGGCTCGGCCGCGGCGCCGATGTGTGCCTCGTTTGCGGCGCGCCGTTGCGGTGACGGCTGGTCGGTTCGTATGCGGCGGGCGAGACGCGCGTACTGCCCAGGTCCACTTCATCCACGCGGCGCGGCAGGGGCATGTTGTCCTTGTCGAGCGCGATGGGCGGAGGAGAGGGGGTTGGCGTGTGGCGCGATGGATTGGCGCGCGTCGCGCCTTGATACGGAATATCGTCCTGCGAAGGCTCTATGGGCCTCTCCGGGCGCGTCTCGGCTTCGGACTCCAGTAATTTTTTGATGCGCTTGATTCGATCTTCTTCGTTTTCGTTGGTCATAATTCTTTTACGCAACACGTAACACGAAATTATCGGCTTGCGTCCCCTATGCGGACGGCTTGCTTGCGATCAGCACAACCCACGCGCCGCGATGACATACTTCATCGTTCTGGTTCTTCACCTCGAGGGCAATCGTTACGGAACCGCCGCCGATGCGCGGCAGGGCTTTGGTCTCCATCGTTTCAAGTTCGACGCGGATCGTATCGCCGATGAACACGGGTTTGACGAACTTCCATTCCTTTACCTCGCGGAACGCGATGACGGTTCCATCCATCAACCCGGTCTGCCACGCGAGACCCGAGGCGATGGACAAGCCCAGCAACCCGTGCGCGATCTGCCTGCCGAACGGGGTCGTCTTGCTGAACTCCGGATCGGTGTGGATGCGGTTATCGTCGCCCGACAAACGCGCGAATTCCATGATGTCCGCTTCGGTGATCGTCCGCTTTTCGGTGACGATCTTCTGCCCGATGGTAAATTCCTCGAAGTAAAGGCCCATCTTATTAGTCTCCTAGTCTTCTGGTCTACTGGTCTACTGATCTTCTGGTCTTTGACTAGCAGACTAAGCGACCAGCTGACCAGCAGACTAACAAATTATACCCTTTGACCTCCTGACCATCTGCCCGTACAATACAACCCATGCGCGACTGGTCACTCACTCCCGGCGACCCGCTCAACCTCACCCTCGCGGCGGATTCACGACTTTCCATTCCCGATTACCTCAACGACCACATCTGGGAACTTGCCCTCGGCGGCGGCGAACCGCCCGCCCTCTCGCTTCGCACCACCTTCGGCTTGCGCGCCAAAACGATGCGCCTCTTTCCGCGTTTCAGCGAGAACGGCAAATCCATCAGCAATCCCTCGGATTTTTCACTGCCTCCGACCATCCGGCGTTTTTACCCGAACTTCCTCGTTCTTGATTTTTCGGCGTTACCCAAAATAGACGTTTCCGCGGAATACTGGGTTCCAACTTCCAATACCGTCTGCGGACGGATGACGCTGGCGAACAAATCCACCGCCACGCGCAGGGCGCGCCTGGAAATGTGCGCCCTCCTGGTCCCCATTGATGGACAGAGCATGACCTCCCGGCAGATGCAAATGATCAACGTTTTGACGGGGCAAACCGGCGGACTTTTCCCCGTCCTCTTTATGACCGGCGGACCCGCCCCCGGCGCCGGTCCTCACCCCTCGCTCCACCTGGACCTCGAACTGGGTCCCGGCGCCACGCGTCAACTCACCTGGGCGCAAGCCGCGACGGAGGATTTACAAACCTCGTTCGATCTCGCGCGCCAGGTTGCCGCACGTCCGTGGGAGGCGGAACGGGCGCGGCTCGAACTCCTCAACGCCAGCCAGACCATTGACGTTCGCACCGGTGACCGGGATTGGGACGCGGCGTTCGCCTTGAGTCAATGCGCAGGGTTCAGGTTGCTCTTTCCGCCGAACGAACATTTACCCAACCCGTCCTTCGTCTCCGCGCGCGGACCTGACAACGGCTACTCTCCCAAAGGCGACGGAACGGACTATCCCTCCTCATGGAACGGACAAACTCCGCTCGAAGCGTATCATCTTGCCAGTGTATTGCCCGCCTCGTCCACCGCAAAAGACCTGGTGAAGAACTTTCTCGCCATCCAAAAAGAGGACGGGACGATTGACGACAAGCCCGGTCTCGCCGGTCAACGCGGGAGACGCCTCGCCGCGCCCCTGCTTTCGAGCCTTGCCTGGAAGATTTACGAATCGAACCAGGATGAGAACTTCCTCAAGGAGGTTTTTCCGCGTTTGCATGAATTCTTCTGGGCATGGTTTTCCCCCGAATACGACGAAGACCGAGACGGGCTTCCTCAATGGAAACACATCCTGCAAACCGGCTTCGAGGATAACCCCCTGTTCGACGCGTGGCACGAATGGTCACTGGGCGCGGACATTACGCAAGTCCACAGCCCGGCGCTCGAAGCGATGTTATATCGTGAAGCCGCGTGCCTGATCAAAATGGCGGAAAGACTCGAACGACACGACGCGCTGGCGCTGCTCCACGAGCAAGCCGCAAAATTGCGCAAATCCATCGAATCCACGTGGCAGGCACGGACGGGTTTGTATCATTATCGCGACCGCGAAACCGGGTCGAGCCTGGCGGGAAAAGTGCTGGTGAAACAACAAGGCTCAGGGACGATCAGTCCGAAGTTGAAGTTCGAGGCGCCGATCCGCTTGCTGGTGGAGGTGCAGACCCAAAGTCCCGCGTCGAAGCGCCCCGAAATCCGCATCCACCAATTCTCCACCAAAGCCGCAGACGAGGTTATCTCCGGCGGCAATTATCAATGGAGGAACGGCGGGTCGGTCTATACCACGCAGAAGGTGTACCCGAAACTTTCGAAGATCGTGGTGAAGGGGTTGGGCGACAAGGACACGGTAATCATCAGCACGCTCGATTTCACGACTGAAGATCACACGCTCTTCACGCCGCTGTGGGCGGGCGTGCCGGACGAAGCGCACGCGCAGACGATGATCGGACGCGCGCTGTTGGACTCCAAACGATTCCACCGTCCTTTCGGAATTCCCGCCTGCCCGTCTCTGACCCAGCCGGAGGCTGAGTCCGTCTCTCAAGCCGTTCACCTGCCCTGGAATTTGTTGATCTGCGAGGGCTTACTGAGATACGGATTTCGCTCCGATGCGGCACGTTTGTTCGCGCATAACATGTCCGCCGTCATCCAAAACCTGAAACAGAACCGCGCCTTCTACGCGCGATACCATGCCGAAAGCGGAAAAGGCATCGGCGAACGCAACGCCCTGAGCGGACTGGCGTCCGTCGGTTTGTTCCTAAAGGTGTTGGGGATCGAGATTTTATCCTCGACTCGCGTGAAACTGGAGGGCAGTAATCCCTTCCCGTGGGACGTGACGATTCAATATAAAGGCTTGAAGGTGATACGCGGGACGGACAAGGCGGAGGTTATATTTGCAAGTGGGAAGTCTGTGATAGTGACGGGGATGGAGCCGACGGTGGTGGAGTTGTAAGTTAAACTTTATCCAAAATAAGAAAATCATCCACGAGGCACATGAATTTTCACAAAAATGCGAAAGAAGTTCGTGTTTCTTCGGGAACGTTGTGAATAAACAAGTTAATTCGGATAAAGTTTATTGATTGGAAAAAAACACGCTCAAATTCCAATAAGCATCACTTTAATTGTCCCTCCATCCATTCGATCATCGTCTTGAATACTTCCGCTTGTTCGGGTTCGTTGTGGATCTCGTGATACATCCCCTCCCATAACTTCAAAGTGACATCCTTGTTCGTTTCGCCTGCCAGCCTGGCGAAGTCTTCGCTTCCGCTGGGGTAGGTGATCCTGTCCGCTTTGCCGTGCATGATGAGGAGTGGAGGTTTGAATTCCCGCGCGCGCGCGAAGCACAGGTCAATGGCGGCCAGACCTGCCTTGCCAAGACCCAGGCTGGTTTTGTCATGCACAAGCGGATCGTTGACATAAGCCTGCACCACAGCCTCATCTCGTGAAAGCCCGGCGACCTCCAGTTCGCTTTTGACGACCAGGGACGGCAACAGCGAGCCAAGCAGTTTGACCAGCGCGATCTTCCCTTTTTGTTCCTGCAAAGCGGAACGCAGTCCCGCGCCGGTGACGATCACGCCCTGCAATCCATCGGGATATTGGATCGCGTACGCAAGCCCAAGCAATCCGCCGAGGCTGTGACCGTAGAGGAAGATCGGAAGTCCGGGATGGTTCCGTTTTTGGAATTCAACAAACTGGCGGATATCCTGCACCACGGCATCGAGCGAGGGGAAATGTCCGCGCGGACCGCCGGTCTTTCCGTGACCGCGCAGATCGAATCCGAAGAGGGCGTAGCCTGCGTCGTTGAGCGCCTTTCCCACGTGCGCGTATCGCCCGGTATGTTCGCCCAATCCGTGAACGAGGCAGACGATGGCTTTGGGTTTCCCCTGTGGTTCCCAGCCCTGCATGTAGAAGGTGACGTCGTCGTTCATGTCGGTGGTTGGTTTGGTGTTCATAAGGATTTTCCATGCAGAGGCGACGTTAGAGAACATCGCTTACGCCTTGCGAAGAGGCGACGTTAGAGAACATCGCTTACGCCTTGCGAAGAGGCGACGTTAGAGAACGTCGCTTACGCCTTGCCGAAGAGGCGAGTTGAAGAATGTCGCTTACATCTTTCCAGCGGTGATCGTGAATTCACAGGCTTCCTCGCCTCTTGCCTTGCAGGAGGTCTCCTCCACGTCGTAATGGATTCCCGTTGCCCAGAGGAGGCTTTCGCGGATGAGTCCCTGGGTCACGTAGCAGATGGGCGCGGAGGCGGACTGACCGTCAGCGTTGGGAGAGGCATGGTCCGCGAGGAGCAGGTCGAGGTCGAGGGTGTGAACCGTGATGTCGGCTGGGTTCGTCCCGATGAATTTGGCGAGCAGGTCGAGGGTCGCTTTGCGACGCGCCGACAGGGGCAGCCGTTTGACGAGCGCGGCTTGCGCCCTGCCTCCGAGCGCGGCGTCCTCCAAAAGATGATTCCATAGATGCTGTCCCACGCGGATGAGAACGCCGCGCGCGCCGCGTCCGAAATAGATTCGCATGGCGGCTTGCAGGGAGGCATACACTCTCGCCGACTCGACGGGATCCGTTTTGAGGAAGGTCTCCGGTTTTGCCCATTCCGCGGGAAGTTTGGAAAGGGCAAGCATGGCGTTGAACTGTTCGCCCCCCAGTTCAGCCGAAAGCGTTTCCACAAAACGGCGCAATACGCGGTTCGGAAATTTTGTTTCGCTCACTCCTTTACGTCTCCGACTTCGAACCTGCAATATTCGTCGCCCTTTGCGAGGCAGTGCGTTTCCACGATCTCGTACTCTTTGCCGGTTGCCCATTGTACCGCCTCGGCAACGGAGCCGACGTAAAGATAACATATCGGACGGTCGCTGTGCCGGCCGTTGCATATCGCGCACGTGGCTTCGACGTAGGCGAGTTTCCCTTCGCTTTCGTCCACCCAGGCGTTGACCTGCGGGTTGCTCTTCTTCAACGCATCCGCCATGCCGTTCAGGATGAACTTGATGCGCTGTCTATCGGGCAGTAACTTCAAGGCGACCCCGGCAATGCCGAGCAACGCGGCTTGTTCCCGCACCCCGTATTGAAAGGAAGCCTTGCCGATGCGCCGCAGCATGCCCCTGCCGCCGCGTCCGTAAAAGTCTTCGATCGCCTGGTTCAACTGCGCATATTGCGACGCCTTGATCGAAGGCTCCAGGTCGTTCGGCGGGAAATTCCCGATGAACCTTTCGAGATTGCACGAACGCAGCACGGCGTTCAAACCGTTGTCGCCCATCACCTCCTGCATCGAGGTCAACGCCTGCCGCACGAGCGAATTGATGATGACCGCATCTTCCCGGGCTGTCATACTGCCTCCTTTTCTTGAGAATGGGACAACAAACCTTGATGTCGTCCGCCGATCTTTTTATTTGGTAAAGATTAGCGCAGATCAGCGGATGAAAACCTCAAATGGACGAATACGCCGGCACATCGAAAGTATACACGGGATATGCCTCGCCTGTGCGAAAAAAACCCATTCTCTGATACAGTTTCAACGAGGTCTGGTTGTCGCTCTGGGTGTTCACGGACAATTTGAGACAGCCCTGATTCACAAGCCACGAAAACAGATTCCCCAGCAGCGCCCTGCCCACGCCGCGCCCCTGCACGATGGGATGCACCGCCAGCCGCGCCAGGTGTGCGCGCGTCCCTGAGCCTGTGGTCAACTGGTAGCCGATAACGCCGCTTTCATCCTCCGCGACGGTGGCGAACATGGATTGTAAAAACGCCCGCCGCAAAGACTCCTGTGAGTTGTGCCACAAGGGATCGAACGACGCGGCATCCACACGGGCGACATCCGGGAGGTCCGCCTCCGTCATCCTTCGAATGCGGATTCCCTCCGCTTCGCGCGACGCCCAGGGCTGATACGACCACTCGAGCGTCACAATCCTCTGACGGCTTCTGAAACCGCTCGATTGCAGGACTCGCTCGAACCAGGGTTGTTGCACAATGGCGGCGACCTTCATCCCGCCCGCGCGCGCGATGTCTGCCTGCGCCGCGTCCCACAAGATCGTCCAGGCATTCTCCGCCGACCAGTACCCGGCATGAACAAAAAGCCGCACCCAGGCGATCCCGTCCGTTTCCACGGGGCATGCCAGTGCGGCTGTGAGTTGCGCGCCTTCCTCCACCGTCCAGAAGAAATCATCGCCCAGCCATTCCAAAGGCGAGCGCCAGTCAAGGTGACGATGGGAGCGGGTCTCAAAGAAGATCAGGTTGGATAACCGCTGATGATCGTTGAGATCCGCCGGGCGAACCTGTACGTTGATCACTATTTGACAAATCCGATCCGTCTGAGAAATTTCAGGATGCGCTGGGTGACGTTCGGCTTTTCGACCAGACGCAGGGAGTCGTACACATCCATCTGCGCGGCGGTGATACGTCCGCGTTTGAGGTTGAGGTTTGCCGCAGTTTTGCGGACGACCGAGTGCATGTCGCCCTCACCCGCCTGCTCCAGCAGGGAGGCGGCGCGTTCGTATTCCGCCAGCGCTTCGTCGTATTTTTTGAGTCCTTCGAGGGCGGCGGCGCGGTTCCCCACAGCAATACCCTGGCGTTTCAAATCGCCTGCTTTTTGAAAGATCGCCTCCGTGTCGTCGGTTGCCTCCAGCGCCTCCTTTGCCTTTCCCGCCTGCAACAATGCCACGCTCTGGTTGTTCTTCATTTCCGCCGCGTTCAGTTCATCCTGCGCGGCGGCATAAGCCTGCGCCGACCGCGCAAAGAGGTCCGCCGCAATTAAATGGTGGCCGTTTGCATATGCCTGCCTGCCCTGTTCGGCAAGTTGAACGGGATCGTTGTTTTCCACGCGCAGCCCTATAACGTGATATCCAGCAGGTCTTCCGCCACCGAACGCAGTTTATCCCTGGACATGGCGCTCAATTTCACCGCCAATTCCAGGTAAGGACGGTTCACCGGCATCGAAACGAACTGGCGCAACTCCTCCGGCAGGTCAAGGAAGTTTTGAATGGCTTCCTCGTTCATCATCCACTGCCCGATGGGTCCGCTCCGGTCGAAGAAGGTTTCGATGCGTCCACCCAGCGCGGAGACCAGCGCTTCCAGCTCGGGCAACGGGATGGGGCGTTCGCCCAGTTCATAGGCTTTGATGCGCGCCGCGGAGATGCCCGTCTCCTGCGCGAGGTTGCGGATCGAAATGCTGGCGTTCGTGCGTTCCTGCCTGAGCAGCGCGCCGATCTTACGCTGGCGCACAGCCAGCAGTTTGGGCAGGTCGAGCGTTTCGATGGGAAGCGGAGAATTCGACCTGATCTCCCTGCTCCAAAAATGGTCAATGGGCAGGTCCAGGTAATAGACGAGCGTTTCCAGTTCGGGCAAAGAGGGGGATTTGCGACCCTCCTCGTAGGCGTGGAAAACGCCGCTCTTGACGCCGATCGCGTCCGCGCATTCCTTGATCTTGCGGCGCGCCGCCAGCCGGGCATCGCGGATCAATACGCCCAACTTTTTGGAGCGAATGGTGATCTGGGTCTTTTTATCCATGGTACCTCAATGCCCGATTATAGCAGAGGCGTCCCGTTCTACCTTCCGCGGCCGATCCCGCCGGGCGGCATGAAGATATCGCCGCCCAGTTTGAAACCCGCCGCTTCGAGCCGTGGGCTAAAGATCGGGCGGATGCCGGTCGCCTTCAACTCGCCCAGTATCCTGCCATCCTCTCCCACGCCGGTTTGTTCGAATTTGAAGATGTCGGTCAGCACGACGGTTTCGCCCTCCATGCCCGCCACTTCGGTGATGGCGGTCACTTTGCGTGAACCGTCCTTCAAGCGGCTCTGCTGGATGATCAGATCAATGGCGGAGGAGATCTGCTGGCGCACCACCTTGAGGGGCAGGTCCATGCCCGCCATCATCACCATCGTTTCCATGCGAGAGAGCGCGTCGCGCGGCGAGTTGGCATGCAGCGTGGTAAGCGACCCGTCGTGACCGGTATTCATGGCTTGCAGCATATCCAGCGTTTCGCCGCCGCGACATTCGCCCACCACGATGCGGTCCGGGCGCATACGTAATGCGTTTCGCACCAGGTCGCGGATGGTCACCGCGCCCTTTCCGTCCACATTCGCCACTTTCGTCTCCAAACGCAGGACATGTTCCTGCTGGAGTTGCAACTCCGCCGCATCTTCGATGGTGACGATGCGGTCGCTTTCGGGAATGAAACCGGACAGCACATTCAGAAGCGTTGTCTTGCCCGAGCCCGTGCCGCCCGAAACAACGATGTTCAAATGGGCATGGACACAGGCGCGCAGGAACTCCGCCATGTTCCTCGTAAGGGAGCCGAACTTGATCAGATCCTCGATCGAGAGCTTGTCCTTCTTGAATTTGCGGATGGTGATGCAGGGACCGTCAATCGCAACGGGGCGGATCACCGCGTTCACGCGCGAACCGTCCGGCAGGCGCGCGTCCACGGTGGGACTGTCCGCGTCCACGCGGCGGCCCAGGGGCAGGATGATGCGGTCAATGATCCGCATGACGTGATCGTCGTCGTCGAAGGTGACGCCGCTCTTCACCAACCTGCCGTTCTTTTCGACGAAGACCTTCTTCGGTCCGTTGACCATCACCTCGCTGATCTCGGGATCTTCGAGCAGGGGTTGGATCGGACCGTAGCCGGTAAACTCGTCCACGATCTCGTTGAAGAGATGTTTACGCATGTCCTCCGGCAGGTTGACGCGGGTTTGCGCGTACGCTTCGCCCAGTCGTTGTTCGATGATCGCGGCGCGGTCGCCCAGTTGCAGGGATTCGCCCTCCAACATGCGGCTGACGTTTTCGACGAGATAGCGTTTGAATTTGAGCAGGTCGGCTGAGGTGAGCCGGTTATTGGAGAGCGTGGCTGCCATCAGGAACTCGCCTCCTCATCCGACCGTGGCTCGGGCATGACCCACACCACCTGATCGCGTCGCACCGCCAGGAACGGGGCGTGGAACAGGGTCTGCCCGTCGGGACCCAGGACATACACGTCGGTCAAAGCAAGGAAGTTCTCATGGCGGTCGAGTTCGTCCTTCACGCGCCGATCGCGCTGTACGTGCATGTGCCCGCGCATCAAATGGGTCGTGGTTTGGATGGTCACGGGGACCGAAATCTTGGTGACAATATCGGTAAAGATCTTTCCTTTTTCATCGTATTCGATTGTCATATCGCCTCTCGATCTTGGAGCCGGAGGCTGCGCGCGACACTAAAACGATAATTGCAATTCGCCGCCGCAGCCGCGTGGATCGTTCCAGTATTCAAAAGTTTAGTCGAATTGAGCGGGAAACGGCTTTGCATTTTAATTAACTGATGTTATCCAGATTGCTCGTACCGCAAAATAAATCTCCCTGGCACTTGCACGCCAGGGCAAGCGTGCGGTGCTGCAAAGCGGTTGTCGCGTGATCCGCCTCCCCTTAAGGCTTATCTCAAACTCAGGTTTTTCTATACCCCGCACTCCCGCCGCAGCGAAGATCGAGACTCTCACTACGATTTGCGCGCGCGCAACTGGCGCGCAAGCCTGACCATCTCCGCCGCGCTCTCCTTGAAGATGATGGAGGCTGTATCCTTGGGATATTTTGTGACGATCGGCTGGTTCAGATTGTTCGCCAGCGCGAAGTTGCTCCCCATGTACGGGAACGTCGTCCTGATCGGGAAGCCGATGATGTCCTCAGCCTCCGTCTTGGTCAAACCTTCCAACCCCACCGCGCGGTTCAGGATGGCATAGACGTTTTGGTCTTCGATGCCCTGCCCAGCCAGATATTCCCAGACCGTCCCGGTCAGTTTGATGGTGCTGAGGTCGGTGGAAACGATCAGGGAGATGAGGTCGGCTTGTTGGATCAGGGGCAGGCTGATGCGTGAGAGCGAACGCCCGATGTCGAGGACGATGAAATCGTAGGAGGCGCGCAGCGCATCCACGATCTGCCCGATGCGTTCGAACTTCAGGTTGTTCCCATGTTGCGGATCGGGCGATCCCGCCAGCAATTGGAATTTCCAGAGATCCGGCTCGGGCAGTTCCCTGAGGAAATAATCCCCGTTCGTCTGCGCGGACGGGAGGTCTGCCGCGGTGACGAGATTCAGATTCCCCTCGTAGCCGACGATCTGCGCGATCGAACCGATGGGCAGGACAAGATCAACGACGACCACGCGCGCCTCCGGATTCTGGTCCTTGATGTTCATCGCCAGGTTGGCGCACAGGGAGGAGGTGCCGGTTCCCCCCTTGGCGCTCAGGAAGACGATCAACAATCCGTTCTCCCTCGACTTTTGAACCGATTCCGGGACTTCCGCTGAAACCGCTTCGCCGCCGAAGGCGCGGTCGAACGCTTCGTCCAACGCGGCGAGCGCCCCCGACGATTTGACGATGTATTCATTTGCGCCCGCATTCAGACAGGCTTCCCTGCGCGCGGGCGCCGGGTCGCTGGAAAGCGCGATGAGCGGCGTTCTGGCGGTGCGCGCGCTCTGGCGCAATTTTTGAATGAACTCGATGTCTCGCATGTCGGAGAATATGGGATCGAAAAGAACAAGGTCGGGTTCGTCGCGCCAGGCGACGATCAACGCCTCCTTGCCGGAGCCAGCCTCGAGAACGTTGAATCGTTTTTCCCGCATCAAATTCGAGAGGAAGGCGCGGCTGGTTTGATTTTCATCCACGATCAGGATCGTTTTTCCAATCATTCCAACCTCCTCCTCCGGCTTACTCTTCAATGGGGGGCATCAGGTAGCCAAGCCCGGAACGGGTCACGATATGTTTTGGGTTGTGAGCGTCGTCTTCGAGTTTTTGTCGCAGGCGTGCGATGCTCACCCAGAGGATCTCCTTGTCCGTGCGATATTCGGGTCCCCAAACGCTGGTGAGGAGTTCCTCGGAGGACATGATCTTGCCGACGTGATGGGCGAACTGCAACAACAGGCGGTATTCGGTTGCGGAGAGCGAGACGGGGGTTTCGCCCTTCCAGATTTCCGCGCGGGCGAAATCAATCTTCAGGTTTCCATGCGTAAAGAAACGGGATTGTCCGCCCAATTCCGTAACCGGCTGGGCGCGGCGCAAAACGGCGCGGACGCGCGCCAGTAATTCGGTGGCTGAGAACGGTTTGACAAGGTAATCGTCCGCGCCCAGGTCGAGGCCGCGCACGCGATCCTGCTCGTCGCCCTTGGCTGTGAGGATGATGATGGGCGTGTTGGAAAACTCGCGGATGCGCTGGGTGGCGCCAAACCCGTCGAGTTTGGGCATCATCACGTCCATCAGGACCAGGTCAATCGGCTGATTGGAAAAAACGTCAACAGCCTGCACTCCGTCCGAAGCGGTGACGACCTCGTACCCCTCCGTCCGCAGGTTCGCCTCCAGCAGGCGAAGGTAGCGGGGTTCGTCGTCCACAATGAGAATGCGTTTTGCCATTACAGCCTCCTTCACGTTCTAGGTACTTGGTTGATGGGCAGTTGGATGAAAAACGTGGTTCCCTGGTTCGTGTTCGATTCTGCCCAAATCTTACCACGATGCGCCTCGATGATCTGCTTGCAAATGTACAGTCCCAGCCCGGTGCCGGTGGCTTTTTCGGTGCGGAGGCGATAGAAACGCTCGAAGATCAACGGCAGGGATTCGGGGGGAATGCCGGGACCGTGATCCGTGAACGTGACGACCAGCGATCGCCCTATCTGCTTCAACCCGACGAAGACCGGCGAGCCGGGCGCGTATTTGACCGCGTTCGTGTACAGGTTCTCGAAGACCTGCGCGATGCGAACCCCGTCCGCCTGGATGGGAGTGGAGGATTGCAGGTCGAGGGTCACATCCAGGTCCTTGTAACGGGAACGGATGCGGGCGGTGACGTCCCTCACGACGGCATCCAGCCTGAGGGGTTGGAAGCGAAGCGGGAGTGTCTTGCTTTGCAGGCGCGCGGATTCGAGCACGTTCTCGATCAACAGGGAAAGACGATCCGCCTCCTCGTCAATGATGGTGAGGAATTCCTTTTGCGTTTCCGGGTCCCAGGAGGTATCCTCGCGCAGGAGGCTGGTGCTGTACCCCTTGATGAACCCGAGCGGCGTGCGCAGTTCATGGGAAACGGTGCTGACGAAATCGTCCTGCAACTGGAGTTGTTGTTTCAGCGCGCCCAATTCCTCGTTCATCCTTCTCCAGGCGCGGCGTTCGAAGAGGATCGAGAGCAGTTCCGCGCCGAGCGTCGCCGCGGCGATATGGTTCTCCTCATACGCGGGTCCGCCAAAACGCACGAAGACCAGCGCGCCGTTCACCACCCCGTCCGCACGCAGGGGAAGCCCCAGCAGGTACGGCTGGCGGACGCGATCCTCCGTTTCGGAACCCGCGTCGGGCGACTGGACGAGCGGTTTCATTTTGGCGAAAACCTGCAGGGCGATGTTCTCCCCCCAGGCGGCGTCGGCTTCGGCGGTCTTGGCGCGCCCGATGGCGCGTGCGTAGAAGATCTCGAGCGAACCCGTTCGGTCGTCCTGGAGATACGCTGCCACGTTGTCATACACGAATTCCCTGCGGAGCGCGGCAAGGAATTTTTCGACGATCAGGCGCATATCGCCCTGTTCGTTGATGATCCCCAACAGTTCGTTCACGAAGGAAAGGGCGCCATCATCCATGGATCATTTCTTCCCCGCCACGGTCAGTAATGGGAATTTGAACGTGGCGCCGCGTCCTTCCACCGATTGCACCTCGATCATCGAGCCGTGCGCCTCGATGATCTGGCGCACGAGCGAAAGCCCCAGTCCGGTGCCGCCGTGACGCCGCGTGGAGGATCCGTCCAACTGGTGGAACGGCTCGAAGATTTCCTCCAGGCGGTTGGGGGCGATGCCGATGCCGGTGTCTGTGACGGAGACGATGACCAGATTTTCCCCTTCGCGTTTGACGCTGACCACCACGCTTCCGCCCGCGGACGTGAACTTGATCCCGTTATCAATGAGTTGACTCAACGCCCAGCCGATCTTCTGTGAATCTCCCTGTGCGAGGGGGACGTTATCGTCAATGACCGCGTACAGGTTGACGCCGCGGTCCTGCGCCCTGCCCATGAACGATTTGACCGCCAGGCTGGCGATGCGGCGGATGTCCATTTCCTCGAGGCGGACGCTCAATTCGCCGCGCGAAGCCAGCGAGACCATGATTAGGTCTTCGATCAAGCCTTCGAGCCTGCCCGCGGCTTGCTGGCTGACCTGAAGGGCGTGTTTCTGTTCCGCTGTGACGGGTCCCAGTGATTCGCTAATGAGCAGTTCGAGATACCCCTTGATGTGCGTGAGCGGCGTTCGCAGTTCGTGTGAGATGTTGGCGATGAAGTTGGCTTTCAACTGGCTGAGTTCGGAGACGCGTTCGAGCGCTTTTTGTAATTCGGCGGTGCGTTCCTCCACGCGGCGTTCGAGGACGCGGTTGGCGGATTGCAGGGCGGAACGCAATTGCAAAATCTGTTCCGTAACCGCCTGGTCGAGGTCCGAACGGTGGATGAGGTTCAGATCGAGGAGCGCCTGCCCAAGCAGGATCGGATTGCCCTTTTCCATCTCCTCCTGCTGGTGGTCGAGCGCTTTTTGCAGGTCCTCGGCGCTAATCAGTCCCTTTTGAACGAGGTATTCTCCCATGCGAGGCACGAGCATTTCAGGAGAGAGTTTCGGAAGCGTTTGCGTCATGAGAATGCCTGAAGCCTAAAGGTTTCCTGGCGGCATGGATCATTCTTCCAACCGGGAATCTGGGATGACAGGAACGGGCGGCTTTGCGGGAAAAACCTTCAGGGTCCTTCCCAAACCCATTCTCCATTCACCATTGTAGCCGAGGATTGCAGGGCGAACAATTCATCAACATGACAATCAAAGGGGTCCTTTTCAAGCGCGATCAGGTCGGCGAAGTGACCGGGGGCGAGCCTGCCGAGTCGGTCGTCCATGTAGGCGGCGTAGGCGGGACCGAGCGTGTACGCCTCCCAGGCTTGGGCGAGGGTCAGTTTTTGTTCGGGGTACCAGCCTTCGGGTGAGGGGGAACCGTCGGCGCGCCGCCTTGTGACCGCGGCGCGCAATCCCCAGAACGGATTTGGGGATTCGACCGGCGCGTCCGATCCGAACGCGAGCCGCGCGCCGAAATCCAATTGAGCCTTCCACGCGTAGGCAAGGCGCGAACGTTCGGGACCCCAGAATTGATCCGCCATGTACATATCGGAGATGGCGTGGATGGGCTGCATGGAGGCGACGACATCGAGTTGCGCGAGGCGTGCCGCGTCGTCGGGATGGACGACCTGCACGTGTTCGATGCGATGACGCATGTGAGGAAGATGGTTTTCGCGTTCGTACTTGCGGAGTTGTTCGTAGGCGTCGAGGACTTCGTGATTGGCACGGTCGCCGATGGCGTGGACAGTCATGCCCAAGCCGACGCCTGCGGCTTTGCGCCCGTGTTCGAAGAGTTCCTCGCCGTCCATGTTGAGGATGCCGCGATTGTTTTCCTCGCCGATGTAGGGCTGGAACATGGCGGCGGTGTGCGGACCGAGCGCCCCATCCATGAAGACCTTGACGTTTCCGATGCGGAGCATGTCGTTGCCGAAGCCGCCGCGCAGACCGAGCGCGTGGGCATGATCGAGCAGTTCGACGGGGATATTCTTTAACACGCGCAGTTTGAGCCTGCCCTGTGCGTGGAGGATTTGCAATGCCATGAAGGAATCGCGGCGGTCGAAGTCGTGGACGCCGGTCAAGCCCATCTTCCACAGGATGGGTTGGGCTTTTTCGATGGCGTCCGCGATCCCGACGAGGGTGGGTTCGGGAATGACCCTGTCCGCCAGTTCCATGGCGGTTTCGAGCAGAATGCCGGTGGCATTCCCATCGGCGTCGCGCTGGATCTGTCCGTTTGGCGGATCGGGCGTTTGCGCGGTGATGTTCGCCAGTTTCATCGCGGCGGTGTTGACCCAACCGGCGTGCAGGGATTTGGCTGTGAGATAGACCGGGTTGTTCGGCGCGACGGCGTCGAGGTCGGAGGCGCGGGGCCACCCCCCTTCACCTCCCTCCATTTTCGCAGAAGATGGGGGGGACGTAGGGGAGGGCATCCACATATTTTGATTCCACCCATGACCCAAAATCCATTCACCAGGTTTGGTGGTCTTGACGCGTTCCGCCACGCGCCGCAGACATTCCTCTTTCGTATCGGTTTCACATTCGACTTTTTGCAAGCCCAGTGCGTACGCCTTGAGATGGATGTGCGCGTCGGTGAGTCCGGGCAATATGACGCGCCCGCCCATGTCCTGTCCCTTTGCCCTGGGGAATTGATCGAACAGATTGTCCGTTTCGCCGACCGCGAGGATTCGTTCGCGGTCAATGACGATGGCGGAGGCGGCGGGACGTTTTGGGTCTTGGGTGTAAATACGCGCGTTGTGGAGGAGGATCATAACAACCTTTCAATCAAAGGTTATGAAGCGTCATGGATTTTACGTCTGCTTTGCGTTATCCGTGCGGAAAAAGCACCGCTGCATCCTTATTCCGAACCGGCGTTACGTTAATTTTTCCAACAGCGAATCCAATTCTTCATTGGAGTAATAATAGATCGTAACCGTGCCGCCTTTTCTGCCGTGCTTGAGTGTGACCTTCGTCCCCAGGCTGGCTCTCAGGCGGCGCTCGACGTCGGTCACGTCCGCGCTTTTGTTTGCCCGTTTGCCCGACGGCGTTTTTCTCCCCGAATATTTTCCAGCCAATGCCTCCGTCTGGCGGACGCTCAAATCGAGATTCACGACCTGATTCAACAGGGCTTCCTGCGCCTTTGCGGAGTTCAAGGCGAGCATGGCGCGCGCGTGACCTTCGGTAATGCGCCCGTCCACCAGCGCCTGTTTGACCGCGGCGCAGGCATCGAGCAGGCGTATGGTGTTCGTCACCGCCACGCGGCTCTTCCCCACGCGTTCGGCGATCTTCTCGTGCGACATCTTGAACTCTTTGACAAGGTGCTGGTACGCCTCCGCTTCTTCGATTGGATTCAGGTCCTCGCGCTGGACGTTTTCAATGAGCGCCAGTTCGAGCAGTTGCTGGTCGGTGGCGTGGCGGATGACGACGGGAACGGTTCGCAGCCCCGCCTTGCGCGCGGCTTGCAAACGGCGTTCGCCCGCGATCAGGACGTACACCCCGTTTTTGCCGGGTGAAACGACCAGCGGCTGGATGATCCCATGCTCGCGGATGGAGGCGGCAAGGTTCTCGAGTTCATCGAGGTCGAATTTTTCGCGCGGCTGGCGCGGGTTGCGCTGGATGAGGTCAATGGAGAGTTGTGTAATGCCGCCTCCCCCTTCGCCGGGTTTTGTGTCGCCCGCTGGGATGAGGGCGTCGAGTCCTTTGCCAAGACCGGATCGTTTGGGCATGATTTCTCCTTCTTCAAACACAAAGGACACGAAGGGCACAAAGTTTTTTAGGTTTTAAACCTTTGCGATCTTGGTGTCCTTCGTGGTTAATTTATTTTCACTCCGTCGCCCTTCAGCAATTCCTTCACGAGCGATTCGTAGGCGGACGCGCCCACGGAGGCCGGCGCGTAGGCGGAAATGGGGAGTCCATACGAAGGCGCCTCCGCAAGACGAATGCTGCGCGGCACGATGGTCTTGAAGACTTGACCGGGAAAGTGATTGTTGACCTCCTTCACCACATCGTTGGAGAGATTGGTGCGGGGGTCGAACATGGTCAGGATGACGCCGCGCACGCGCAGGTCGGGGAAAAGAAGCGATTGGACGCGCTGGATGGTCTGGGTAAGTTGACCGAGTCCCTCGAGAGCGAGGTATTCACATTGCACGGGAACCAGCACACCGTCCTTCGCGGCGACCAGGCCGTTGACGGTCAGTATGCCGAGGGAGGGCGGGCAGTCAATCAGGATGTAATCATATTTTCCGTTCACCGATTCGAGCGCGGTCTTGAGGCGGAACTCGCGTCCCATCTCATCCACGAGTTCGATCTCCGCGCCAGCCAGCGAAGGCGAGGACGGCAGGAGCGAAAGTTTCAGCCGTTCGTTGAAGAGGATGGAGGAGGCGGGAGGCTCGCCGTTGATTAGCGCCTCATAGATGCCTGCCTGCACGGAATGTTTGTCCACGCCGAGGCTGGAGGTGGCGTTCGCCTGCGGGTCGAGGTCCACGACGAGGACGCGCTGCCCGAACTTCGCGAGGTACGCCGCGAGGTTGATGGCGGTGGTGGTCTTGCCCACTCCGCCTTTCTGGTTGACGAGGGTGTAGATGCGGGTCATTACGATTTACGATTGACGATTTGTGAAATGAATTTCGCTTTACGGGATCACGACCATCCTGCTTTGTTCGATCTCGAGTTGGGTGGGGATGCCATCCAACCCGGTGCGCTCGACGGAATGGGAGGCAAGCAGGGTGGCGAAGCGGGTTGCCTCCCACGGATCGCGCGTGTTCAAATAGCGGATGAAGAACGCCGCGGCAAAGATATCGCCCGCGCCGGTGGCGTCCACTTCGCGGACGGACGGCGCGCGGAAGCGGCGGCGGTCTCCGTGCCAGTAGAGAACCGCGCCCGCCGCGCCTTCTGTGACCACCAGTATTTTGGTCTGTTGAGCCAGCTGTTCGATGAGAAGATCGTCGCCGTTGACGTCTTCGCGGCTGAACACCACCGCGCCCGCCTGTGTGAGGGCGCGCGCCGCGTCCTTCCACGCGCGGGGCAAGACGAGACCTTCCGCATCCCACTGGCGCATCCAGCCCTGGGGGGTCAAACCGAGCAGGGCCGGTGAAAAGCCCTCTGGCAAAACGGAATCCACTTCGTCCGCGATGGGAGCGAGGTGAATGATCGAAGCCGTCCGCCAGGAGTCGGGAACGCGGTCAAGTTCGATGCGCGCTGCCCGGTCAAGCAGATATTGAACGCGTCCGTTGGTGGTGAAAATATTTTCGTAGGTCGTGCTTGAGTCCGATTCGATTAGGACAAGGGGGAATTCGTTCAATGGTTCGAGCGGTGCGTTTGTTCCTGCCGCGGTGACGATTCCCACGCGCATACCGAGCGCGCGGGCGGTCAATGCCGAGTATGCAACCGTCCCGCCCAATTGCGCGCCCTTTGGGGTCAGGTCGCGCGCAACGTGACCGATCACGAGATAATCCACCGGTTCGAGCGGGACGAGGTTGGGCATGAGCGAATTATACCGTGAGACGATTTGTAAGCCCGCAAAAGAGGAAAGGCGCCGCGTATCCTGATTTATTCCACCTGCAAGTATGTCTCGTTTTTTTCCCAATGCTTTATTTGCGAGAGCCAAAGCCTCCTGCGCCTCCTCCCCGTCCGGGTTTTTGTTTCCGATTTTGTTCGCGTGCTCTTCCTAGAATAATTTTACCCCCAAATAAAAAGGGCGGATTGTTCATCCGCCCCATGGGGTCAACCTTCCTTCGGGTAAATGACCACCTTGCGATACGGCTCTTCGCCGGTGCTTTCGGTGATTACAGCGGGGTGATCGCGCAGGGCGATGTGAATGATGCGGCGCTCGGCGGCGGGCATGGGTTCGAGCGTCTGTTTGCGCCCGTTTTTGGCGACCTGGTCCGCCACGCGCTTCGCCATCTGGATCAATTGCTTTTCGCGGCGGTCGCGGTAACCTTCCACGTCCACCACGAGTTGCACGAACTGTTCCGTCTCCCTGCCGATGATGAGGGAGGCGATGTATTGAAAGGCGTTGAGCGTTTCGGAGCGCCGCCCGATCAACACGCTCAGGTCGTCGCCGCGCACATCCACGTTGATGTACCGCCGGTCGTCGCGGTCGGTTTCGCCGTATTGCGCGGAAACCTGCGCCTTCAGCCCCATCAAATGAATGAGTTTGGAGACGACCGCTTCCGTGCGGTCGAGCAGCAGATCATGCTCAGGCGTGGATTCGGATTCTGGAACAGAAGCAGGCTCATCCTGAGCGTGAGACGAAGAGACCCGAGTCTGATCGAGAGGCTCCGCTTCGAGCTCAGGGACGGCTGGTCCCGCTTCGACGGCTTGCGCGCCGCCCGGTTGATTCACCGTCAAGCGGACGCGTACCTGCGCTTTTCCCAGCCCGAACAAGCCCTTGCTCCCCGCGTCCAGCACTTCCACGTTGACGGCGTCCGCAGTGAGACCGAGCTGCGCCAGTCCCTGTGCGATGGCTTCCTCGACGGTCGGTGCGATGATCTCCAGTGAGGTTCTTGCGTTCATGCCCGCCTCCTAGGTTTTTCTCATGCTTTTCGGCAGGAGGTTGCTCCAATTGGCTTTCCCCTGCGCGGCATATTGGACGATGCCCAATACGTTGCTCGTGATGAAGTAGACCGCCAGGCCCGAGGGAAAGGTCAACGCGAACCAGCCCAGCATGAGCGGCATGGTGATGGTCATGGACTGTCCCATGGCGGCGCTCTGATCGTTGGGATTGGTGGAAGGCGGCAGGGTCAGTTTGGATTGGATGTAGGTCGTCACCGCGACCACAATGGCAAGGATGTAATACGGTTCGGGCTGGCCGAGGTTCATCCACAGGAACTTGCTGTTGAGGGGAATGAGGTTGGCGACATCGAGAAAATTGGGGTTGATGCTCCTCGAAAGTTTCAACAGGTCGAGCGGCGTGGATGCCAGCGCGCGGATGATGCTCTGGTATAACGCGATGATGATGGGGAATTGAATGAGGGTCGGCAGGCACGAGCCAAAGGGGTTGATGCCCTTCTCACGATAGACGCGCATTTGTTCCTGCGCCAGTTTTTCGCGGTCCTTGGCGTATTTCTTTTGGATCGCCTGCCATTCCTTGTCGTTCTGAAGATCCTGCATGGCTTTGGCGCCCTTCATTTGCTGGGCGTTGAGGGGCCAGGTCACGATGCGGATCAAGACCGTGAACAGGATGATGGCGATGCCAAAGTTCTGGCCGACCAGGTTATAGATCCACAATAATACGTTGATGAAAAGCGATACGAAAAGATCCCACATGGTTCCTCTATTTCTCCGGGGCGAACGTCCAAACCTGGCGGCCGTTCGAATCGAGCGCGGCGAGATAGAAATCAGTCTCCAGCGGGGCAACGAGAACCAGGTCGCCGGCGACGACGGGCGTAGTGTAAATCTTGCCGCCCACTTCCTGGAACCAGAGCGTCTTGCCGTCCTTGCCGATGGCGTAGAGGTTGCCGGATTCGGTGGCGAGCAGCAGATGATCGTTTTGTAGGATGGCGTTACCGGTGATGGCTCCATCCGGCTGGACGCTCCAGTTCAGTCCGGCATCGTTTGTATTGAAGGAATAAAAATTGCCCTTCAGGTCTCCAAAGTATAGCGTGCCGTCGTCGAGGGTGGGCGTGCTCCAAATCCAGTCTTCCGCGTCGAGGACGGGGTTGTGTTCCCCGGTCTCGGGGTCGAAGCGTTCGAGTTGCGAGGCGAGCGAGCCGACGTACAACATGCCGTCCGCGCCAATGGCGGGCGAGCCGGGGATGGCGGCGGATACGTCCTTTTCCCAGACGATCGCATACGTTTCCACGTCAACAGCATGGAGGCTGTGATCGAGGGAGGTGACGAAAACGCGTTCCCCATCGGTCACTGGTTGAGCCCAGAGGCGTCCGCCGAGTTCCACAACCTTCACCGGTTGTTTCTGCGATTGACCGTCTTTCAGGTTGAATATATATAAGTTTCCGTCCGCGTTGGGGGCGAAGAGTTTATCGCCGACGACAAGCGGAGACGCCACCCAGGGACCGGTCGCGCCGGTAAAGGTCCATTCCACGGCGGGGACTTTGCGATCCCCATCCGCGAGCAGGTCGCGCGGGTCGAGGGCGTACAGGGTATGTTTGCTCGCGGCGCTGCCAACGATCACAAAGCCGTCGGATGTGATTACCGGCGCGGCGTAGAACTGCGCCTTGTTGTCGTTCGGGTCGGAAAAGCGCCACGCCTCCCTGCCGTTTGCCAGGTTGACGCCATACACAAAGGGCAGGTCGGCAAGGTAGGCTGTGGTCTCGTCTGCGGACAAACCGGGCCAGGTGGTGCCGCGCACGGCTCCGCCGCACGCGCTCAAAAGGAGGGCGCCGAGCAGAACCAGTAGCAACAATGGTATTTTCTTTCTCATCGAAAATCGTACTCCTATGGAACGGGGTCGTACCCCCCGGGATTGAACGGGTTGCAGCGCAGGACGCGCCACGCCGCCATTGCCGATCCCTTGAACACGCCGTATTTGTAGATCGCCTGGTAGCCGTAATGCGAGCAGGATGGATAGAAGCGACAGGTGTTCGGAGGCAGTCCCTTCGAGAGCGTCATCTGGTACAGGCGGATTAGGGACAGCAGGGCGATGCGCGGCAGATTCCAGATCGTGCGCGGCATGTCGCGCAGACGCGGCTCGTGGGAATAATCGTGCAGATGAAATTCAGGATTCATACGCTGGATGGAGGATGCGCGCCCGCTTTAGAAGATCGAGCAAAGCCTGACGGATTTCCTCCAGGGACGCGTTGACAAGCGCGGGTCGGGCGATCAGGATAAGGTCCGAGCCTGAAGCGACGTTTGGGATGAGAGTCCGCATGGCTTCGCGCAGGAGGCGTTTGGCGCGGTTGCGGGTCACTGCCGTGCCGATCGTCCGGCCGGCGGCGACTCCCACGCGCACGCGCTTTTCGCTTTCCTCGTTCTTCAGGGCAATCAACACAACAAGCGGGTGGGCATAGGACTTGCCGGAACGCCGCACCCGCTTGAAATCTTCGGACCGGGTCAGACGGAACCTTCTCTGCACCCGTGACTCTAAACGCCGATTACCAGCGAACCTTTTTGACGTGTTCGTTGGCGGTGACTGTCAGTTTGTGGCGGCCGCGCAGGCGGCGGCGTTTCAACACAGCGCGCCCATCCGCCGTGGACATGCGTTTGCGAAATCCATGCACGCGCACACGGCGGCGAATTTTCGGTTGATACGTTCTTTTTGGCATTCCTTCTTTCCTCGTTTCAAAAATAATTGCTGTTTGCGCTCTCGACCTTTGATAACAAAGGCACGACATTATACCGTGAGGGCTTTGATTCGGTCAATTCAGGACTCGTCCTGTTTTTTTCCGTTCCGCGTCGGGTAGACCGGGAAGGCGAGCAGTTCCGAAAGTCTTTTTGCGCCTTCCGGGCTGGCAACCGCAATGATCTCGTCGTTCTCCTGAAGAGCGCTGTCGCCGCGCGGCAGGGTCATCACACCGTCGCGGATGATGGCGGCAATGACGCAATGTTCCGCCAGGTCCATGTCCTTGAGTTGGACGCCGATGGCTTTCGCCCCGGCAGGCACCTTTTCTTCCACGACCGAATAACGCCCACGGCGGATCTTGAACAGGGTCATCATGTCGCCCAGGGACATTTCCTCCTGGATCAGGTGAGCCAGCACGTCGGACGAATTGAGAGCCACGTCCACCTTGAAGGTTTCGTTGAAGAGCCAGGCATTGTTCGGGTTGTTGACGCGCGCGATGGTGCGCGGCACTTCGAACAACTTCTTGGCGATGAAACATATCGCCAGGTTGAAGGCGTCGTTGCTGGTCACCGCGGCGATGACGTGCGCTTCGCGCGCACCCGCCGCCTCCAGCACGCCGGGTTCGACGGGATGGCCCTCGTAGATCGTTTCCGTGGGAAGTTCCCGGTGAAGGAGGGTGAGGAGCTCGCGGCGATTCTCGATGAGGCGCACTTTGTAATTTTGGTTGAGCAATAGACTGGCGAGGCGCGCCCCCGTGCGCCCGCCGCCTGCAATCAATACGAACATGTTACGCCTCCATCTTCCCGGACAGGCGCGCCGTCAACGCGCCGATGCCGTTGAACGTGGAACTAACGTTGAGCAGGTCTCCGGTCTGCAATTTGACATTCGCATCCGGCAGGAATGACCTGCCTGCTCTGGTCAAAGCGACCGCGCGGCACTCGTCGAGCGGCCCCATGAGTTCGTCCAGGAGGCGTCCGTCCCACGCATCGGAAATGCGGATCTCATAGATCTCCACTTCGCCGTTGCCTGCGGAATACACCACCTTCTCGGACGGGTTGATCAGCAATTCCTCGACGCGTTGCGCACCCCACAGGGTGGAACCCACCGTCTGCAAGCCGAACGCCTCAATCACTCCGCGCAGGTTGGGATCGTAATTGCGGGCGACCACCACCGGTACGTTGTAGGCCTCGCGCGCGGCGTGGGAGACGACGGCGTTGAGCGCGTCCGAATTGGTGACTGCCGCGAGACCGTCCGCTTCGCGGATGCCGGCGCGTTCGAGGACGTTTTCCGCCAGTCCCTCGCCCTCCAGTGTGCGCCCGCGAAAATCCGGGTGCAGGCGGTTGAATGCCTGCCGGTTGACGTCCACGACGACAACCTGATGTCCGCTTTTATACAAGTGATAGGATAATTCCGCGCCTACGCGGCCGCATCCAACAATGATGAAATTCATGGGTCTTACTCCTTTTCTTCCTTATGCACGTGATAGGGAACGTCCGTGACGACGACCCCGTGCTTGGACAACAACTCCTGCCGCAGAACTTCCGCTGTCCGCATGTGAAGGGCGTGATGCCAGCGCTTCGAGGGGATGAATTGGGGAACGACAACGGTAATGGTCTCGTTGGGCTGGCGGTTGTCAATGATCTCCTCCAGGTATTCGAGCAGGGGTTCGACGAAGAGGCGGAAGGGCGAATCGAGAACTACCAGGCGAGTTCCCTCCCCCCAGGTCTTCCATTTCTTCTGCACCTTTTCGGCTTCCTCGTCGTCAATCGAAACGTGGACAGCGGTCACGTCGTCGGAAAGAAGTTTTGCGTAACGCAAGCCTTCCAGCGTTCCCTGGTGAATGCCGCTGACGGGCATGATCACGCGGTGACGAGGCTGCCGGGCGGGCAAGCCGCTGAACTTTTCCAGCGTGAGGTGGGAGGCGAGGTCCCTGTAATGGTGATGGATCGTAAAGAACATCCTGACGAGGAACGGAATGATGATGAGAACGATCCAGGCGCCTTCGGCGAACTTGGTCACGGCGAATATCATCATGACGATGGATGTGCAAACGGCGCCGAAACCGTTGACGATCATTTTTATCCGCCACCTCTTATCATAACGCAGGATCGAACCGGGTTCGTGGATCTCCTCACCTTCCCGGAGATGACCAATCTTCCACCAGCGGCGTGCCATGCCGGTCTGTGAAAGCGTGAAGGAAAGGAATACGCCGATGGCATAGAGGGGAATCAGCAAGGTCACGCTGGCGTTGAATATGATGATAAGGACGGAGGCGATGATCGCAAGCGTGACGATCCCGTTGGAATAGACGAGACGGCTGCCGCGAAAGGTCAATTGGCGCGGCAGGAAGCCGTCCTTTGCGACGAGCGCGCTCAGGCGGGGAAAATCTGCAAAGGCGGTGTTCGCCGCCATGATGAGGATGACCGTGGTCGCGGTAATGACCATCAGGTATGGAATGCCGCGCCCGCTGAAAACAGTGCGCCCCAGTTGGGAGATCACGGTCTCCGTTTCGGAGGGGATCGCGCCGATGTGATTGGCGAGGAACGAAATGCTCAGAAACAGCGTTGCCAGGATCACCGCCATCCAGATCAACGTGATGCCCGCGTTGCGGCTGCGCGGTTCCTTGAAGGCGGTGATGCCGTTCGAGATCGCTTCGATGCCGGTCAGGGCGGCGGTGCCGCTCGAAAAGGCGTGCAGGATGATGAAGGGCGTGAGCGCGGAAACGATCCCATCCATCTCGAGGCGAGGCGGGTCAACGACCACCCCCAGCGTCCCGGTGAGATGACGCGCCAAACCCGCCCCCACAGTGATGAACATCATTGCGATGAAAAAATAGGTCGGGATGGAAAACGCAACGCCCGATTCCTTTACGCCCCGCAGGTTGATCAACATGATCAAGAAGACAGCCGCCACCGACATCCCGACACGGTACGGGAAAAGTTCCGGGTACGCCGAGACGATCTGCGCCACCCCCGCCGAAATGGATACGGCAACGGTCAGGATGTAATCGGTGAGGAGCGCCGCGCCCGCGATCTGTGCGGGCATTTCGCCCAGGTTGTCGCGCGAGACGATGTACGCGCCGCCTCCATCCGGGTAGGCGTGAATGGTTTGTTCGTAGGAGATGGTTACGATGGTCATCAGGACGACAATTGCAATGGAGATGGGAAAGACGTATCCGAACGCCATCGTCCCCGCGACCGCGAGGATGACCATGATCTCCTGTGTTGCATACGCAGTGGAGGATAAAGCGTCGGAGGCAAAGACCGCCAGACCGATCCTCTTGCCGATGGTCTGATGAGGAGCGTCTGCCGTGGAAAGGGGCCGCCCGATAAACCAGTGACTCAGCGAGCGCGGCGGTTTGTACTCGCTCTGCCGCCGCAGGATCTCAGTTTGATTGTTTTCAGGAATTAACATGCTTTTTTTCTTTCGCCGACAAAAAAGACACCCCCGCACGAGGCGAGGAGCGACGGGCATTATAGCCCAATCCGCAAAAAACGGGACCTGCCTAACATTACAGCGCAAGGTTGGGCGGACGTTACACCTGCCCTGGCGGGCGGTGCCAGGGGAGAACGTCCGCCTACGCCGAAGCGTAACCGACGCTCTCTAGCGTCGGACTTTGCGCTGTAATACTAAGGAACCTGATAAGGCACTTCGGTAATGATCACACCCGGCGTGGATAGCAGTTCGCGGCGGAGCATTTCGGCGGTCTGCATGTGTAATACGTTGTGGATCTTTTTCGTGGGGACGAAATGAGGCACCACGATGGTAATGGTCTCGTTGGGCTGTCGGCTGGCGAGAATGTCGTGGATGTAGTCCAGCAATGGTTCCAGGAAGAGGCGGTAGGGGGAATCCACAATGACGAGGCGGTTCCCGCGTCCCCACGTCTCCCACTTGTTTCGGACCTTTTCCGTATCGTCCGGTTCCATCGAAATGTGGACGGCTGTGATGTCATCCGACAACATGCGCGCATAACGGAGCGCGGCGAGCGTCCCCTGATGCACGTTGCTGATGGGGACGATGACGCGGTGGCGAATGTCGTAGGGCGGCGGTTCCCCGTAATGTTCCAGTGAGAGGCGTTTCGCCAGTCCGGTGTAATGGCGGCGGATCCACAGGAAGATGACGATCAGGACCGGCGTGAGGATCAGGACGATCCACGCGCCGTCGCGGAATTTCGTCACGGCAAAGACGCACATCACAATGAACGTGCAGAGCGCGCCGAAGCCGTTGCTGATCATCTTCAATCTCCATTTACGGTCGTATTTCAACGTATGAGCGGACACGGACGTCTTGCCTTCGTCCTTAAGTTGACCCGAGCGCCGCCAGCGGCGCGCCATGCCCGCCTGCGCGAGCGTAAAGGACAGAAAAACGCCGATGGCATAGAGCGGGATCAACCGCGAGACGCTTGCCTGGAAGATGACGATCAAAATGGATGCCGCCGCGCCGAGCGACACGATGCCATACGAATAGACCAGGCGGCTCCCGCGATAGGTCAACTGGCGCGGCATGAACCCGTCTTTGGCAAGCACCGCGCTCAAACGCGGGAAACCCGCGTATGCGGTGTTCGCGGCAAGGATCAGGATGACCGTCGTGCCGATGATGACGAACAGGTAGAACAACCCCTGCCCATCGAAAACCGTGCGCGCCAGTTGCGAGATGACCGTTTCCACTTCGGACGGCACGGCTTTGATCTCGCGGGCGAGGAACGAGATGCCCATGAAGAGGATGCCGAGGATGAACGCCATCCAGATGAGGGTGATGCCCGCGTTGCGGCTGCGCGGTTCCTTGAAGGCGGTGATGCCGTTCGAGATCGCCTCCACGCCGGTCAACGCGGCGGTGCCGCTGGAAAAGGCGTGCAGGAGCAGGAACGCCGTCACCCCGGAAACCGCCTCGCCGAAATGTTCGATCTCCGGCGGGTTCGTCAACGTTCCCAGCGACCCGGTCAACACACGGAAGAAACCCGTTCCAAGCGTGATGAACATGATGACGATGAAGAAATAACTTGGGACGGCGAACGCGGCGCCCGATTCCCGGACGCCCCTCAGGTTGATGAGCGTTATCAGCGCGACGAAAGCCACGCACATCAGCACGCGGTAGGGGAACAGAGTGGGGTAGGCGGAAACGATCTGCGCCACGCCCGAGGAGATGGAAACCGAAACGGTGAGGATGTAATCCGTCAGCAACGCGGCAGCGGCGACCAGCGCCGGGAAATGACCGAGATTGTCGTACGCGACGATGTACGCGCCTCCGCCGTCGGGATAGGCGTGGATGATCTGTTCGTATGAAATAACCACGATCGTCAGCAAGCCGACGATGACGATGGAGATGGGGAAAACGTACCCGAAGGCGATCGTCCCCGCCGCAGCGAGGATGACAAGGATCTCCTGCGTCGCGTACGCGGTGGACGAAAGCGCGTCCGAGGCGAAGACCGCCAGCCCGACCGCTTTGCCGATGGTCTGGTGGGGCGCGTCCGCGGTTTGGAGTGGACGTCCAATCAGATAATGACTGAGGTTGCGCGGGGGTTTGTATTCGGTGGTGCGGTGAATGAGGGACGTATCTTGATTGTCTTCAGGGTCGATCATGTTTTCACGGAAGATTCCACGCCCTGGCATGGATGCCGTATTATACGCCAATTTGAATTTAACGGGATTCGATTTCTCCTGTCGCTTCCTTCGGCTGCGTAAGCGGGATCTGCAAATAGAAGACGCTTCCCTTTCCCAGTTCGCTTTCCACCCAGACCTTGCCGCGATGGCGTTCCGCGACGGATTTAACGATGGCGAGGCCCAGCCCGGTGCCGCGTTGCGCGAGCGCTTCGCGGTGGGTGCCGCGGTAGAACTTCTCGAACATGCGCTTCATATCCTCCGGTTGGATGCCAATGCCGGTATCCCGGATCGCAAAGGTCAGGGTGTCCGGGGCGGTCAGCAGGTGGAGGGTCACTTCGCCGCCATTGGGCGTGTACTTGATGGCGTTCTCCACGAGGTTGTAAACCGCCTGGTGCAACAGCGCCTGGTCGGCTTCCACGGCGTGAGGCATATCGCGCGGAATCTCGACGGACAGCGCGATCTCCTTGTTCCGCGCGAGCAATTGCAACGCGCCGGTGACGCGTTCGATGATATCCAGCACAGGGATGCTTTCCACCTGCAAACCGACGCCGAAGTCAATGCGTCCCAGATCGAGCAGGTTGCTGACGAGTTTCGACATGTTCTCCACGCCCTGCACGATCATCCTGACGTAACTCTTCTGCTGGTCGTTCAATTCGCCCGCCATTTCGAGCATGGTGGCGTAGCCGCGCATCAGCGTCAACGGCGAGCGCAAGTCGTGGCTCACGGTGGAGACGAAATCGGACTTCAAAGAGTCTATCTCCTTGAGTTGCGTCACGTCGCGCAGGATGCACACGCGTCCCACCGTGCGGTCTTCGGCGGTCATGGCGGAGGCGGTAGCGAGATAGGTCCTGCCATTCGGCATTTTGATCTCGGAGGTGCTGCCGTCCTCGGAGGTCGCCATGAGCAAGTCGTACAGCGGCTTGATCGGGATCGTGCGTTGCAGATCCTGGCGTTCGCCGCGGCGAATGACCACGTTGAAGAGGTGACCCGCCGCCGGGTTGACCAGCACGAGACGGTTGGACGCGTCTGTGACCAGCACCGGATCCGGTGTGGAGTTGAGGATGGTCTCCAATTGACGCCTGCCCGCGTCCACCGCAAGGAACAGGCGGATGTTGGCGACCGCCAAAGCCGCCTGGCTCGCCAGCGTGGCGATGAAGCGGAGGTCGGATTCTCCAAAGACCTTCTGCTTTTTATACGCCGCCCACAACACACCGAAGTAACGGTTCTCGTGTCGGAGCGCCACCGCGGACAGGGATTCGGGGTGGGGCAGGTTTGGGTCGAGATCCAGGCCCCGGGTCCGCGAAAGAACCGCCATGACGAGCCGTTCCTGCTTTTCGGTGAGCGCGAGGATCTGCTGGTCCAGGTGCATGTACGCGTCCTTTTCAGGTCCGCTCGAATACCGGAAGGGAATCTCAACCAGGCCGGGGATCATATCCCGCACGAGGACGATGCGCGCCGCGCTGGCGCCGCTTTCCACGACGGCTTTGAGGATGACCTCCAGCGCCTGATCGAGTTGAAGCGTGGAGGCGACGCCCTGGCTGACGACCAGCAGGCGGTTCAGTTCGTCGAGGCGCCCCTGCAAACTGAGGCGCATCTGCTCGAAGGCGCGGCGTAGTTCGCCGACCTCGTCCACGCCGTCGGTCTGAAGGGAGCGATCCAGTTTGCCGGCCGCGATGTGTTTCGCCTCCGCCGCGAGGCTCTGCAACGAACCGGTGACGGCGCGCAGGCTCAACCGCAGCGAGACCAGCGCGAACACCCCCAGCACGACGATCATAACCGAGATGGGCAGCGCGATCTGAATGGCGATCTGCTGCGCCTCCTGCGCGGGGACGGTCAGCACAATGAACCAGGGATGCCCCGGCACCGGCTGGCGATAGACCAATTGCCGGACGCCGTTCGAGGCGGTCTCCTCGCTCAAGCCGGTTTGCGAGGCGTTGCCTCCGGCATATTGGGTCATGATCTGCGAGGCTTGAGGGTGATAAAGGATGACGCCCTGGTCGTCCACGAGGAATCCCGCGCCGTTCAATTCCCGCAGGCTGTTCAGGCTGTTGACCAGCGAGCGCATGTAGGGGTTGGTTTGCAGGTCGGTGCGGGCGATGAGGACGCGTCCCGCGCCGGGCAGGGTTGCGAGGAACGAAATGCGCGCCGCGCCGTCCGCTTCAGGCGGGATGGAATACATTTGATTCGGGACGCCCTGCGCGGAGAGAATGACCCCCGTTTCCTCCTGGGCGGTCAATTGGGACGAAACCCCGGCAGGGTAACTTGCAAGGACGATATTGGATCGAAGATCAATCAGGATCAATTGATTGAAATAGGGGACGGAGCGCATCTGCCTGCCGAGCAATTCGGACAGGCCGGCCGGGTCTTCGTTCAATTGCGGATCGGAGGCGATCTGACTCACGAGATTCTGCCCCGCTTCGAGGAAGAACGGCACACTCTGAGAGCCGACTTGCGCCACGCCTGCCAGGCGTGCCTCCAGCAGGCTGCGGGCGGCGCGCCCGGCGATGATCCAGTCTCCCAGCAGGAGCGTGACCAGCAGGATGGAAATGATCGTACCGGTGCCGGAGATGAAACGCGTCTCGATGCTTTTCTCCGCGGGCGAAGGCTCCAGCGCGCCGGGTCCGCCCCACTGCGCGGGGAAGGCAATGGAGACCGCCTGCGCCGCGAGTCCCGCGAGGAACATTTCGCCGCCGAAAGTCAACGCCGCCGCGCCGGCGTTGCTGATGGCGTAGTCCAGCCGTTCGGTGACCGAGGCGAGCGAGGAGGCGGTGAAGAACGCGCTGAACATGAACACGATCACGTGCAGGACGATCAGGATGAGCGCGCCCGCCAGGGGCTGGCGCAATAGACGATAGAACGGAGTGCGGTATTTCTGCCGCGCGAAGACCGCGAACAAAGCCCCCATCAAACCGAGATCGAGAACCGTGAACAGATTGTGCGTATCCCACACCCCGCGCAGCAACCCGCCGACCATGCCGAGCGCGGAGGCGGCGATCGGTCCCAGCCAGCCGCCCGCCAGAGTCCATGGGATGGCGGAAAAGAACATCATCGTCGAGCCGGGCGGTTCCTCCGGCAAGCCCGGCGCCGGCAACGCGGAGGTGGAAAACTCCACGCCGAAGAACAACGTCCCGACGACCTGGGCGACAAAAAGAACGCCGAGCAAACTCCACGCGCGAGCGTTCCATTCGGTTTGATATTTCCTCCAGGAATACAGCGCCACCCCCAGCAGACCCGCCATCCCAAACCACATCAGCCACCCCGCCAACGGGATGGAATTGAGATATGGAAGATGGGTCAACAGCGAGGCGATGAACTGCATGGAGGAAATTATAGCCCCAATTTGATGCCCGCGCTTTTGAACATAAACGCGGGCGCGCTTGCAACTGGCGTTGCACGGATGAACTCCGAAGGAGTGGGAGGGTTATGGAATTCGCAAGTTTTACGCCAACCCCGAAGGGTGTCATGGATTGCCGGAAATATTGCACCTCGGAACTCTGCGTCCGCCATGTTCGTTTATAATGCACAAGGTTTGTCCAAATAGGCGTTCTGGGACTTCCATATCCAAACCTTTCAATGGAGATTGCCACAATGAAATACGTCGCGCTTTTATTATTGCTGGTATTCACGGCGTCGTGCAGTTCCGCAATGACCGCAACCGCCACCCCCATTCCCACCCTTACAGCCACTCCCAGTACGGGCTGGTATGGGCAGTCTTCATCGTGGGTTCCCACCGAACAGGACTGGACTCCCCCCGGCGGATCGCCCGACGCTTACAAATTGCGCAGCGCAGAACCTTTTGAAGATTCGATGATACCCATCAGCGCCATACAATCTGGCGATCCCAGGATAGTTGAAGAAAACGGCGAGGTCTGGATTGATTTTGTCATAACCAGGTGCCGTCTTGCTCCAGACCTAAATCCCAGGATGCTGACCGAACTTGATAAAACTGACGCGAGTTATCTGGCGATCACCGGTGTCAATTATGGATTCTACGCCGGTCATTACTGCGTGATCCATCGGGTTGATATTGATACGGGTAATACGATAAACCGGGTTGAAGTCATCCCAACCGTAGAGGTTACCGAAGCCACCCAAACGCCTGTGATCCCAAATGAGATTACCGGCTGTGACGACCCGGCGCTCACTCCCGAGGAAGCCGCCAATTGCGGTCAGCACACCTATAGGGTCGAAGGAGAGCAGGTCGCGGGAGATTGTTATTACAAATTGGAGGACGGCTCCCGCGTTCAATCCTTTTCGAAAGAGGAAACCTACACCATTATTTTCGAACCGGGAACGATGAGGACGATCGGCAAAAACGGCGAATCAATATCATTTAAAGTCGGTGCGAACACGTACGAATTCAGGGAGGAAGATGCCGTATCCCTGACGACCTTCACGCTGGAGGGGTGGATTGACGCATTCACCTGGGGCGATTGCAAGGATATCGAAGAGGCGATCCGGCTGGATTGAGTCAGGGAGAGCCGCGCCAGGTTTCCCGCGTTGCGTCACGCGGTAGTGGGCGCGTCCTTCTTTCACCGCGCGGACAACCTCCGACGCGCGGCTCTTCCCCTCCCTGCCCGCTTCATTCCTCCCTGTACTTTCCCCGGTACGCCTCCGGCAGCAAATCCGCCAATGACTCCATGATCCGTTTTGTCCCTTCGTGCAATGCCTTTCGATGGTTTCCCTCCTCTTTCAAGTAAAACGGTTTTCCCACGGTGAGCGTGACCGGTGCGCGCTTGAGCCTCCGCATATGACCGTAGACGTTGCTGTTCTCCGTCCCGGTCATCGCGACAGGGACGATTGGCGCGCCGGACTTCAATGCGAAGAACGCCGCGCCCTCCGTCCCCTCCTCCAATTCGCCCGTCAGGGATTGCCTCCCCTCCGGCGCGAGCGCGAGAAACCGTCCCTGCGACAAACCTTCGAGAACGGCGCGCACAGCCTTACGGTCCGGTTTGCCGCGATGGACCCAGATGATCCCATAGGCGCGGAAGAGAGGTCCCACCAGCCAGTGTTCGCTCAGTTCGATCTTGCCCATTCCGTCGAGCATGACCGGAACGGATGCCGCGAGCAAGACCACGTCCGCGTCGCCGAGGTGATTGATGACGACCAGCGCCGGTCCGCGCGTTGGGAAGTTCTCCATCCCGCGGATGGCGGTTTTCAGAAAAACGAACGTGAGCAGTTTCGTCATCCGGCGCGCAAAGACGCGGAATATCCTGCGGGGCAGGGTTAGTTTTGGCAGCGAGACCAATTCCGGTCTCCACCAGTCGCTGATGGGTTTAGGCGGGGAGGATGGCTGAGTGTGCATAGACGCCTCGATATTCCTCGGGCAACAACCCGGCAAGGTGACGCATCACCAAATCCGCGTTCGCCTGCCGCGCTTCGCGCTTCTCTTTTCCTTTGGCTGAGATCTCGGGGAGCGTAATGGGTTTGCCGATGCGCATCTCCAGCGTGGGACGCTCCACGCGGCGGGCGCGCCGCCAGAAATCCTCGGTGGTTCCCACGATCCCCGCCGGAACGACCGGAACTTTCGTCTGCTCAACGATGTATGCCACGCCGGGCATGGCGCGCCGCATGGCCGTCACGTGCGAACGTCCTCCCTCGGGAGCCATCAATAATGGGAACCCGGCGTTGAGAATGGCGATAATGCGCGCGAACAACGCGCGGTCGTAATCGCCGCGATGCACGGGGATTACGCCGTACATTTTCAACAACTGCCCCTGACCGGGCTTGTCGAACACGTCCGACGCGCCGATGATCTCCAGTTGTTGGGGCCAGAACGCCGCCGCGAACGGAGGGTCGTAGATCGAAACGTGGTTCATCGCCGCCAGGTATGGGCCGCTGTGCGGGAGGTTTTCTTTTCCTGTGATCTTTACGTTTGCCAATATATGGAAAATCCCCCGAAACGCCGCACGCAGCAGCGGGCGGCTGACCCTGAACCTCAATGGAACACGATACGCGCCGTTCATTTGCAAAGCGCAAACACCTTTTCGAAGACCTGTTCCGCGTCGAGATCGTTCGAGTTGATGACCACCGCGTCCGCCGCCGTCTTGAGCGGAGCCACGTGGCGGGTCGAGTCAATGCGGTCGCGTTCCAGCACTTTCGCAAGCACATCCTCGTAGTTCACGTTTGCGCCGCGCGCGATCATTTCGTTGAACCTGCGTTTCGCGCGTTCCGCAGCGGTCGCGTCGAGGTAGATCTTCAGATCCGCCTCGGGCAGGATGACCGTCCCGATATCGCGTCCCACCATCACGACCTTCCCGCGCTGACCGATGCGCCGCTGTTGTTTGCTCAACGCGGCGCGCACGCCGGGATGGGCGGAGACGACCGACACGTTCGCGTCCACGATGGGGAGGCGCGTCTCCCACGTGATATCCTTTCCCGCCACCAGGACGTCGCAGACGCGTCCATCCGACTTCGAGGCTGGCGCGACATCAATGGGCGTCGCCTCCGCCAGAGCCGTGACCTTCGCTTCGTCATGCACGTCAATGTCGTGATCCAGCGCGATCCACGTAACGGCGCGGTACATCACGCCGGTATCGAAAAAGAGATAATCGAGCGCTTTGGCGAGTTTCAAACCAAGCGTGGACTTGCCCGACGCGGCGGGACCGTCAATGGCGATGATGGAGGGAGGATGTTTGTTTGTCATTTATTTTTCCAATTATCCCATAGGGGCGGGGTCCCCGCCCAATGCTTCAAGAGTGTATCAGAAACCTTGAAATTGTCATTTCGAGTGGCGTATCGCGCCACGAGAAATCTTTTCCTGGCGAAGATCAGATTTTTCCTCGCCGCGCTCGTCGAAATGACAGGCGGGCGATAACATCAAGGCTGTCCTGCGTCCTCGCGCGCGTCGGGGAATAAATCGTCGCGCGCCCAGAGGACGATCGTCTCGGTTTCGCGCGGCAACTGGCGATAGACCAGCCAGCGAAACCAGTCCGGCGTTTGGATCGTGTTCCACGCTGGAGGCTGTCTCCAGGTGAAATCCTGCCCGCGATAGGCGGAGGGCAGACCCAACTCGTTCATCAACGATGTGACGACGATGGGCGGCGCATCCAGCGGATTAAGGACGTTGACGACCTTTACGTCGCGGTTCCGCAGCGCCCATTCGAGGGCTGGCGAATTGACGCCCATCACGGTCACGGGCTGCGCCTCGATGTGTCCGCGGCTGAACAGGGAGATGTCATTCACCGATGATATGAGCAGGTCTGCGTGCAGGGGTGATTGGTCCGGCTTCCATAATTCCACGCCGTTCGGGGTGCGCTGTCCGCTCACGCCCCAGGCGGCGGCAAGCGTGTAGATGCCGAGGAACAAGGTGAACGACCATGTCGTTCCAAGCCGCGCCGTACGCAGCGACCAGCCGAATGCAACGAGACCGACGCAAAGCGCGAGGATAAGCGTCGCGCCGAACAGGATGGCATAGCGCGGACCGAACGGCATTTCGATCACTCTTCCCAGGAACGGCAGGACGGCGGGGGAGAACTGGTCGTAGGGGTTGAGTCCGATGTTGGCGATGTTGAACCAGATATAAACGAGCAGGATCAGGATCGCGCCGGTCACCACGCCGACCTCCACGCGTTCATCGGGATGAATCTCGAAAGCGCGCGAAAGTTCCCGCGCGGCGAGAACGAGCAGGGGAATGATCGCCCATGCCAGTTCGGTCGTTTGGCGGTAGAAGATGGCGAGTAGCAAGGAAAGTCCCAGCCAGATAGCCAGTTTGATATAGCGTCCGCTTTTCAGGCGGAAGCCGCGGATCAATGCGAGGATCGCGAGGAAGACGCCCAGCGTTTCATACGCGAGGAAGGCGAACAGCACGCGTCCCGGGCTGAAGGCGGAGGCGGAGGTCCAGCCTCGAAGATAGGCGGGAATCGAGTTGAATAACGCGCTGAGTCCGTTCGGGGCGGTGAAGAAGAGGGTGCCGGCAAGGAGGAGGGTGGAGGCAAGAGCGATCAGCGCGTTGCGTGGAGTGTGGAGCGTGTTTTGCGCTGTAGGTTTGATCGTTCCGCGAAAAAAGAGGAAGGTGAGTCCAAGCGTCAGGAGGCCGGCCCAGACCGAAGGTCCGGAGAGAAGCGCAAGGGCGGCGAAGATTCCGGCGGGGACGGCGCGCCCGTTCCGCCACGTCCCCCAGGCGAAGAAGAGGAAGGTCAGCGCAAGGATCGTCCCGCTAGACTGACGCGAGAGGGCGACGAGACCGGGATCAACCGCGAGGAGGAAGGCAAGGATCAACGCCGGGAGCGTTTTAAGTCTGTCGCGGAAGTAGTATGGGGCGAAAACGAGCGCGCTCCCCACAATGGCAGGGATGAAGCGCGCCGTGAAGTTCGCGGCTTCGGTGACGAGGAAGAGGAGGCTGGTGAAGAGAATGTAGGCGGGCTGCGGTCCGAGAAGGGGGTCTTCGCCCCGCGCAATGCGAAGGGCTTGTAGTGCAAATTGTGATTCTGAGTCGGTAAGGGGAGTTGCCCCGAGTTGGGTGAGGCGGAATCCGAGGGCGACCAGGAAAGCCAGCCAGTACAGCCAGCCTTCGTTTTTGTGTCGGAGGGAGTTCATGGGGGTATTTTACCTGTTATTGCTCCGTCATTGCGAGGGCTGGCGGTCGAGTAGGGCAAGCGGTTTTTTTCGCCCGTATCGAGACCCAACCCGAAGCAATCTTCGTCACCATGTTGGGGATTGTTCCGCTGCCGCCCGCAATGACGGGTTGGCTATGGCGCCTCGTAGATCGTGACATTGCCCTGCTTGAAGACGGGTTTGAGGAAGTTGTTGAACTTCTCTTCATTGACGCGATAGGAGGCGCGCTCCAAATATCCCACAATCACGTAGCGGACTTTGTAACGCTCGAGGATGGATTGTGTGGTCTGCCAATCGGGCGCGGCGTACAGGGTTTCGACGTCATCCCTGCGCTGGGCAAGGATGCCCTGGAAATCCGAACCGCGCCATTGGCCTTCGTGATTGCCCCAGCCCAGGATGGTGGGCAAGCCCGTGTAGATCGAAATACGTCCATAACTGGAATAGGGGTTGCCGGTCGCTTCTGCAATGACACCATCCGGCGCGGACCTTAGCCAGAGGATGGCGGCGGCTTCGTCGGGGTTTTCGCGTTGGATGCGGTCGAAGTCATCGAGGGTGAAGCCGAACGGCGGTTTGAAGTTATTCGCCTTGTTGGGGAAGGCAAGCGCGGGATACGTCAAGCCGACGATCAGAACAATTACAAAGATGACGCTGAAAATGCCATTTGCCGAGCCGCGCAAACGGCGAAGCAGGACGGCCGTCCCGTAGGCGGCGGCGAGGCTCAACAGGATCCAAGCCTGATAGTAGAACTTGAAGATGGTATTGATGCGGTACCCAAAATTATCCCGAAGGTAAAGGAAATCGGGACCGAGGATGAGCAGGACGCCAAGGGCGATGAGCAGAAGGACAAAAGTGGACGGTGGGGAGTGGATGGTGGAAAGCGGATGATGGAAAGTGGGCAGCGGGGAGTGGGAAGTGGATTCGTCAGCGGGACGTTTGCCGTTCGAGAATAAAAATGAGAGGGTTGGGATCAACAACGCCAGCAGGGTGAGCAGACTTCCGATGTGGTCGAAGCGGCGCGCGAAACTGTCTGCAAGAAACGCGCCTGCATCGCGCTGCTGCGAATCCAGAAGGGGCTGGACGATTTCCGGGCGCAGCCGGTAGGCGGCTAAACCGAGCGCCAGCATCGCTGTGAAAAGCAGAATCACGATGCCGAGCGAAATCGCACCCCCCCTGCTCCAGCGCGCTGGCGTTCCCGCGCGCCACAGATGGATCAGCCACGCGAAGATCGGGACGAACAGCGCGCCCCACATCACCCACAAATGCGCGCCGCGCGTGACGTACATGAAATTCGGGACAATGCCGCCCGCCTGTGAATCGAACCCGATGAAGAACGGCAGATAAAGGATATAGGCTGTGACGAGGACCGGGACGCCGAACAGCAGGATATCCTCGATTCTTTCCCAGCCCCAGCCTGCTTCGTGGACCCGAGCCAGCGCGTAACTGAAAACGATCAGCGCCGCGACCGGCAGGATATCCCACATGTTGAGGAACGCCATGCCTCCCAGCATGAACGCCGCAAGGAAGAATCCCGTTTTGCCGACGCGCAGTTCGCCGACGCGCAGGTTGATCCGCCCGCGAAAACCGCCGAGGAATAAATTCAACGCGATGGCGATTGCCAGCAAAAAGAACGGAATCGCCAGCACGTGTGGATGCAAATCGCCGAGCAGAAACGAAAACGCCGGGAATTCGTCAATCGCCTCGAGCGGATTCCCCAGCAGGTCGTAATCCTGCACCACGCGCGAAGCGCGCCACCACCACCAGAAGCGGTCGGGAAGCCATCCCAGCGGCTGCGCGGGCGCCTGGCTCAATTCCTTCATGTCGAGCCACGTCCAGAAGTTCGAACCGTCCCGCCAGAATAGCCCTCGCCTGTGAAGGACTTCGAGGAAACCTTCGACGTTGGAGATGAGGAGGAGGAAGAGGGGGGCAAGAAGGGAATGTACGATTTCAGATTGACCTTCGACTTTCGACTTTCGACTTAATGTAAGCAGGTGATACAGAACCCCATACGCGCCGACCGCAGCCAGACCAAAGATCAATGCAAGCATCAGATTGAATGCCATAGTGGCGGGAACACCGGTGAATTTCGCCAGCATGGCGGTCATCACGTAGCCGAAGTGGTAATACGAGATCGAATATCCCGAAAGCCACAGGTCACGCGGCGGGAACATGGGCGAGTTCATGATGCCGTTGATGAACATCAATTCCATCGGTTTTTCAGTGCCGAAAATCTCCGGGTTCGCCGAACGGAAGATTGCCATGAATCCGAAGGCGAGGAGGAAGAGGAGTTCGGTGGTGAAGATGAGGCGGCGATTCTCGCCAACCCAATTTGCAATTTCCAATTTCCGATTTCCGATTGCCCATGCGCTCAGCCCGCCCAGGACAACCAGCCCCAACAACAATCCGCCCGTGTCGTTCTGCGCGATGCCGAACGAGGCGGACAGCCAGAAGACGTATCCCCAGACCAGCAGACCGAAAGCGCGCGAAAGGGTATAGCCGCGATCCGCCAGCGCGGGGAAGAGACGGTACGCCAGCGGAAAAGTCAGCCAGCCAAGAAAAGTGATGAGGATGTACCAGGAGAGGAAGGAGGACATTCGATTTACGATTTCAGATTTATGATTTCAGATTGAAGGATTAAAGGTTGCTCTGTCTCAATCATTCAAAAATCTTGCGTATTTTGCGCTCTCTAGCGCAACTTCGGGCGTTAGAGAACGCCCAGTACGCTTCAAAACACATCCTTGCAACAGAGCAATTAAAGGTCCGGCATTTGGAACGCGCCGGTTGAGTCGAATACGAAATCGAACACGTTCACAACCGCGTCCAGGTTGATGGGACCATGCACGTGCGGGAAGAGGTCGCCTTCGGGGACGCCGGGAGGTGGGGCCCCGCCGGAGGGGGCTTCCCACTTCAAGTCCGAGGAGAGACGCGCCGGTTCGATCACGAGCAGGACGAGTTCGCTTTGTCCCTTGTAGAATTTCTCGGCGACGGGCAGTACCTGTGTGAGAGTCGAACAATGAATGAAGCCTTCGGTTTGCAAACTTTCGGCAGTATATTCGCCTTTTTTCCGGGCTTCATTCCAAGCCGTTCGGGTTGTAATGTGGAAGATCATAATGACTCCTGGGTAGGCGTTGCGTGTTCCGTCATGCGCGCCGCGCAACATGTAATCACGGCATTACTTCGTAAATGACCGTTTGTCCATCGTGATACACCGCGCGCCAATACTTGCCGTCGTAATGACGGAATTTGGCGATGCCTTCGGGCGAATACGCGGCGCGTTCGAGTTGACCGACGACGATGTATTTCACGTCGTATTTTTCGAGGAAGTCGCTGGCAAATTCGATTTCCGCGTTGTTGTAGAAATCGCCGACTTCGTTCACGCGCTCCTGAACCTGGGTGGAGGTGAAGACGCGCTGCTGGCGCTGATGCCAGTTCCAGCCGACCACGCCGGGCAGACCGGTGTAAATGGTGAAGCGCGTGCACCAGTGGTATTCGACGCAATTGGCTTCGACGATGACCGGCGATCCCTGCACGTTATCTTGCATCCAGCGGATGGCGTTATAGTCCTCGCTCAGGTCGAGAAGTTGACCGAAGTCGTCGTAATGCGCGTACTTCATGAAGGTCATCGAGTCGAGGGTGCGCGGCGCTTCCAGTATCCAGCGGTCGCGGATCTTGCCGGACGTGCCTGTGACGGTGAACAGCGCCGCGCCGGAGATCAACAGGATCATCGTCGTCTGCCAGAAGACGCGCCAGCCGGGAAGCCACTTGAAAAAGGCGGGCAGGGTCCATGCCAGCGCGGCGCCCGCGCTGGCGGCAAGCATGAGCCACGCCTGCAAATAGAATTTGAAAATCGTATTCTGCCGCCCGATGTCGCCGCGCACAACGACCACCTCGACAATGATCGTAATGAACAATGCCGTGCCGATCAGGAACAACACGAATCGTTTTTCATCGCCCAGGCGCGGGTTCAACAGCAGCGCCCCCGCCCATGCCGCGAGCGGGACAGCGATCCACCCGACGCTCGTGCCGTGGAATTGAAGCGCAAGGATGGCGATCGCGAGCGCGACCAGCGCGCCTTCGATCAACAATTGATACGGCTTGAGTCTCTTCAGCGCCGATAACGGCGTGAGACGCATCCATTCGCGCGTTTCCCAGGACATCCACGAAACCACAATGAACAGGAACACGCCCCACATCGTGAGGTACGAAGCGAACGGCGTGAACGGTCCCTTCCACGGTTCCAGCGCGCTGTATGCCTGGCTGTACCAGGTGCGATACGGCTCGTACAAGAAACGCGACAGCAGATAGAACGCGGCGACGGCGGCAACAGTCAGTGCAACCCGTTTGGGGAGTTCCAAATTGGAATACCGCAGAATGGAATATCCCAGTGCGATGACACCGATTAAGAGATACGTGTACGAGTCGGATAAATTTGTAGGATACGCCGCGCCGACGATCAGACCGCCGATCACGAGTCCCAACCCCGCCGATACCTGATTCTTCCACCTCGCGCGCGCCGCCAACACTGACAGCGCCCAACTGAGTGCGAGCAATGCGACCGGCATAACGATCATGTGCGCGTGCAGGTCGCTGTAGAGGAAGGTGAAGAGCGGGAATTCGGTGATGGAGTTATCCGGTCCGGGCGGGACGACGCGGCTTGGGTTCCAGTACCAGTCACCGGGTCCGATGGGAAGCGGGATGCCTTTGAAGGTCATCAGAAGCCCATCCCATGCCCAAGTCAGGCGTTGAGTCAGGTTCGCGTCCCAACTGAACGCGCCTGCCGCGCCGAGTTGCTGCATCTTCTGGTAGATGAGTTGGATGGTGCCGAGGTTGCCGAGCAGGATGGTGAGGAAGGAGGCGGAGAGACCGGCAACAAGCCGAAGGTCAAAGGTCGAAGGTCGTTCATTGTTGACTTTCGACCTGCGACTTTCGACCAAGTTCCACCCGATGGAAAACGCCGACACACCAACAATTGCAAACAAGGTTGGCAGAATAAAGTTGTAGGCAATGGACGGGACGATGCCGAGCAGTTTGACGGGCGTGCCGACGATTACGAAACCGTAGTAGTAGTAGTTGATGTATCCGCCTGCGAACCACGGATCATATGGCGGGAAGGAGGTGCTTTTGATGACGGCGTTGAAGTAGGAAAAATCCATGGGACGCTCGCCGCCTTTGGCGGGATGCCACATGTCCGGGTTGCCGAGGCGGATGAGCAGGTCAATGACGAAGAAGGCAAGGAACAAGCCTTCGATCATCAGGAAGTATTTGTATCTTGTCTTGAATTCTGCGATCAATTCGTCGCGCTGAAAATGACCGATCACCACACCAGCGACAAAGATTACGCCGAATACAATCGCAATGGTCGTGCGCGTGTAGGGAATCCCAACCGAGCCAGCCAGCCATGAGACGTAAGCAAAGATGACCAAACCCAGCGCGCGGCTGAGGGGATAACCTCTATCAGCCAGTCCCGGCATGGCAATACGAATGATCGGGTAGACAGCCAAGCCCAGAACGAAGATGAATAGATACCAGACGATTAGCCCGAGGATAGGGTATTTATTCTGGAGCCATTCATAGTCGAACAGGTCTGACCAGGTGCCGCCTGCGCGTTGACTGGCGAGTCTGTCTGCGGGGAGGAGCAGGCTGGAGTAGTCGCTGAACTGGCGCGGCGTGAGGCGGACAACCTTGCTCAAGTCCACGGTGTTGAGCGTGGCGCGGACCTGGTCCGCGTCGAAGTCTGCGTTCTTTTGGAAGATGAAGACCTTCGGGTGGTCGTAAAAGGTGAAGGCTTCTTCGGCGTACTGGTCGTTGATCTCGATCTCGCCAATGAGAGGCAGGTCGAGTTTGGGGAAGGTTTCGAAGACCGCCACGAGGTCAAAGCCAAGCCTGCCTTCGTAATCTCCGGGTTGCGCCTCGTGGTAGCACGAGATGATGTCCGCGCCGATGGGACAACCCATCAGTTCGCGGTAGTACATGGTGGTCAATGGGTAACGCTCGGGCAGGCGCGTGATCTGCGCGTATTGGTGGTTGGTGGGGATGAAGATGAAATCCGCTTCGTTGAGAGTGGTTACAAAGCGTTCGAGTTTGTCTTCGTTATCGTCCCAATAGACTTGCAGATTGAGGTCGCCGCGGTAGATGCCGCCGAAGGCGTCGTAGCCGTCAATGCGGAAGGGCAGGCCGTAATCGTAGTCCGTTTCGTTGACAACGGCGGCGCCGTTGATGACCAGTTTGCCTGCGTCGAGTTCGAAGCGCAGGAAGAACTGCTGTCCTTTCACGACGGGGACGGCTTTGTCCAACTTGAGCGTAACTTCTTCGCCGCGCAGGTCTTTGCCGGGCGGCAGGTCCGCTGTCAGTGTGGCGGTGGCGAGGATCCGCTCGGGAGTTGGATCAGGCGCATCGAACAGGATCAGGCTGACGGTCGAGGGCGAAGCGAGGGTGTTCGATGCGTGCGCGAACGAAACCGAGTCGATCCATCCATCCGTGTTCGCGACGAAGGTCGTGTCGTAGGGAATCCCCGCCTGGATGAATCCGCCGGTGGGGAAGGGAAGCGGCTGGTTGTACGAGGAATTGTTTGTCTGGTATCCCACATTGATGGGGCCGGGGACATTTTGGAAGATCCAGCGCGAGGCGGCGATGCGCGGTTCGTCGCGCAGGTAGATGCTTTGGAAGGCGAATGCCCAGGCGGTGGTGAGGAGGATGACAACGAGGGCAAGTACGGAGCGGGTAATGTTTACCGTGTTGCGAATTTTGTAATTTGTAATGGGTAATCGTTCGAAGACAACCCACGACGCCATCATTGCGAGCAGTGGGTAGATGGGCAGTTGGTAGCGCATGGTCGGGTTAAACTGGAGCGACTGCCAGATGAAGTATGCCGCCGTCCAGCCCCAGAGCAGGGCGTGACGCCATTCGCCTTTGATAATAATGCGCCAGCCCATGTAGAGGAAACCGATCCATGCGAGGATGCCGAGCGGAAGTCCAAGCCCCCATGTGGTCAGGTTGATGAACGAATACAAATGTGAACGCCGCGCCCACTGGAGATTCCACGGCAGGTCGGCATCGCCCTTTGCCTGGATGCGTTGTTCCTGAATGTCGGCGATCCATTCCTGGCTGGGAAGGAGACCGTCGAAGGCGTAGGGTTGGAAAATGCGGAAGGAGAGGAGGGCGGCGAGTCCACCGGCGATTAAACAAATAGTAATCAGTAACCAGTAATCAGTGGTCAGTGGGCGGTGGGCAGCGTATTCATTCGACTCTTCGGTCAACAGTCCACGGTCCACGGTCAAATAGCGGATGGCGAACGCGCCGGGCAGTAGAAGGGCTAACGGGTAGATGTTGACCTTCGAAGCCATTGCCATGCCGAAGGCGAAGCCGAAGCCGAGGCTGAGGAGGAAGAGAGGGTTGGAGAGTAGAAGGTGGAAAGTGGAAAGAGGGGAGTGGAACGTGGAAGGCGGAAGGTGACGATTGAGAATTTCGACCGCGAAGTAGATGGCGAGGAAGGCGAACGCGTTGACGAACAGGTCTGTCGTGAAGAAATGGGATTGCTGGATCTGCATGACGGTCAATGCGGAGAAGAGCGAGGCAAGTACGCCCACTTTGCGTCCGTACATGCGCGAGACGAGCAGGTAGAGGAAAAAGATGGTGAACAGATCTGCCAGCGCGGAGAACTGCCGCCCCAATATTTTTACGTCGAATTGACCGGTCGCGTCCGCCGCGATGCGGACGATGGTCATCGGCAGGTTTCCGTAAACGAAGAAGTTGTAACCGCGATTGTAGGGATTGAGGGGGGAGGTCTCGCTATCGAAGTATTCGGCGGGGGTGAGCCAGCGTTTCTGATCTTCGGGGCAGGCATCCACGGGGATGCTTTCGTCTCTGCAAACCTGTGCGCGCAGACTACCCAACACGCCTGTCAGGAAGTTTTCGTCCGGGTGCTGGTGCTGTCCCTCGCCCCAGTCCACGCCCGTCAAGCGCAACCAACCTGCCAGCACAAAGACCAGCAGGAAGAGAAGATCGTAAATCCAGGAATGTTTTTCGCGATTCATAAATCTTTCCCGTCATTGCGAAGGTCGAGACGCGACAGCGTCGAAATCCCGAAGCAATCTCCTCTCGGAAGAGGAGATTGCTTCGTCAGCCCTGCGGGCTTCCTCGCAATGACGTTATTGTTGCGGCACAAAATAAATCCAAAAATCGTGACCCGGCACATCCGAGTCGAACAGGCGTAACTGCCCGTTGGGATACAACGATTTCAACGCATCCAGCGTTTCCGTGTCGTTGAACTCCTGTTGTTCCAAATTGGCGCGCACCATGAACAACTTCGGTCCGGTCAATTCTAACGTGGAAGCGAGATTATCCCGCCACATCGCCATGTCGCGGTTCGGGACGCCCGCCCACACCGCCGGCAGACGCGTATCCACCCAATGCGGATACGGCACGATCCAGACCGTGTCCGTCCTGCCATACGTCTGCTCGAACTCCCGGACGACCTTTCCCATGTCGGACGTGTTCCACGATCCCTGCTCGAACGAACTTGCATATTGCTCGAAGACCAGGTCATAGTTCTGGGATGCGGAGACGAACAATAGGAGTCCCGCGCTTCCCCACATCAGAACGTTCCGCATCCGACCGCCCCGGAGGCTGGTGAGGAGACCATCGAGCGCCATTGCCCCGATAACGAACGCGGGGATGTACGCGGCTCCCGCGCGGTTCAACGCAGGGTTCTCGCCGGGGAACGCCAGCGAAAGCGACGACGGCAATTGCAACAATGGAATGGATACCAAAAGGAACAGATCCAGCCAGTGACGTTCGCGCGCGTAACGAATAAGGACCAGCACAATGCCCAACGCGAACAACGCCGCAGAGACCACGTCCAGCGCGGGGCGGTGCGTGACGGAATGCACCCAGATCTCGCCGTCGTCGAAGTTGAACATCTTCAGCGCGTTCCAGACGTTCGAAAAGAAGATTTCGTAGGCAGGACCCGGCAGCGCCTGCTCCGTTCCGCTCAGGCGCGAGAAGGCGCGGAAACCGAACTCTGTTGGATGTTCGACCCAGTAGCGCAACAACGGCAGGAACACAACCAATGCCGTCAATCCGAGTAATGTCAGCCAGATAAGTAAATCCCTGCGCGCGCCTTTGGATTGTCCATGAAGCCAGTACAACAGGAAGGCAACGATGACGACAACAGGCACGATTCGCATGGGGCTGTACCCGTGCAAACCGAGTCCGAGAAAGAGACCGGAGAGTAGGAAATCGTTCCGGTTCCGAGTCCGCAAGCCGCGGATTAAGAAAAAGAGCGTGGGCGCGGCGAAGAGCGGATACAACGGGAAGCGCAGTCCCACGCGGCTGATGACGTTGGGCCAGTAGCCGATCCCCGTCAGGATGAAGGCGAGGAGTCCGACGCGATTTCCGCCAATCTCTTTTCCAAGAAGATAAACGAAGGGAAGGGTCAAAAAGCCGAGGATGGCTGTGCCGAGTTTCAGGCTGAGATAGGAAAGCCCCGTGCCGAAAACGTCCGCGATGAGGAGCGTCCAATACATCTGAAAGGCTTCACGCCCGGTGTTGCGCGGGAAGAAGATGCGTGTTTGTCCCTGTGTGATGTCGTACACGTCGAAGATCTTTTCAGCGTGATCGCTGAACGGCTCCGGCGGGACGCTTCCGGTTTGATGGAAGCGGAAGAAGAAAACGAGCGCGGTCGCGGCGACGAGGAGTAAAGACCAGCGCGAGAAGGTGATCGTCCACGAGTCGCGTTTGAAGAAGTTTGCGATGCCTGTGAGCCTTTTCGCGCCATCGAGCCAGAAAGCCCAGACGAACAGGGCAACTGCAAAACACCAAACAATGACATTGGTCGCTGTGAAGAGGTTATCTTTGAAAATCGTAAACGACCAAATTGCAAGCGCGATACTGACGAACAGGGCAACGCGGCGGTAGGTGAGCGGATCGTTCTCCTCCGATGTCGGTTTGAGCGATTCGAGATTCCATTCGCCGCGATAGACCGCCCATCCCAGCATGGAAAATGCCGCGATATAGAACGCGAACCCAAGCGGCGAGGCGGTGGGAGGCGGCTCGAAAGCCTTTTGTCCGATCAATGCGAAGACGAGGGCGAGGAGGGAGCGCCAGGGGAAAGGATGAAGGATGAAGGGTGAAGGATGAATATCGGATGGTTGAGTCTCTTCGATTTGCTGGCTGATGGCTAATTGCTGATCGCTGGTTGCTGATCGCTCCTCGAATTTGGGCAGTGGAATCCGTTCGCCGCCGAATCGAAACAGGGATTTGACGTAATCGAGGACGCTGGGCTCGTCGAAGGGAGGGCGATTTTGGTATTGGTTGTCGGTCATTTATTTCTTCTTCGCGATCACGATGATGCTTTCCCCCCAGCGCATGGGAAGGAAGACAAAGCCGGTAATGGCTTGAAAGCCGCCGAGCGAGCCGAAGAATAATTTCTGCATCTGGCTTGGCACAAAGCGGATGTACGGCACGTCCCAAAAGCCGTCCGAAAAAACTTTTAGTGGACTGAAGCCCGCACTACGGATTATATCCAGCCATTCGGCGGGGCGTTTGAGGGAGATATGTGTCGGATCCTGGTAGCCGATCCACTTGTCGCCTTTCCACGGCTTGAGCAGAGAATCGAGGTTGGGTGTGGCGAGGATGAGCGTGCCGCCCGGTTCGGTCACACGTGCGATCTCCTGGATCGCTTTTTGCGGGTCAGGGAGGTGTTCCACAATGTGCTTGATGATAACGATATTAAATGAGTGATTGGTAAACGGTAATTCCTGCGCGCTGGCGGTTTGCAGGGACGATTTATTCACAACGGATTTGGATTGCTTGACCGCCCAATGGTTGATATCACAACCGAACGTCTCGAACGTGTCTTCGAGTTGTCCCGTTAAATGTCCCATGCCTGATCCCACCTCGAGCAGGCGCGCGCCGCGTCTGCCGTATCTGCGCGCAAGCGTGGCATAGAATCGATTCGACCACCAATACATGCTGTATTTGGCGAAGGTGATGTTGGCGTAGGTGTGGGAGGAGAAATAGTTTTCGTCGAAGGACATTTTCAGACCACGGACAATGGACGATGGACAATGACCAGCAAAGTATGGTCTATGGTCAACGGTCTATCGTCGTTTGCGTGCAATATAAAACGTGAACGTTCCGTTCTCAATCGGCTCGGGCGAAGCGTATCGTTCCACATATTTCCTCGTAAAAAACAAATTCCATCTCGTCCGCGAAAGAATCCATTTGCCTGTCAGGACGCGCGCGAACACGGATGGAACGCCGAAATAATGTCCCCATTCTAACACGCGCATCGAAGCGGGCGAAAAGTAATGCCACCAGCGGACAAGTTCGAAACCGGCGCGTTCCAGGCGCTCCTTCCAGACATCGGGTTCGTCGGCATGATGCACTCGTGAGATTTTTCGGAACCATTCGGTGTAACCTTTGCCCAATACGCGTGCGAGCGAAAGTTCGCTCAAATATCTCGTGTTCGGCACACAGAAATAGAACGGCGCATCTTTCTTCAATACGCGCGCGGTTTCCTTCAATACGTCGTCAATGTGAGGGATGTGTTCGAGGACCGAGTTGCTGAATCCGCTCGAAAAGTACGAGTCAGGGAACGGGGCGCGTGAACCGTCTGCTTCGACGAGGAATTTGTACGCGCCGAAACGCTTCGCCTCGTGGATGGGCGCATGCCAGGGGTCGAGTCCCACGTCAATTTTGTGGTCGAAGGTCAGCGAGGCAAAGTGACCGTCGCCGCAGCCCACGTCGAGGACAGGGGCGGGCAGGGGCAAATCCTGATAATACGAACTCTCCACCGCCCGCAGGAAGGCGCGGAAGTAGGGAAGATCGCGGAGGTGGAGGAAGAGAAAATCTTTTGACACTTCGACCTCGCTCAGTGCAGGTTTGCGATTTACGATTTTCGATTGACGATTGGTCATGTTCTTTTTGCGGAGGTTTCCTGTTTGTTGATATAATGATAGCACTTTCAAAAAAGTGATAGCAGAATTGAGGTTTTTATGGTTCGGATGATGATTCAATTGACCGAGGAGCAGGTTCGGGCTTTGAAGGCGCTGGCAAAAGCCCGCAAAATGCCCGTTGCCAAACTGGTGCGCGAGAGCGTGGCGGCTTATGTGACCTCTTCCGCAATAGATCCTGAAAGATTGAAAAAGAAACGACGCGCGCTGGCAGGTCTTGAAAAGATCAGGAAAGCAAAGTTTCGAGACATCGAAGGCAAAAAAGACCTGGCAGTCAACCACGATAAATATCTCGAGGAGATCTACGCATCATGATCTACGTGGATACCTCTGCCCTTCTTGCATTGGTGAACGGGGATGATCCCGATCATGAACGAGCCATGCAAACCTGGCAACGGTTGATCGAAGAGGAACAGGACCTGATTTGCAATAACTATGTCCTCGTGGAAGGCATTGCCTTGATTCAACGCCGCATCGGGCTGGAGGCTGTATCCATTTTACACAATGACATCATCCCTTTCATCGAAGTCGAATGGATGGACGAAGAACTTCACAATGCCATCGTGAAAGCCGTGATCAAAACAAATCGCCGCCAGATCAGTCTTGTGGACAATGCCAGTTTCGATACCATGAGGAGACACAACGTCGAAACGGCTTTTGCTTTTGACAGTCATTTTTCCGATCAAGGCTTCGAAGTCATCCCATAAGTTTTGCAAACAATTTCTCATATTCCTGGGCGATGGAATCGGGGTTGTAGGCTTTCCTGATCGCTTCGATGTCGCCTTGGAACTTCTGCGGTTCATTCAGGACCTCGAGAATGGATTCCGCCAAACTGGCTGAATCTCCAATTTGGGCGACGCGTCCCATCCCGTGCATTGTCACAGGCTGTCGTACCCCCGGCAATGCGGAGGCGACGCACGGCACGCCGTTCATCATCGCTTCGATCTGGACGAGACCGAACGCCTCTGTTGAGTTGAGCGAGGGGACGGTCAACACGTCCAGGTTGGGGTACACCGCTGAAAGTTGAAGAGGAGTGAGATTGCCAAGAAATGTCCAATGACCTGACTGCTCATATTCACGGATCTTCGGATACAAACGGTCAAAGTAGGCTTCTTCGCCCATTACATTCTTATGTTGACCAGCGTATAAGACTTGTGCGTTCGGATATTTCTTCAAGATCGTTGGCAAAGCATCCAGCAGGACTTCCACGCCTTTTTCAGAAGCGAAGCGCGTCACCATGCCAATGACGGGACGCCGCTCCTTGACGTGATGTTCCTTTGCGAACGCCTCCACCGCGCCGGGGAGTGGACTCGGCAGCTCGACGGGAGGCAGGATCGGGGTCAGTTTGGAGGCGTAGCGCGAGAGGTAGGGAGAATTATCCGCGTAGTCCTGTGTATAGGTCACGATGTGATTCGCGAGCATCCCCGCCAGGTTGTTTTGGAAATCCACCACCATGTTGACAAAGCGGTTGAAGAGACCGGATGGGAGTTGCAGGTCGCAGTGATAGGTGAGGACGGCTGGCTTGCCGAAGAGACGTCCGCGCAGGGCGACGCCGGGCGCATCGAATTGAGGCAGGTGCAGTTGAATGACATCGTGCTGAAGGACGAGTTTGGTCGCGACGAAACCGAACGTGGGGGCAAGCACGCCTTTGCTGACGCGCGCCGCGACCGGGATGCGGATGACCTTTACGCCGTCCATCGCCTCTTCGCGCGGCAGGGACGGGTCGTATTGCGTGGTCATCACAGTGACCTGGTGTCCGCGTTGGGCGAAGGCGCGCGCCAGGCGTTCGGCATAGATGGTGAGTCCCGACGTGTGCGGGCGGTAGTAGGTGAGGACGGTGAGGATTTTCATATAGGCGGGGGGATTATATCCGAAGCGAAGAGGGAATGAGGGTCCGTATGACAGAGCGGCTTTTCAAGGATAAAATACATCGGTTTGTAAGCCAGCCCAATGTCCTGTCTTTCGAGCGGAGCGAGAAATCTTGCTCATTGGGGAAAAGGATTTCTACCCTACGGGCACAACGTCAGCCGCTTGCATAGCCTCGAAATGACAACCAAAACAACCATTGAGGTCGTCAATGCAAAACAAAATCTTAAACTGGATCATCGCAACACTAAAAGAGTCCGCGTGGGCGCCGTTGAGCGTGTTTGGTTTTTATTTATTTGGGCTGGCGTTCCGTCTCTATGACTTGTATCCCATCCTGGATGTTCCCACGCATTTTATGGGCGGCGTGACGATCACGTATTTTTATCGTTCCCTCATCCGCAATTCGCAAAGGATCGTGGGGGATATCCCGCTCCCGATCCGCATCCTCTTCGCCTTCACCTGCACAGGGACAACGGCGGTCTTCTGGGAATTTTATGAAAACCTCGCAGATTATTTCCTGGGCACCCACATGGTGCGCGGACTGGAAGATACCATCGTCGATTTAATATTGGGATTGTCAGGCGCGCTGGTGTTGAGTTTGTTGTATAGGAAGAGATGATAAAAAGAGTGCTTTAATATGATGCAGGCAAAATAAAGGGAAATCTTTTGGGATAATTGGTCAAAGGATACTATTCGAGTATATTCCACCCGCGTAGTTCATTTTCAATAGCATCTATATATTTCTTACAATCATCTATCTCAACCCATTGTTGTCGATGGGCAATATCGTTACGCCGCCCACGTGCTTCGTCCACTAGTATAAAATCTTTCCACGGCAGTGACTTCTTGCTTGCTATCATGAGATTGCCAACGAGATTAGATTTGCACGTAAATCGACCCTCATCACGAAGTTGTTGAAGCACATGTTCGAGAACCGTAAAGCTAAACAACAAAGTTAGACTATATGCCACACAACGAAAATCATGCGAAACGTATCCACCACCAGCGAATGACCAAACAATATTCGCAGCAACCTTTGCGAACAGTTTTCCATTCGTCTTGTATTTGGCAGAGTATTTCCGCATCTTTGATCATCGTGTCTTATTCCGCTCACCTATTCTCTAAAACATCTCCCTATTTTCCCTGACCCACTCGAACAGCATCTCGATCCCCTCTTCCAAATCAATCTTCGGTTCCCAGCCGAGTTCGCGTTGGGCTTTGCGGAAATCGGCGTAGAAGACGCGCTGGTCACCGGGGCGCCAATCAGCGCGCTCCACTTCGATCTTTTTGCCGAGCAATTTCTCCAAAATGGGACCGAACTCTGCCCAGACCGCCATCACGTTGCGCGCCCCGCCGCCCATGTTGTAAACCTGTCCCTTTGCAATGTCTATCTTTTCGATCGCGGCATCGTAGGCGTTCATCAAATCTTCCACGTGCAGCACGTCGCGCACCTGCTTGCCGTCGCCGTAGATCGTGATGCGGCGTCCCGTCACCGCCGCGATGGTCATCCATGCCAGCCAGCCCTGGTCCTCGATGCCGAATTGACGCGGTCCGTAAATACAGGATTGACGGAAGACGACAGACCGCAGACCGTAGATGCGGGCATAGTCACGCACGTATTGATCGCCCGCGCCTTTACTGCATCCGTAGGGCGAATGGAAATCAATCGGCTGGGTTTCGGGGCAGCCATGTTCCAAATCGGCATACAGCCAGCGTGTGGGTTTTTCGATCAGTTTCACATCCTCCATGCCGCCGTACACCTTGTTCGTGGAGGCGTAAATGAAGATTGGGTCGCGTCCCGAAAGTCGCGCGGCTTCGAGCGTGTTGAACGTGCCCAGGGCATTTGCTTCGAAGTCCTCCCTCGGGTTTGTTACGGATGTCGTCACTGCGACCTGCCCCGCCAAATGGATGATGACGTCGGCGTCCTTAGCCGCTTCTGCGATCCGGTCGGCGCTTCGCACGTCCCCGACGATGAGCCTGAACGCGTCGTCCCCGAACTGACTCTTCAACCAATCAACGTTGCGCGGCGCGCCCGCGCGGGATAAATTGTCAAAGATGGTGACAGGCTCATTTCGCTGAATCAGCCTGTGGACGTAGTTCGAACCGATGAATCCCGCTCCGCCAGTCACAAGGTAATGTCGAGTCATTTATTTCCTGCCGTCTGATTATGTCACTCTGAGCGGAGCGAAGAGTCTCGCTTGTGTATGGTAGAGATGCTTCACTTCGTTCAGCATGACAGGATTCTAATAACTTCGATAATAAGTCGTCCTTCGCCTGCCTGCGAAGAACAACGTCATGAACAAGCCGAACACAAATCCGCCGATGTGCGCCCACCATGCGATGCCGCTCCCGCCGCCGCCTTGAATGGCGAACAACCCTGAATACAACTGCGAGAGAAACCAGAATAACAAATAGATGAACGCGGGGATTTCGACGACCGTGAAGATGAACAGGATGGGGACGAAGCTCGCCACGCGCGAGCGCGGAAATAGCACGAGATAGGCGCCCAGCACTCCGGCGATCGCGCCGCTCGCGCCGATCATCGGGACCTGGCTGGTCGGCAGGACGTACGTTTGCAGAAGTCCCGCCGCGGTGCCGCTGAGCAGGTAAAAGACCAGGTACCTGAGACTCCCCATGCGCGCTTCCACGTTATCGCCGAAGATATAGAGCACCCACATATTGTTGATGATGTGGAACCAGCCGCCGTGCAGGAACATGGATGAGTAGATCGTGTTCCAGTTGTTGGTCGGGTCAGCCAGTATGCGGATGGGGACCAACCCCCAGGTGGAGAGGAACTGCTGGAGCGCGTCGGGTCTCATTTGCAGTTCGTACAGGAAAGCCAGCGCGTTCGCGGCGATCAGGGTGAGGTTGATAAGCGGGAACTTGCGCGAGCGCGCCGTATCGTAAAGCGGGAACATGATCTATGGATTGACCTCTTCGGTTTGCCTGGCGCGCAGGTTCTTCAACTGCTCGTAGATGCCGGAAAGCGTCTGCCCTTCGCGCACCAGACCGATGCCGCCGATCACAGTGCTGTTGATGTAGTTATACAAACGAACGCTCAACGCGGTCGCGAATGAAACGGACTCGTTGCCGGTCAGGAGGATCAGCGCGCCGCCAAAAGCGCCTTCCAGCGTGCCGACCCCTCCCGGTAGCGCAGGGATCGCATTCCCCAGCGCCGCCGCGCCCAGGCCGAACATCGCCCAGACCATGGTCGCTTCCGGGAAGAAAGCGCGGATGATGAAATAATAGGAGACGATGGCAAGCCCGTAGTTGAGCGCCATCCAAAAGACGAAGCGCAGGAAGAGCCAGCCGTCTGTCAATACGCTCAACCCGGCGAAAAAGGACTCGAGGAAGTTGCCGCCCACGCGCTGCAGAACGGGCCAGCGCGCGCTCAGCTTGTGGAAAATATCCAACGCCCATTTGTTGCTGCGGGCAAGGATGTACATCAGGGTCAGCCCGAGAACGACCACAACACCGACGATCGTCCCGGCACGTTCCGCCCCTTCCGCTTTAACGACGAACGGCAGGGAGGCAAGCAGGACCACGGCAGTAAAACCCAGGTCCACCACGCGCTCGATGACGATGGTGGGCAAGATCTCCATGAACTTCATATCCGATTTGCGGCTGAGCAGGAAGGCGCGCCCCAATTCGCCGAGTCGGAACGGCAGGAAGTTGTTCAGGAAGTACCCTTCACCGACCGTCCAGAAGACTGCGCCGTAAGAGGCGCGGTTACGAAGCAGCGTCCGCCAGACCTGCGCGCGGATGGCGATCCAGAGAAAGCCCAGCGCGAACGCAATGCCCAGCATCGTGTAATTCGCGGTACGGATGGCATCCACCATTTCGCCGAAGTCTACGAAATACAAGAAGACGGCGATCAAGCCGATACTGATGATTGCTCCGGGGAGCCAGCGTTTTGTGTCTTTCATGATTTGTCCTTTTTGGGGAGAGTACACAAGTACGCGGGGAGGCTTGTATCCGTTTGTGCCTGTCCACCTGTCTACCTATGTACGTGTGTGCCTGTTTTCCTGTCTACACCCTCACTCCTCTTCCAGTCTCAGGACCGCCATGAACGCGTCCTGGGGGATTTCGACGTTGCCGACCATCTTGAGACGTTTCTTGCCCTTCTTCTGTTTCTCCAAAAGTTTCTTTTTGCGCGTGATGTCGCCGCCGTAGCATTTCGCCAGCACGTCCTTGCGCGTGGCTTTGACGTTGGCGCGCGAAATGATGCGCCCGCCTGCCGAAGCCTGGACCGCCACGTCGAACAACTGGCGCGGGATCAACTCCTTTAGTTTGGTGATGAGGCGCTGCCCTTTGTGGAACGCATCCTTCCTGTGGACGATGGTCGCCAGCGCATCCACCGGCTCGCCGTTGACGAGGATCTCCAGTTTTTGCAGATCGTCGGGGCGATACTCGAGGAATTGGTAATCGAGCGAGGCGTAACCCTTGGTGCGTGATTTCAAATCGTCGAAGAAATCCACGATGATCTCGGAAAGTGGAATCTCGAAATCGAGTTGCACGCGGTGCGGCGCGGGATATTCCTGCTGTTTGAAGATGCCGCGCCGCTTGGTGACCAGTTCCATGATGGGACCGTAATATTCCGTCGGCGTGATGATCTCGATGGTCATCCACGGTTCGCGGATCTCGACGATCTTCGATTCATCGGGCAGTTCGGCGGGCGAGTCGACCGGGACGACCGAACCGTCAATCATCAAGACCTGATATTCCACCGATGGCGCGGTAAAGAGAACATCCAGATCGTATTCACGCTCGATGCGTTCCTGGATGATCTCCATGTGAAAGAGACCGAGGAAGCCGGCGCGGAATCCGAACCCCAGCGCCTGCGAGGTTTCAGGCTGGTAGGTCAATGAGGCGTCGTTGAGTTGCAGTTTTTCGAGAGCGTCGCGCAGGTCGGAATAGTCGTCTGCCTCGACGGGATAGATCCCGGCGAAGACCATCGGTTTGGGGTGGCGGTACCCAGGCAAAGGGTCCGAGGCAGGATGCGCCGCGTTCGTGATCGTATCTCCCACGCGGCACTCGTGCACGGTCTTGAATCCGGTGGCGATGTATCCGACTTCCCCCGATCCCAATCTGTCAACGGGCTTCATGCCGGGCGCGAAGATGCCGATCTCGACGGGACGCAGGTCGGCTTTCGTGGCGAACATCCGCAGGATATCGTTCTGTTTGATCATGCCCTCGACGATGCGCACGTAGGCGATGACGCCCTTGTACGGGTCGTAATGCGAATCGAAGACGAGCGCGCGCAGGGGAACGTCATCCGCATCCTTGGGAGGCGGGACGCGCGTGACGATCGCCTCGAGGATCTGATCCACGTTGACGCCTTCCTTCGCCGAAATGCGGATGACCGATTCAGGCGGGACCCCGAGCAGGCTCCCGACATCCTCAGCCACTTCTTCGGGACGCGCGGAGGGCAGGTCAATTTTGTTGATGACCGGGATGATGGTGAGATCGGCGTCGAGCGCTTGGTAGAGGTTGGCGAGCGTCTGCGCTTCGATGCCCTGCGTGGCGTCCACCACCAGCACCGCGCCTTCACAGGCTTTGAGCGCGCGGCTCACCTCGTAACCGAAGTCCACGTGACCTGGCGTGTCAATCAGGTTGATCTCGTACTTTTGATTATCTTTGGCGGTGTAATACATCCGCACCGCGGAGGCTTTGATGGTGACGCCCTTTTCGCGTTCGAGGTCCATACTGTCCAACACCTGCTCGGTCATCTCGCGTTCGGAGATGGCACCGGTCAGTTGAAGCAGGCGGTCGGCAAGCGTGGATTTGCCGTGATCCACGTGGGCAATGATGCAGAAGTTGCGGATGTGGGAGGTCATAATAAGCGGTGGGAGTATAACTTATTTTTCATCTTCATCCTTTATCGTTTGCAAACGCATGTTCGATCTGGGATTGCAATATCTCAAAGAATTCAGGCAGGTGGTCCCGTTCGTTGAGCGGGACAAATGGGCGCAGATCCAGCAGGAAATCCTTTTTTGGAAATGATGCGACCCTTTTCACGATATCGGCGTTGGTCACTTTTGAAATTTTGTAAAATGCCAGTTTTTTGCGAAGCATGTCCTGTCGAATTTCCACTCCCCTGGATAGCAAATACCACAGGTCGTACAGGTCGCGCCCTTTTCTGCGCGTCATCACCGCCCGGATCTTTTCCACAAGCAACTCCTCCTGTGACAGATGGTGGACGTAGGATGTGAAGATCACGGGGTAGGCGGTTCGAATAATAGAACGGTCGTTTGAAAGGGTATTCTCACGAATGGAAAAATCCAACGCAATGTAGATCTTGTAGGGAAGGATATCCTCAGCCGTCAAAAGGAACTGCCTTCCCGAAACGCTCTTCCTTTCCTTCCACGTGATACCTTCCTCATCCTCCATTCGTTTTAGGACGCCGGTAATGTACGTATTAAAGTCGGGCATGGACATTGTCACGGAGAAATCAAGGTTTTCCGAAAAGCGCGGCGCCTGATAGTCAAGTGGATCGCAGTGCCGCCTTTAAAAAGAATGTTCCGGCTGGGCGTCTTTTGGTAGAGTTTCTGTAAAAAGGCGAGTTGCAAATACTCGCGGAAAATCACGGTCTCGTTGATCTTGTATTGCTTCGCCAGCGCGCCAACTTGTTCCTGTGTGATCATAAAATGTCCGTTCCTTTAATGGGCGGAAATTTTTTCGAGTACGACGCGAAACGCACCTTATCGAGTTTCGAGAGATCCAATTCATCAATATGGATACGGGCGAGTCCTTTCGATTTAAGGTAAAGAAGGTCGAGGAGCGCCTTCTCAGGCTGGGCAATGAGGAATCTTTGAATGGTTTCATAACCCCAGAAGAGTGTCGTTTTGATCCGCACATAACGGTACGTCCTGCCGTTGATTATTTTTGTGACCGGTTTTCTGGTTGTCATGCTGGCGGTTTCATACGGAAACTGGGACAGGACGCCGTGAAAATTAAGCGCCGCTTCCAATGAGACGTAAGACGGCTCATAAAGAAAATTGGCAATACGGAAATCATGAATTCGCGCGCCCATCAGCATGTATTTATCGCGTTCCAACCTCTGCAAAATTTTTCCTTTCACCAGGCGACCGAGCATGGAAAAGAAGGTCGCCTGCGGCACATTTTCCCCCATCATGTCACGCAGGGTCTTGGTGGTGAACAGATCCAGATTCGACTGATAGATTTGGCTGACCAGCGTGGGGAAATTAGACGTTTCCATATATTCTTGATTTTATGGAGTATGTAGAAACGTGTCAAGGATGGGTTTTCCAATACTTCCGTTATTGGGTTGAGTGAAGGTTTTCGACCCGAACCCAGTCCAATCCAGTAGAATGACCGTCGTGGACAGCCAATGGCCCGAGCAATGCCGAGAGGGAGATTCGCTGGCAATCGAACGCCTCGTGCAAACCTACGGACGGGATGTGTACCGGCTGGCGCTCGAAATGACAATGCCGGGTACACTGATTTTGTTCTGAGAGTAAGTTCCTGTGGATGAAGGAATTTTTTCAAATCGAATTCGCGGCGTCCCCTTTTTGCGTTACCATTAAGATATCGGCAAATCCTTTCACCTTTATCGGAGCGATTATGTCCCCACAAGATTTCCGCATAGAAAAAGATTCGCTCGGCGAACTGAACGTCCCGGCGGACGCGCTCTACGGAGCGCAGACCCAGCGGGCAGTGGAAAACTTTTCCATCAGCGGATTGCGTCCCTGGCGCGCGTTCATCTGGTCCATTGCGACGGTCAAGCGCGCCGCGGCGCTCGTCAACTTTGAACTGGGTCTGTTCAACGACCGCGAAACGGACGGTAAATATTTCACCGCAAAACAACTCTCCGATGCCATTGCCCAAGCCGCCGCGGAAGTGATGGACGGCAAATGGGACGACCAGTTCGTCGTGGACCCGTTCCAGGCGGGCGCGGGGACGAGTCACAACATGAACGCGAACGAGGTCATCGCCAACCGCGCCACGCAAATTCTGGGCGGCGAACTCGGGGTGTATTACGTCCACCCGAACGACCACGTCAACATGGCGCAATCCACGAATGATGTGATTCCAACTTCGATCCGCCTCGGAGTGCTGTGGCGACTGGATGAGTTGTTGACTTCGTTGAGAAATCTACAACTCGCGCTCGAAGAAAAAGCCAGGGAATTCGACGACATCCTCAAATCGGGGCGCACGCATTTGCAGGATGCGGTGCCTGTCCGTTTGGGTCAGGAGTTCGGCGCGTACGCCAAAGCGGTCGAGCGCGACGCGGAACGGATCCGCAGATCGGCCGAGGGGTTGAGAAGGCTTGGGATCGGCGGGACAGCCGTCGGGTCCGGTTTGAACGCCCATCCCGAATATCACGCGCGGATGGTGAGGAAACTGTCCGAGTTGACCGGGCTCGAGTTGCAGACATCCGACAACTTATTCGAATCCATGCAGTCGTTGGCGGACGCGGCGGACTTCTCCGCTTCGCTTCGGACTTTGGCATTGACCCTCATCCGCATCGCGAACGATTTCCGCCTCCTTTCGTCCGGACCTTCGACCGGTCTCGACGAAATTCGATTGCCTGTCGTTCAACCGGGTTCTTCGATCATGCCGGGGAAGGTGAACCCCGTTCTGGCGGAGATGCTCGATCAAGCCATGTTCCACGTCATTGGCTGTGATACGACCGTCGCGCTCGCCGCGCAGGCGGGACAACTCGAATTGAATGTGATGATGCCGATCCTCGCGTACAATTTGTTCGAGATGATGCAGGTGGTGATTGGGTCGGTGGACGCGTTTACCGAGCGCGCCGTGAAAGGTGTGACCGCCAACCGCGAAAAAGCGGAAGGCTGGCTGGCGAAGAACGCCATCATCGTCACCGCGTTGAATCCGGTCATCGGATATTCGCAAGGCGCGGCGTTGGTGAAAGAGGCGCTGTCGAAAAACGCTTCGATCAAGGAACTGGCAATCGGGAAGGCAAAGGCGGGCGCGTTGAAACACCGCGACGAAGACCGTCCCGTGAAGCCGGAAGAGATCGAGTCCGCGTTGAGCAACCTGCGAAAGTTGACGGAGGGCGGGATCGTGGGAGGCGCGAGCGGAGGAGGATGATCCGATTACGCGTTTCCCCCAGTCACTCACGCGTGTATACTTAATCTCATGCCCTCCACCATCCCCATCCTGCGCGCGAGGCGTGAACGGCGCATCGAGAAGAGACGGAAAAACGAAGCCCGCACGCGCAACGTCCTTCTCAGCGCGGGGATGATCCTCTCGCTTTTCGTCGCCGCGCTCATCATTGCGACCGCTTTCGCGTATGTCAATCTCACGCGCGACCTGCCTTCGATACAAATTCTCCCGGTCCTCCTCACCCCCCCCGACGGGCTCCTCCTCCAGCCCACGCGCATCTACGATCGCACGGGAGAGAGGGTGTTATTCACCTTTGCGCCGACCGATTCGCCGCGCCGCTACATTCCCCTCAGCGAGACCAACCCGCAACATTTACCCAAATCGTTAGCCGACGCCGTCATCGCCATCTCCGACCCGAACTTCTATGACCACGCGGGCTTTACCTTCAGCGGGGTCACGAGTTACGAGTCGCACCCGACCCTCGCGCAGCGCCTCGTTTCTGACCTGCTTCTCTTCGACGAGCCGCCCTCCCTGCGCCGCGCGCTGCGCGAGCGCATCCTTGCCGCGCAGATCACCGCAGAGTTTGGGCGCACGCAGATCCTCGAGTGGCATCTCAACTCGGCGAACTTCGGTCGTCATGCCTTCGGCGTGGAAAGCGCGGCGCAACTCTATTTCGGCAAATCCGCCGCGCAGTTGACCGACGCCGAATCCGCCATCCTCGCGGCGGTCAGCGACTCACCCAGCCTCAACCCGCACGACGCGCCGCAGATCGCTCTCGAACGCGGAAGGGAAACGATTCAGAGGATGTCTGCGCTCGGGCTTCTCTCCGATCAAGCGACCAACAACGCCCTCGGAGAATCGCCCCTCTTCCAGACTCCGCCTCCCGCGCAGCCCCAGCCTGCTCCCGCCTTCGTCAACCTTCTCCTCGCCCAATTGGATTCGCAATTCCCGCGCGCCCGCATCGAGCGCGGTGGGTTGAACGTCGTCTCCACGCTCGATTACGACCTGCAAAGGCAATCCTCCTGCGTTGCCGCGTTCTATGCCGCGCGGCTGGCGGGCTTGCCCGATCCGTTGATCGAATGTGACTCGCTGCGCTTCCTGCCCGCCTTGCCACCCTCGGTCACGATCCCCGATTCTTCCGCGAGCGCGATCGTCACCAACCCGAAAAATGGACAGGTTCTCGCGGTCGTCGGGGAGACGTTTCAGGCGCAGGAAACGCCCCTCGTCGGCGCGCACAGGCCCGGGTCCGCGCTGGATGCGTTTATCCATCTCACGGGATTCACGAGAGGCTTGAGTCCCGCATCGTTGATCTGGGATATCCCCGGCAGGACCTCCATCCCAAACTTCGACGGCGAATATCACGGACCGATGCGTTTGCGCGTCGCGCTGGCGAACGATTATCCCGCGCCTGCCGCGCAGGTGCTTTCGCAGATGGGACCCGAAAACGTGGAGAAGATCACGTCGTCGTTCGGCATTGCGCGGGATGAGGATCTTTCGCTGATGGGCGCCGCGGGCGCGTTCGGCGTGTTTGCCCGTGAGGGCGTGTATTTCGGGCGCGAGGCGGACGATGCATTCACGCCCGTGACGATCCTGAAAGTGGAGGGAAGCGACGGCAGTATCTGGCTCGATTGGACGACTCCGCAGGCAAAACCTGTCGTCACGCCCGCGCTGGCATATCTGATGAATCGCGCGCTGAGCGACGAATCGGCGCGGGAGGGAGCGTTGCGTGATTCGAACGTATTGAACGTGAACAGACCTGCCGCCGTGAAGCTCGGTCAGACCGCTGACACGCTCGACGCGTGGACGATTGGGTACACGCCGTCGCGCGTGGTTGTTGTGTGGGCGGGTTCGCGGGCGCCGGGCGACCTGTCGCCGCGCGTAACTGCGGTGTTGTGGAACGCGTTGATGCAGATCGCATCGCAAAACCTTCCTGTGGAGGATTGGTCGCTCCCGCCGGGCGTTTCCGTGGTCAACGTGTGCGACCCGTCGGGCATGCTGCCCACGCCCGATTGCCCGAACGTCGTCAACGAGGTTTTCCTGAACGGCAACGAACCGCTCCATCCTGATACCATGTATCGCAGAGTGGCAGTCAATCGTGAGACGGGTCTGCTCGCAACGGTGTTCACCCTTCCGCAATTGATCGAGGAACGCGTGTATTTCGTCGTCCCGGCGGAGGCGCGTGCCTGGGCGGAGAGCGCGGGGCTGGCGATCCCGCCTACTTCGTATGATGTCATTCAGGCGCCACCGATCAATCCCGATGTGAACATCGCGTCGCCCGAATTGTTTTCAGAGGTGAGCGGCATTGTCCGCATCACCGGCGCTGCCGCAGGCGGGGATTTCCTTTCATATCGCGTTCTGGTCGGTCGGGGATTGAATCCGCGCGAATGGGTTCAGGTCGCAGAGGGAAGCGAACCGGTCACGGACGGTCTGCTCGCCGAATGGAACGCGGAAGGTTTGAGCGGGTTGTATGCCGTGCAGTTGCAGGTGATCCGCTCCGATCAGCGCGTGGATACGGCGATCATACAGGTAACGGTGAAGGAGCCATAATGATAACTTCGCGAAGCGTCGTTTTGGATCGGTTGGCGCGAACGAGGGGCTTTTGAAGAATTAGAGAACTGGAGAATTGGAGAATAATATGAACACGGAGTTGTTGCTTACATTCGCCACCATCGGTTGCGTGTTTCTCGTTCTCAACGCCATATTCCTCGGCATCATCTCCTTCATGCGTACAAGGATGGCGGCGGTGAGTCAGTGGCACTCCACGATTGGCACAGTGCTCAATTCCCATCTCGAACGCAGGTCGTCAGACGACGGTTCGACCAATTACCCCGTCGTGCAGTATTCCTACCAGGTCGGCGGGCAGACGTATCAAAGCGCAAAACTCGCGCCGGGACCCGAAGTGGGCGGAACAGGCGCGGGGAGGGTGGTGGCGCGTTACCCGGTCGGCGCGCAGGTGATGGTGTTCTACGATCCGCAGAACCCGTCCGACGCGGTGTTGGAGAGAAAGGCGCCTGCACTGGGGGTGATGGTGTTCCTGCTGGTCGTCTTCGACCTGGCGTTGTGCGCGGCTGTACCGATCATCTGGTTCACGGCGGCGCGATAGGGAGAATCACGTTGACCATGGAGCATGGCTTGAAAACCCGCACCCGCGTTTCCTCCCTCTTCAAAGGAAAGTTTCACAAGGCTGAGATCTACCTCGTCGCCGCCCTGCTCGTGTTTGGGTTGTCCGCCTGCTTCCTGCTCCCCGTCGGCGGCGGATACGACGAAGAGACGCACCTGATGCGCGTCTGGGAAATGTCCGCGCTGGAATTCATCCCCAACGACGCGCTCAGCCGAGAGATGCCCTTCCCCGCCGTCTATTGGGAGATGTCCTATCGCAGGCAGACGCTCGTCCGCCCGGTCGAACCCGACTTTTGGGAAAAGTACGGCGGACTTTCACTCGACTCGCTCGATTACGTCTATCAGGGCGTCGAAACACGCTCGGTCTATTCTCCTCCGCTATTGCTCCCGCAGGCGATCGTCATGCGTTACCTGGGCAGGAGTCTCCAACTCCCCGCGCTGACCGTCTTCTACGCCGTCCGCATTGCCGGGTTGTTGAGTTACCTCCTCCTTGCGTGGCTTGCCGTTCGCCTCATCCCCTTCGGCAAATGGATCGTCGCGCTCCTCGCCGCGTCGCCGGTCGCGATCCTTCAGGCATCCACTGTCAGCGCGGACGCCATCTCGAACGGCATCGCCTTCCTGTTCATCGCCGGTTCGCTTGCCGTCGCGAATCGCAAACAGATGGGGCGCAGGGAATGGATCGCGCTCGCCCTGCTTTTCTTCATCTTGTTTTTGGGAAAACTCAACCTCGCCCCGCTTGCCATCCTTCCGTTCCTGCTCATCCGCCCATCCCAATTCACATCCCGCTCCGCGTATGCCGCCCTGCTCGCGACAGCCGCCGCCCTTTTCCTCGTGGAAGTCCTCGGTTGGAACGTAATCGCTTATTCGAGATTACGCACCTCCCCCGAAGGTTCGCACCCGGCGGGCCAGGTCGCTTTCATACTTTCACAGCCGCTCGAATTTCTTTCCATCCTCGCCCGCAACCTCTGGACTGGAAGCCCCGGCTACCTGCGCGATTGGCTCGCCATCTACGGGTTCAACTACTGGCCCGTCCCGACCCTCGTTTACCCGCTCTACGCGCTCGCCCTCATCGCTTCGCTTTTCGTCAAAGAGGACAGCGCGATGGACGGCAGAACGCGCCGGGGATTGCTCATCGCCTTTGCCGCCGCCTACCTCGCCACCATCGTTTCGTTGTACGTGACGTTCAACCCTCCGGGAGCGGAAACGATCGCGGGCATTCAGGGGAGGTACTTCGTGACGGTCATGCCGCTTCTCTTCCTTGCCCTCGCCTGCCTCCCCCTCTTCAAGCGAATCCATGCCTCAGCCTTCCTCCCCACCCTCTTCGGCGGGACGGCTTTGCTCCTGTACCTGGCCGGCATGTACCTCTCCTACCGCGTACCGTGCGGATCGCAATACTACCGCGCCGACCTCTGTTACCAGCCGATCTATAAGAACTGGGCGCCGGACGACCTGTATTCCCCTCCCGTATCCGATCAACTGACGATTCAACAGGAGATCGTCCCCGAATGCAACGGCATGACCGAACTGCGTGTCTGGGTCAACGCAAGGGAGGCGGACCCGAACGCATTCACCCAGTTTATTCTTAAAGATGTCCAGCAGGATCGTGAAGCGATACGGTTCAGCGTTTCGAATTCCGATCTGCCCTCCGGCGCATGGTTTCCCCTCGACTTCGAACCGGATTGGTCCTCGAACGGAAAGTTATACCTGCTGACCATCCGCGCGGACGGAGCGGGCAGGAACGGTCCCCGAATCGCCTATTCGCTCCGGCAGGAATATCCCCCCGGGAAACTGTACGAGAACGGCGAACCCCTCAACAGGGACGCGATCTTTCAAACAGGCTGCATCGCAGGCTGGAACAAGATCCGCATGACCGGCTCCCCATAAGATACCTACATGACGCCTGTGCGTCCCCGTCTCTGTTCGAGCAATTGCTGAATGCGCCGGTGTTGTTCGCGCGAAAGCGGGAACAACCACGCGAAGACGATGGTGCCGCACACGATCGCCGCGCCGATCGGGGAAACCAGCAGGCGGATCATCGCCACGGCGGAGGCGGGCTGCATGAATTGAGCCACCCCGTCGGGAGGGTTCTGGTATCCCGACCAGCCCAATAATTGCAGCGTAACGAAAATCACCAGAGCGCCGGTCAATTTGCGGATGAGCGTGCGGATGCCGTAGAAGATGCCCTCCTGCCTGCGGCGCGTGCGGAGTTCATCCCATTCGATCACGTCCGCGAAGATCGAATCGGGCAGGACGTACGCCGCGGAGACGCCGATCCCTGCCAGCGCGGCGAGGAACAGCAAATAGGTCGTTTCGCCCGGCTGGATGGTGTAGATCATCAACGCCACCGCAACCCAAAAGATCATGCCGATCATGTACGCTTCGCGTTTGTTGCGCCGCTTCGCCAGCCACAGCCAGAACGGAATGAACAGGATGCAAACGGACATGAGGATGCCGAAGAAGGCGGATTCGTAGGCAAGGTCAATTCCCAGAACGTTGATCTTTGCAAGCAGATCCCCCTGCGCGACCCAATAGAGCAGGAAATACGGGAAAGTGACGGCGACCATATCCACCGCCGACCAGTTGAGCATGTGGATTCCCACCGAAAAACGAAATGGGACGTTCTGCCATGCCGCGCGCAGCGTTTCACGGAAGGGCAGGCTTTGTCGCTGTTCCGGCGTGGATCGTTCGCGGACGAAGAGACCGATCATCAACAACGGGAGCGCGCCGATGGAACCGAAGATCGCGCCGACCAGCATGAATCCCTGTTGCTGTGTGCCGCCCGATTCGATCACCATGTCCACGATCATAGGCGCGGCGATCACAACGGACAACGCACCGGTCAATTGAAAGAAGGAGCGGAAACTCGTCAGCGTGGTGCGCTCATCGTAATCGGGAGTCAGTTCCGGGGTCAGCGAAAGAAACGGGACGGAGACGAGGGTCTGCAGCGTGTCCGCGAGCATGAAGGAGAGGGTCACGTAGGTCAACAACGCCGCCTGGCTGTCCCAATCCGGCGCGGACCACAGCAGGATGAAACTCATCCCAAAGGGAATCGCAAACCACAACAGAAACGGACGCCTCCGTCCCCAGCGCGTGTGCAGGCGGTCGCTCAGGACGCCGATGATCGGGTCGTTGACCGCATCCCAGACGATGCCGACCAGCGCGCCGAACGAGGCAAGGCGCGGTTCGAGTCCCACCACGTCGGTGAGGTAGATGGCGTAAAAGATCGAACGCATCATCCCGACGCTGGAGATGCCCCAATCGCCGGAACCGTAGAGGAGTTTGAGCCAGAGAGGAAGCCGCGATCGGAAAGTCGTGTTCATGGAGAGATGCGCAAGTGTAGCACAGTTGACGTACACAGATAGACAGATACACCAGTGTACCCATCCCTCGTTTCAATACTGTAAACCCATATTACCGAAATGAAAGGAGACGACCTGTAACCTCCTGCTATAATGAATTCATACCGATAAAGGCAAACCCGTCGAAAGGCGGGGACGCAAAGCCATGGATCTACCGTCACGCCCCGCGTGATCACGACAGCCAGGCTGCCGAAGATGAAAACGATCATCGAACCTTTTGGCGAGCCTGGCGGACGACCAGGCTCTTTTTATCGGAACCTTATCATACGCTCGTTCGATAAAGGCAAACCCGTCGAAAGGCGGGGACGCAAAGCCATGGATCTACCGTCACGCCCCGCGTGATCACGACAGCCAGGCTGCCAACGGAACACAAACCCGCGCGTGCGGCTCATATCGGGCGCCTTTATCGGAGAGGAGATTTCGAAATGGCGCTCGAAACTTTTAAAACCAAAAACACTCTGAACGCAAGCCTGTTACTGCTCGTCCTTGCATCCCTGCTTCTCGATCCGATCCCCGCTCTCGCGAGGGGGGAAGATGAATTGCCCCTGCCCGCCTTCGCGGACTTCGCCAAATCGGTGCAAAACGGCGAAGCAAACGTGCTGCGCGGCGTATACGTCCCGAACGTGCTGGCTTTGCCCATCGCGCAACAACCCCAGGGCAATGCCGCCTACGTTTCGCCTTACGACGGCGAAGCGACCCAGTTCCGCATGGCGGCGCAATATGGGACCGTGGGACTGCTTGCCCACAATTACCTTTCCGGCAGGCATTTCTCGCAACTCGAGGTCGGGCAGGAGGTCCGCCTGGTCTACGGAGACGGGAGGGTCGAAACGTTCGTGGTAACAGAGATCCTGCGCTACCAGGCTCTGCAACCCACCAGCCTTTACAGTTCCTTCCGCAGTCTCGACAAGGACGAGACCCTCACCGCCGAGCAAATGTTCAAGCGCGTCTATGTCGGCGACCGACACATCGCCTTTCAGACCTGCATCGAGGCTGAAGGCAACCTGAGTTGGGGACGTCTTTTCGTGATCGCCATCCCCAAAAGCGAACACACGGGATTCGACCGCCTGAACCGGGTCAATCAATAGAACGTTCCGCTTTTATCATCTCGAAAAGCGCTTCGTCATTTCGACGAGCCTTGTCCCGAGCGCAGCGAGGAGAAATCTTCCACCACCGGGTCAAAGATTTCTCGCTTCGCTCGAAATGACAATCTCCGAAAAGGTTCAGCCCGTCGCGCACGTGACGGGCTGAACTTGTTTTGCGAGTCATTTGATTATAATCATCCAATACAGGAGTCGAATGAAAACGAACGCGTCGTCCCTTGCGGACAAACTCAAAGCGCTTGGCGTGAAAACGGGAAATGCGCTTCGACCCCCGCCCAAGCCTGATTCCGTTTCGATAGATTCCATCGTCGCCGGGACCTTCCTCCCCACCCCGCGCGGGGAGGTGTTCGTCGCGGAACAGACATTTCCCCTCGATCATCAATACGGCTCCGTCTCCCTCCTTTCCTCCTTCCCGCTTTCCCTCATCTCCGAGTGGGCAAACGACGCCCGACTTTCCGCGCTCCCGCTTTCCAAATTCGCCTTCCTCGATACGGAAACCTCGGGTCTCTCCGGCGGCACGGGGACGTATGCCTTTCTCGTCGGCGCGGCGCGTTTAATTGACGACCGTTTCGTCCTGAGGCAGTTCTTCATGCGCGACCCCGCCGAGGAGCCTGCGCTGCTGGAGGGATTGTTAGATTTCCTCGCGCCGTGCGACGCGCTGGTCACCTTCAACGGCAAGGCCTTCGACGCGCCCCTGCTAAGAACACGCTACACGTTGCACGGTATTCCTCATCCATTTTCCGATTGCTCCCACCTCGACCTGCTTCCCCTCGCCCGCCGTCTGTGGCGCGACCGGCTCGAATCGCGCGCGCTGAAATTCCTCGAAGAACACGTGCTGGGCTTGACGCGCTCGAGCGAGGAGGTGCCGGGCTACGAGATCCCCTGGCTGTATTTCGATTACCTGCGCACAGGCGACGCGCGCCCGTTGAGCGGCGTGTTCTACCACAACGCCATGGACGTGGTGGCGATGGCGGCTCTGCTTGCGTTAATCAACGACATGATGGAGGACCCATACAACGGACGCGTGCAGCACGGACTCGATTTTGTTGCGCTCGGTAAACTGTTCGAAGACCTCGGTCGCTGGGACGAAGCCGCGCGCCTGTTCGAGCGCGGACTCGAGTTTGCCCATTCGACGGGTTCAAGGCAGGGGTTGGACGAATCAGATTTCGGCGTCGCGGTGAAGCGTTTGTCCATCCTGCATAAAAGGCGCGGGGACCTGGAGGAAGCCGTCCGTTTGTGGGAGGAATCCGCGCAGAGAGGGCATCTGTACGCGTTCATCGAACTGGCAAAGTATTACGAACATAAACGCCGCGACGTAAAGTCGGCGTTGAAGTGGACGAAATCCGCGTTGAAACTTGTGGAGAAGACCGACATGCCCGCCTACGCGCGTAAATACTGGGTGGAGGAGATCGGGCATCGAATGGAGCGACTAAAACGCAAAGCGGGGATATAATTATTCGGACTGTGAAAGCGCGCTTCTGCGCGGCAGCAGGCTGTCACATTCCAATGCCAGAGGAGAGAGAAATGAACATTATCGTTTCGCAGGCACAGGGAAGTGTCCCCGTAACTGTCATCAAACTGGACGGTCAATTGGACGGACAGAACTACCAGGATCTGATCGCCAAAGCCAGGGAGTTGTACGAGAGCGGCGCGCGTGATTTCCTGATTGATATGAGCGACCTGACGTACATCAGCAGCGCCGGGTTGGTGGCGTTGCACACGGTTGCCCTGCTGGCGCGCGGCGAGGCTTTGCCGGATACGGAGGCAGGCTGGCCGGCGATACGCTCGGTGGGACGCGCCGGCGGTTCGGGCATCCAGGAGCGCGTCAAATTGCTCAACCCGCGCGACGATGTGAAAAGCGTGCTGGACATGGTTGGTTTCAGCAAAGCCTTCGATATCTTCAGCGATTTCGACGAAGCCGTGAAATCATTTTAGGGTCAAGCGATGTGGGATGCTGTCTCACGTCGCTTTTTGATTTAAGGTCTAGATGCATGCGGCGCGCCCGCTGGATTTTCCCCGGAGAACAAATGAAACGTAATATCGGTAATCTCTTTATCATTGCATGTGTCCTGTTGACCGTCGCGGTCTGGCTCATCTTCCCGCCCGTGTACGACGGGCGCGAACATTTCGAGCGCGCCTATGCCGGTGAAATCATCGGTTCGGTAAACATCGTGTTGATGTCGTTCGCGTTGTTCCTTTCCACGCGACCCAAATGGGCGGAACCCTATTTCGGCGGATTGGACAGGATGTACGTCACGCATCGCCGCGTCGCCACCACCGCCTTTCTATTGATCTTCGTTCACGTGTTGACCGTCCCCATCACGCTCAGCGGATGGGCGTTGGGCAACTACCTGGCGGTCATTGCGTTTACGGGCATCGTCTCCATCATTCTCGTCAGCCTCGCGCCGCGCATCGCCTTCCTGAACAAATTGACCGGCGGCACGTACGACGGCTGGAAGAACCTCAAGAAATACATCGGCGTCTTTTTCATCATCGCCTTCATCCATGCGCTGACGGTTCCTAATCCGCTCGATGCGTTCATTGCCATCAACTGGGTGCAGGTCTTCTTTATCCTCGGCTCGGTTTCGTATCTCTACACCGAACTCTTCGGGCGGTTTTTCAAGAAATACCTTCCCTACACGGTGGAGGCTGTGAACCACCTGAACAAATCCACCACCGAGGTGATCCTGCGCCCCAAAAAGGATTCCATTCCACGTCACCGCGCGGGACAATTCCTCTTCGTGCGATTCCCCGGCGACAGGAGCCTCAACGAATCGCATCCTTTCACCATCTCCAGTGCGCCTCGCGAGGACGTTTTGCGGGTCACCGTCAAAGCAAGCGGGGACTTCACCCGGACCTTGTACGCCCGCCTCGAACCCGGCATGGACGCGACGGTCGAAGGCGCGTATGGCATGTTCGATTACAAGACCGGCGGACAAAAACAGATCTGGATCGCGGGGGGCATCGGTCTGACCCCGTTTCTGTCCTTCATACGCGACATGGACGGCAGCCTCGACCGTGACGTGGACTTTTATTACGCCGTCCGCCATAAGGAAGAGGCATTGTTCCTGGATGAGATCGAAGCCGCCGCGCAAAGGAATCCGCGCCTGAAATCGCGCGTCCGCTTTTCGGCGGCGGACGGTCCTCTGTCCGTTGAACAGATCGTTGAAAACGCGGGCGGCGATATCCGTGATCGTCACATCTACCTGTGCGGACCGCTGCCCATGGTGCAGTCCTTCGAGAGAAAGTTCCTGTCGCTGGGCGTGCCGGCAGGGAACATCCACTACGAGGAATTCAACTTCCGCTAAAGGAGCCTGGCATGGAAATCAACGTCTCCATCGAACAGGGAAGAGAACCCATTGCCGTGATGAGACTCAGGGGTGAGATCAACGCATCGAACTTCATGGAAATCGTGGATAAAGCGCGCGAACTCTACAACAACCCAGCCCGCAGCCTCATCATTGACCTGGGCGAGGTGACCGGTATCAGCAGCGCGGGACAAGCCGCCATCCACAAGATCGCGTTGATTTACAGCGGCGCGTCGCACAAGGTGGAGGAGGGCGAAAACCCCGATTTCACGCACAGCAGCAACGCACGCACACGCGTCAAACTGCTCAACCCCCGGCCGGAGGTGGAAAAGACCATCGAGAAGGCAGGCTTGAAACTATTCTTCAAGGTCTTTGATGACCTGGAAAGCGCCATCCAATCATTTTGAACTTTGTAAGGAGAAACATGCCCAGGAGATACCCAACCTATCGTCGCCGCCGAAGAGACCCGGAATATCGCCGCCGCTCGGTGTTCATGCGTCCGGGCGCGCAGATTGTCATCCTCCTAGTTGCGGCGTTGATCGTATTCATCCTCCTCCAAAGCGCCGGAAGATAAGAATTGCCACTAATGCGGAGTGGACGTTGGAAAACGTCCGCTCCACAAATCATCTGTCAATTTGCCGCGACCCGATTGCGCCCGTAACTTTTTGCCTTGTACAACATCCGGTCTGCGCGGCGCAGGAGATCTTCGAACGATTGGTCGGTTTCGAGCGCCTCCGCCACGCCGACGCTGATCGTCGAATGGATCGGTTCCCCATCCAGATTGACCGGCGAGTCCGCCCACGTTTTTCGGATGCGTTCCGCCACCACGAGCGCCTGGGTGAGCGTGGTCTCCGGCATGAGGAGCGCAAACTCCTCGCCGCCCAATCTGCCGAACGTATCCTGGGCGCGTTTTTGTTCCATTGCCACGAGCGAAAGACTCCGCAGGGTAAGGTCCCCGGCGTGATGCCCGTAGGTGTCGTTGATCTTCTTGAAGAGATCCGCGTCGAGAATCAGGAGGGAGAGGGGTCTGCGATAGCGCGTAAAACGGCGGAACTCGCTTTCGGCGATGTTCATGAACTGGCGCCGCGTCAGGCTTTTCGTAAGCGGGTCAATGTTCGCGAGATACGCCACCATTTCCTTGGCGTCCTTCTCGTCAATGAAAGCCCGGAACGATTTGCGGCGGTAGGTCTGGATCTGCAAGGTGGAGATCCATCCCAACAAGTGAACGACGACGAGGACGAGGGTGACGTCGTTCATGAGGATGGGGTCCACACCGGATTTATGAAAATAGCCCACGTAGATCGTCCCTGCCGTAAAACCGACCGCCAGCGCGACCGTGTATTTCAACTTGAGAGGAGAAAGCGCGTAGATGGCAAAAGGCACGAGGATGTCAATGGCGGTCGCGAGATAGTACGGAGGACGCGTAAAGTTTTCCAGCCCCAGGCAAACGATCGTGAAGAGCATCCAGCCGAACAACACGCGGTCGAAGACGCGCACGCGAGTCGTCCTGCTCAGGATGATCCCAAACACAACCGTAACCAGCACGTAGCCGACCCGCGACGCGGCGATCAGCAGGAACAGGTCGGAACGCTCCCTGAACAACATAGCGTCCACCCTCAGCATTGCCAGTCCGCCGACGCTGACGATGATCATGTACAGGATGCTTTGCGAAATGTCGCTCTTCAACTGGGAAACGCGATAATCGCCTTCAAGATGCCCGAGGTCGGTCAGCGTATCGCCAAAGAATTTCTTCAACATAATGCTTCTCGATGAATTATTGCCTTGAATGATAATCCATTCCCGCCGGGGATACCCCCCACAAAACGGTAATGTTTGCGGGCGGGATGTTACAATACTGTTAAGCGCGTCCCATACACGGAGGAGACATGTCCACCCAGATAAACGAACTTGTCAGAATGCGAGATCGCGAAACGCTCCACGAACTGATGACCGAGGACGAGGACTGGCTGGTGCAACTCGAAGCGGCGGAGGGACTGGTCAAACTCGGCGACCGGCGCGGCTACGAATTCCTCCTCACCTCCCTGATGAGCGACGACGAGGAGATCCTCGAAGTGGCGCGGGAGATCTTCAATTCCCCGGACCTGGCGAGGATGAGGAACGAGATCGAAGCCGAGCGCGAACGCGAACGCCGCGTTCACATCGAGACGGCGAGAAAACGCATTCAAAGCGGAGGAAAGGTCTTCCGTTACAAGATGGCTTACCTGCCCGCTGCCGCGCTCATGGGGGACGACCCGCTCAAGGACGAATATAACGTGCCTTTGCTCGATAATCACGGGTTTCAGGGCTGGGAGGTCGTCACCGTCATTCCGCAAAGGCGCTCGATGCTGGTCCACAGCGTGGACGATCACTTCACCGGCGCGTACTTCCTGCTCAAGAAGGAAATCCTCCCGCACGAAAGTAATGAATTGGATTTTGCTAGCGTACACCCGCTTGATGAAAGACCCTAAAGGCTTGTCCTGAGTGATTCGCAATCGAAGGGTATCCTTCCCTGATAAGAACACGCTCCAGGCAAGCCCCTCGAGCAAACTTTGTGCCTGGGTTTGCCAGAAAAACCTTTAGGGTCTGAATTTCAAAACACTCTCTTAGAGAAGTAAAGGAGTTTTACATGTGTATGATCTGCGCCGCAATCCCCGCGACCGCCGCGGTGGGGGCAAAGTTGAATGCAAGCCAACTCGATAAACCTGCAGCAGAACGTAAGCCGATCGCAAAGGTCACAGGAATAGTAATCACGCTGCTCCTTGTATCTTCGGTCATCTACCATACGTTCATCTGGCGAAGTTAGAGAGTCCTGAAAGATGGGGCGCATCCACTTGACGCCCTTTTCTTTTCGACTATACTTATTGAAAATGTTTTTCAATAAGGATAAAGACCCTTATGCCTGCTGACGCCTGGCTGGAGCAACTGCGCGACAACGGATACCGCCTCACGAAGGCGCGGCGGGCGGTCGTCGAAACGGTGGAAAAGACCACGCGCGCGCTCACCCCTGTCGAAGTCTTCGATATGGCGCGGAAAAAATATCGCGCCCTCGGGTTGGTCACGGTCTATCGTACGCTCGAGAAACTGGAGGAACTGCGCCTCATCCAGCGCGTGCACCAGCCTCAGGGATGCCAGGCATTCATTGCGGCGGGCGTCGGTCACCAGCATTTGTTGTTATGCCAGAACTGCGGTCAGGCGGCGTTCTTCGACGGCGACGACCTCGAAATGCTGACCAATGCGATCGCAAGAAATACAGGCTATCAGATTCAGGATCACTGGCTGCAACTCTTCGGCTTGTGCGCGAACTGCCGTTAGTTTTTGCGGCAATTTACCGTTGGGCTACGGGAGCAAGTCCCTGAGTCCAAAAATTCCTCCCTCGCGTTTCGCGGGGGACAAAATTCGGAGTTCCAATGAAACGGCTTGTCAATAACGCGATCGGGATGATCGCCCTCTCGGTTCTTTTCCTGACTTCGTGCGGGTCCGCCGCCCCGGGCAGTGACCGCGGCTTGAAGGTCCTCGCCTCCACCTCCTTCCTCGCGGACATCGCCCAAAACGTGGCGGGCGACCGCGCGCATGTGGAGTTCCTGCTCCCCATCGGCGCGGATCCGCACGCGTATCAGGCAACGCCGTCCGACGTGGTGAAGATCTCCGACAGCAATGTGTTGATCCTGAACGGTATCGAGTACGAACACTTCATCGAATCCTTGCTCGAAAGCGCGGACGGCGAAAGGCTTGTTGTCATCGCCACAGAGGGGTTGGAGTTGCGCGAAACAGGGGAAGGTCAGGGCGTGGACAATGCCGATGAAACAGGATCAGGTTCGGGTGAGCATGAGGCGGGCGATCCCCATTTATGGTTGGACCCGAATCTCGTCGTCGGATACGTGGAGAACATTCGCGATGGTTTGAGTCAAGCCGATCCCGAAGGCGCGGATATCTATAAAGCCAACGCCGACGCCTACATTGCGAAACTCAGGGAACTGGACGCGTGGATCGTCGAACAGGTGAGCGCCATCCCCGTTGAACGCCGCCTGCTGGTGACCAATCACGGGACGTTGGGATATTTTGCCGGGCGTTACGGTTTTACGATCGTGGATACGATTCTGCCGAGTTTCAGTTCCGACGCGAGCGCATCGGCGCGCGAGGTCGCGGCGGCGATCGAGGCGATCAAATCATCCGGCGCGCCCGCCATTTTTCTGGACGAAGTGGAGAACGTAAGTCTGGCGGATCAAATCTCCGCCGAAACGGGCGTGGAGGTGGTGAGCGGATTGCATTTTGAGTCTCTTACAGACGGCGCGCCCGCAGGGACGTATATTGACATGATGAAGTACAATGTTTCGTTGATCGTCGCGGCGTTGAAATAACCGCCCGCATCAGCGCGAGGAGGGCGAAGCCCGGCGCTGCGGCGGCACAATGAGCCATCGACGTGTTGGAGATTGCTTCGCTTCACTCGCAATGACGGAAGGATTTTATGTACCCACACTCTCATCACCGAACCGACCAGCCCATTTTGGACGTTTCGCGCGTCACCGTGCGTTATAACGGGCGCGCGGCGCTCGAGGACGTCACGTTTCATTTGCGCGAGGGCGAACGCATCGCGGTGGTGGGACCGAACGGCGCGGGGAAAAGCACGTTGTTCAAGGTGGTGGCGGGGGTGTTGCAGCCGAACTCCGGGGAGGTGAACATCTTCGGTTCGAAGCCGGGCAGGCACGTGTGCATCGCCTACATCCCGCAACGCTCGCAGGTGGATTGGAATTTCCCGGTCACGGTTGCGGACGTGGTGATGATGGGGCGTTCCGCAAAACTCGGTCCGCTCAACTTTCCCCGCAAAAGGGATTGGCGGTTCGTTCATCACGCGCTGGAGACGGTTGATCTTTCGGACCTTGCAACGCGCCAGATCAGCCAGTTATCGGGCGGACAACAACAACGCATGTTCATCGCCCGCGCCCTCGCGCAGGAGGTGGAACTGATGCTGATGGACGAGCCGCTCACGGGATTGGATACGCCGTCGCAGGAGGGCATTCTGGGATTGCTGGATCGCCTCAAGAGGGAAAATGTCACCGTGATGGTCGCCACACACGATCTCGATCAAGCCGCGACCCATTTCGACCGCATCATGCTGCTTAACCATCGGATCGTTTCGTTTGGCGAACCGAATGTGGTCATGCAGGCGGATAACTTATTGAAGGCTTATGGCGGGCGGATGAAGATCAATTCGGAAGGGGCGGTATTGGTGGATGAGTGCTGTCCGCCGGAGCCATGATTTGCGATTGACGATTGACGGAGGGGAGAGTTCGTTTTCCAATATTTTCTCGAACGAAGATTTTTCAAAAGGAGTTTGAAATGGACGAGAAAACGTTCAAAACAAGGACAAAGAAACTGGCGGTTGCGTTCATCAAGCAGATGGACAAACTCCCCAATTCTGGCGCGGCGGATGTGGTAGCAAGGCAAGTGATACGCTCAGGAACATCCATCGGGGCAAATTCTCGCGTCGCGCCAAATCCACTGCGGACATGATCAACAAAAAGAAAATCTTCGAAGAGGAAGCGGACGAGACGGAATATCGGCTCGAAATCCTGGTCGAAGCGGGTCTTGCTTCCGAAGAGCAAATTGCCTACCTCCACAAAGAAACCGACGAAATGCTTGCCATGACCGCCGCCTCCCTCAAAACTCTCCGTAATCGTAAATCGTAAATCCAAAACACTTGCACCTGGCGCAAGTGCAGGTGTCGTAAATTCTATGTCTGTACTCCTCGAACCTCTATCTTACGCATTTATGGTGCGCGGCATGATCGCCGCAGTCCTCGTTGGCATCGTCTGCGCGGTGGTCGGCACGTACGTCGTCCTGCGCGGCATGGCGTTCTTCGGCGATGCGCTTGCTCATACAATGTTGCCCGGTATTGCATTGGGCTATCTAATCAGCGGCGGCGCGCGCGACATCCTGTTCTGGTGGGCGTTGGGCACTGCCATCGTTGCCGCGTTGGGAATCGGCGCGATCAGCAAGAACGCGGAGATCAGGGAGGACACCGCCATCGGGATCATCTTCGCGGGGATGTTCGCGCTCGGCATCGCGCTGATCTCCACCGTCCGCAGTTACGCCGTGGATTTGAGTCACTTCCTTTTCGGGGATGTGTTGAGCGTCTCGACCCGGAGCCTGTGGCTGATCCTGACCTTCGGCGGGATCGTCCTCCTGACCGTCTTCGCGTTCTACAAGGAATTTATGACCCTGTCCTTCGACCCGATCCTGGCTGTCACGTTGCGCCTCCCTGTTGGAATGTTGAACAACCTGCTGCTGGCGCTCATCGCGGTGACCGTGGCGGTCTCGCTTCAAACCGTCGGCGTGGCGTTGATGGTCGCCATGCTCGTCACCCCCGCGGCGACCGCCTACCTGCTGACGAACCGCCTGTTCACGATGATGCTTCTTGCCGCGCTCATTGCCTCCCTTTCCGGCGTGATCGGTTTGTATCTCTCGTTCTACCTGAACGTCGCCTCCGGCGCAGCAATCGTGCTGACCGCTACCGTGTTCTTCATCCTCGCGTTCGGGTGGAGGAAGGCGAGGGGAGGTAACGCCATTATAAGGGGATAATCATATACACGATTTTTCCACCGTACATTTTGCCCGAACGCCAGACCTAAAAGTTTCGGAAACCTTTAGAGACTGTCTGAAAACTGATGCGTAGGCGAAGTTCTCCTCTGGCACCGCCCGCCAGAGCAGGTGTAACGTCGCCCCTGTGCAAGAGAGCGCAGATTACGCGCGACAAGTGATAAAAACGGACTTTTCCTTAGGGTCTTTCATCAAGCGGATGTACGGCAGCAAATGACAAATTACATGATGACAGATGAAGGTAAATGGGCTATGATGGGCGCACCTGTTAAAGGGAGGCGCGATGAAACGACTTCTCCCCTCTGTTCTCATTATTTCCCTGATCCTGCTTCTCGACGCGTGCAGTACGCTCATTTCCCCGATCTCCCCCGCTGTGGGGACCGCCGTCGCCCAGACGCAGACCGCCTCCATGTGGACGCCTTCGGTGACGCCGATGAACGATCCCAATGAGGCAAAGATCGTCGAATGGTTGAACAGGAAACTTTCGGAGGCGGACCCGCTCGAACGTACGCTCGACGCGCATTATCAGGCGCTGGACGCGTCGTTTTCGTCCAGTCTGTCCGCATCCATGATCTTTCGCGTGGATATGCGTTGCGAATGTCCCTACAACGCGCAATGCTGCGTTCCCGAGAGGATGTTCGTGGTTGCGATAAAAGCCATGAAGGATTACAAGGACGACATCCTCGAACAGGCGCCCGGCAGCGTGACCGATCTGCACCTGGTTTGCTATAACCATCAGACGCCGATCGGGACCATGGTCGCGAGATGGGCTGACGTAATCAGTTATTTCAACGGCGACATTACCGGCGACCAGTTCGGATGGCGAGTCTACAAAATCAGCGCCCCCTGACCCAAAACGCGATCACGCCCTCCCCAGAATCTGCTCGAGCGCGTTCCTGAATACCTCGTACGGTTGCGCGCCGACGATGGCGTAGCGGTCGTTGATGACGTACGTCGGCACGCCCGTCACACCGATCTGATACGCCCAACGCACCTGTTCCTCCACCTTGCCTTTATACTTTCCACTTTCCACATCGGCTTGCATCTCATCCGCACTCAAGCCCACTTCCTCCGCCGCGAACCGCAACATATCCCACTGACTTGGGTCTTTCCCCTCCGCATAGACATTGCGAAAAACAATTTTATGGAATTCGTTGGCTTTGCCGCGTTCGCGCGCAAACTCGGTCGCTTCGTGCGCGAGGCGCGTGTTGTAAATGCGCTCGGTGGATTTGAACTCCATGCCCTGCAAAGCCGCGATCTGCCGCAGACGATCCTCCGACCCCATGGCGCGTTTCTGCTTGATGTATTCGGGCAGGTCCCTGCCTTCGGGTGGCGTATCGAAATACAGATAGAACGGACGCCACTCCACGTCCACTTTGTATTCCTCCTTCAACCTCTCGACCACACCCTGGCCGACGTAACACCACGGTCAGATGTAATCGGAGAAGATCGTCAGTTTGAAGTCCACGTCGTTTTCCTAATGAGTAATGGTTGGATGACGGTCGCTTTCAAAGTGACTGTCACCTTCGTTTTTCAAACAGACTGTCGTCGTGCATGATTTCTTACTCTCGGTGTAAAATCGGACGAACAGGCAGGTTCCCATGAAAAACTTCGACCCGAATTACAACGACATCCCCAAGTCCGAGATCCACATCCATCTCGAAGGTTCGATCCGCACAGGGACGATCCTCGACGCTGCGAGGGAATATGGTTTGAAACTGCCTTCGTATGAGGTGGATGAACTGGACAAGCACGTCAAGATCTACGAGCAGATGCGCGATCTCCACGCCGTGCTGGAGGCGTTTGAGATTTTTCAAAGAAGCATCGCTTCGCCGCAGGTTGTCGAGCGCATCGCCTGGGAGTTGTTCGAGGATGCGGCACGCCAGAACATCAAACTCTTCGAAGTGCGCTTCTCGCCCGACTGGGCATTTCACGGTCACAGCCTGGATTGGGATGAATGCCTGGAGGGGCTGATCCGCGCCAAATCCCGCGCCGAAGCGGAGTTTGATATGGCGATCGGCTACATCGCCATCACCTCCCGCAGCATGGGACCCGCGTCCTGCGTCAAAACTGTGGATTGGGCGATCCGCCAGCGGCAGCACATCCTCGGCGTTGACCTGGCGGACAGCGAGCGGGATTTCCCCCTGCGTGAATTTGTACCGTCTATCATGAAAGCGAAAGAAGCGGGCTTGAAGGTCACCATCCACAGCGGCGAAGATACGCCCGCCTCGTTCGTCAGAGAAACGATCGAACTTGCCAGTCCCGACCGCATCGGTCACGGCATCCATGCGATTGAAGACATGCAGGTTATCGAACTGCTCAAGGAGCGCGGCATCACGCTCGAGGTCAACCCCTGGAGCAATTACCTGACCAACGCCGTGCGCACCATCGAGGAACACCCGCTCAAACGACTGTTCGACCTCGGCGTGAAAGTGACCATCAACTCCGACGACCCCGAAGTGCTCGAAACGAATCTCAACAACGAATACCGCATCGCGCACGAGGTGCTGGGCATGAGCATGGACGAGATCGCGACCTGCAATCGTTATGCGTACGAAGCGTCGTTCATTCCAGAAGAAGAGAAGAAGAGGGTTTGGGAGAAATATTTCCAATGATGCGCGCAACATTTCCTGTCACCATCCATTTGTTCTTCATTCGCAATAACCAAATCCTCCTTCTGCGCCGCTTCAACACGGGTTACCGCGACGGCGAGTACAGCGTCCCGGCGGGTCATTTGGATGGCGGCGAAACCGTGATGCAGGCGGGTATTCGAGAGGCAAAAGAGGAGGTCGGCTTGGAACTGGCTGAAGGCGACATGATCCTCTCGTCCGTCATGCACCGGCTCGACGGCGAAGAGCGCGTGGACTTCTTCGTGCAAGTCCGCAAGTGGGATGGCGAGCCTTTCAACGCCGAACCCGATAAATGCGACGACTTGCGCTGGGTGGATGTTGACACGCTGCCCAATAACACCATCCCTTACATCCGCCGCGCCATCGCAAACCACCAGAACGGGACATCGTTCGACGAGTTTGGGTTTTGACCATGGGCTATTTGCTTTTGGAAGGCGGCGCGGAATTCGGCGGGCGGATGCGCGACCCCGACCTGCGCGCCCTCGCACTGGCAGGCGGATTCGACGCCCCGCTTCGCATCCTCCCGACGGCTGCCGCGCCGGACCATAACCACGTCAACGCTGGAAACAACGGAGTCCGCTGGTTTCAAAATTTGGGCGCGAAAGATGTACTCTCGCTTCCATTAATTGATGAAGCCAGCGCGAACAACGAGGACATCGCAAACGCATTACGTGGGGCAAAGTTGATCTATCTGCTTGGCGGCTTTACGCATTACCTCGGTCAGACGTTGAAAGACAGCCTGGCGTGGAAAGCCGCATTGGACGCGTATCAGAACGGCGCGGTCATTGCAGGTAGCAGCGCGGGAGCGATGGTCATGTGTCAGTTTTATTACAACCCGCAGGAAGGGAAAATCTACGAAGGGTTGAATCTCGTTCCCCGTGCGCTTGTCCTGCCGCACCACGACACGTTCGGGAAGACCTGGGCGCCACGCCTGACGAAGGAATTGCCTCACGTCACGTTGCTCGGCATTGACGAGCAAACCGGCGTGCTGGACGACGGCAAGAATCGCTCGTGGACGGTGTACGGCGGCGGAGGGATAACGGTGTACAGGGATGGAAAAGTGGAAAGGTACAAAGCGGGTGAAACATTTTCCATCACGGCATATTGAACCGCTGAGAGAACAACTGTACTCATCCTGGCGCGAGGCGCGGCTCCTCAGAATGACATATAATAGCGCACATGTTCGATATTTCCAGCGCACGCTTTGCCTTTTTGGATTTGGAGACCACCGGTCTCTCCCCCTGGTTCGGCGACCGCATCTGTGAGGTGGGCATCGTCATCAGTGAGGGAAAACGCATCAAAGAGCAGTATCGGGCTCTCGTGAATCCCGAACGTCCGCTTTCGCCGGGCGCCGCCTCCACAAACGGTTTGTCGGACCACGATTTGAAGTCTGCGCCGCCCTTCGAGCAGGTCGCGCCAAAAGTGTTGGGTTTGTTAAGCGATACGGTCGTGGTCTGTCACAACGCCCAGTTTGACATCCAGTTTCTGGACAGCGAATTCAAGCGCCTGGGGCATGAGATTCAAATCCCCAACCTGATTGACACCTTGAAACTGGCGCGCGAGTTCTATGACCTGCCTTCCTACAGCCTGCTTTCGATTGCGGAGGCGTTCCATGTGCCGATGACGACCGCCCATCGCGCCCTCGACGACGCCCGCACCTTACGCGGAATCTTCTTCGCCATGATGGATGGCTTGAAACAGTTCAACCGTCCGCTCGACGCCTACATCGGCATTTACAACTCGCCCGCCTGGCCCAACGATGGCATCCAACTCCCGACCGAACTGGGGGAGGCAATTTATAGTAACAAGCGCATCCTCATCCGTTATGTGGACGGCGACGGCAACGAGACCGAACGCTGGATCACACCCAGGCAGATCATTGGCTTGGCAGATTACGTCTATTTGCAGGCGTATTGTCACCTGCGGGAGGCGGAACGGAATTTTCGGCTGGATCGAATCGTGGAGGTGAAGGTGGAGATCTGAAAAGGGGGCAAAGAAGCATAAGGTACGATGCGGGCGTAATGGCAATTCGATTACCTACTCCGGAAGACTTGATTATTCTCAAAGCAGTTGCTCATCGTCCAAAAGACCTCGAAGATATTCGGACCATTGTTGATAATTATCAGTAGATCACGAAAGCGCGTATTAGGCGGTCTCTACCGCCGTATTTGCGCCAGAGGGCGCAAATTACGCCCTGTTTTCGTGAGGTACTGATTATGAGACATTGGACACGAAACATATTGAAACCTGGGTTAAATCTTTTGCCGAGATTATGGAATCTCCCGAACTTTGGGCACAAATGGAAAAAATCCTCAAAAGACAAGAATAGCGTTTCAGACTTCCAAAGTCAACGAGACTTTGGAAGTCTCTTATAATGGGGGAATATGAAAGAATTCATCTATTCCCGCAATGCCGTGTATGAAACGCTGCGCGCCAGGCGCAGGGAGGTGTTCCGCGTTCAAATCGCGGAGGGGGTGCAGGAGAAGGGACGCTTGGCAGACATCGTAACCCTGGCAAAGGAGCGCGGGATTCGGGTGGAGCGTGTGCCGCGCGCACGGCTCGATAAGGTTCATGCAAACCATCAGGGCGTTGCGGCGGAGGCAGGCGGCTATCCGTATGCCGATTTGCTCGATATTCTGGAGAACGCCCGTGCCAGGAACGAACCGCCTTTTGTCCTTTTGCTCGATTCCCTGTATGACCCGCAGAACTTCGGCGCGCTGCTGCGCACGGCGGAGGCGGTGGGCGTGCATGGAGCGGTCATCCCGCTGGCACATACGGTGGAGGTCACGCCGGCCGTGGTCAACGCCTCATCGGGGGCGAGCGAGCATCTGTTGATTGCGCGGTCGAACCTGGCGCAGGCGATCGACGCGCTCAAGGAAGAGAATGTCTGGGTTGTGGGGTTGGCTCAGGATGGGGAAACGGTGGGGGCGAAGACAAAGCGTCATTTGACGGGAGCAGTTGCCGTCGTGGTCGGAAGCGAGGGCGAAGGCATCCGTCCACTAACGCGCGCCAAATGCGACATCGTCCTCACACTTCCGATGCGTGGTCAAATCGAATCGCTCAATGCGGCGGCGGCGGGGTCGGTGGCGTTGTATCTGGCGTTTCTTTCCAGGCAAGAGACTAGACGACTAGAAGACTAAAAGACCAGGAGACTATCAGACTATCATGGTTCAAGCAGCTTATCATTTCCCGCGCGGATTTTTATGGGGGACGGCAACCGCCGCACATCAAGTGGAAGGCAACAACACCAACAATCAATGGTGGAAGTGGGAACAGGACGGTCACACGAACGGGACGTCTGGTCTGGCGTGCGATTGGTGGGGCGGACGCTGGCGTGAGGACTTCGACCGCGCTGCGGAAGGCGGGCAGAACGCTCACCGCATGTCGGTGGAGTGGAGCCGCATCCAGCCGGCGCCCGACACCTGGGACGAGGATGCCCTCGAACGTTACCGCGTCATGCTGCGCGGATTGCGCGAACGCGGCATGACGCCGCTCGTCACCCTGCATCACTTTTCCGACCCGCTGTGGCTGTACGAGCAATGCGGCTGGGAAACGGAACAGGTCGTTGCGCTGTTCGAAAAGTTCGTCCGCAAGACGGTGGGCGCGCTCAAGGAGTATTGCACTTACTGGTGCACCATCAACGAGCCGAACGTCTATGCCTTGAGCGGTTATGTGGCAGGGACATTTCCCGCCTGCAGCAAGGGACTGGGCGCCGCCATGCGCGTACAGGCAAACATGCTGCGCGCTCATGCGGCGGCATACCGCGCCATTCACGAGATACAGCCCGAATCGCGCGTGGGATATGCCCTGCATTACCGCCCGATGGTGGCAAAGCGTTCCTGGTTCCCGCCCGATGTGTGGATGCGGAACATCCAGTACAACGGCATCAACATGGCGTTCCCCAGCGCCATCAGCACGGGGGTGATGAAGTCGCCGCTGGGCAGCGTGCGCATCCCCGAAGCGAAAGGGACGCAGGATTACCTCGGTCTGAATTACTATTCGGTGGACACGGTCAAGTTTGATTTGACGAATCCCAAAGAGATGTTCGGCAGGCGGTATTATCCCGATGATTCCGATTTCAGCGCGACCAGGTTCATCGCCAACATCCCCGAAGGCATTTTCGACTCCATCAAATGGGCGGTGCGGACGTATCCCAACCTGCCCATCCTCATCACCGAGAACGGCGTGGAAGACGCCGAGGATAGAATGCGCCCGCGTTACATCGCCCAGCACATCCATCAGGTTTGGCGGGCGGTCAATTTCAACTTCCCCGTAAAGGGATACTTCCACTGGTCGCTGGTGGATAACTTCGAATGGGAGCGCGGCTGGACTCAGCGCTTCGGTCTCTGGGCGCTGGACGTGGAAACCCAGAAACGGACGAAACGCCCCAGCGCTGACCTCTACGCCGAAATCTGCAAGGAGAACGGTCTTACCTCCGAGATGGTGCAAAAGTATTGCCCCGAGGTGTTCGACAAGTTGTTCCCGGTGTGAGCGGGCAGGCGCACTCAAAGCCTTCGCGTCAGGCAAATAATCGGCTGGCAGAGATTCGCCGCAGAACAACGCCGCTAAATGCTGATGTTGGGAGTAAGAAACCGTTGCCGGGGGGTTCTAAACATTGCATCCCCAAATGGTAGAATGAACGATTGTGACCACTCTCTCCGCCCCCGCTGAATTTTCCCTTCAACGTCCTGTTACGTATGACCGCACCAGCCCCGTGCGCTGGATCTGGTCGCACGCCCGCCGCCACGGCTGGATCATTGTCATGATGATTCTCGGAGCAGTGGGCAATGCCGGGCTGGCGGCGGTCGTCCCTGTGTTGACCGGCGACGCCTTCAACGCCATGCTCAAGCCGCTTCCCGATACCAGCGTCCTGCTCCCGCTGGCGCTGACCATCGGCATCTCGCAGGTTATCCGCGGCGTGCTGCAACTGGGACGCAACTTCGGCGCGGAATTGCTGGCACAGCGGCTCGAACGGCAGGTGCGCGACGAGTTATATCTTTCATTGCTCGGCAAGAGCATGACCTTCCACAGCCTTCAGCCTGTGGGCGACACGATGGCGCGCGCCACCAACGACGTGCGCGAAATCAACTTCATGTTCAGCCCCGGCATCAACCTCGTGGTGGGGTCGTTCATTTTCATCCTCATGCCCATCTTTGTCGCCGGGCGGTATCATCCCGCGCTTGTCCTCACGCCGCTGGTCTTCATCGTCCTCTATTTCTACTTCCTTTCCCGCTACCTCAAAACCCTCGCCCCCATCACCGATGAAGTGCGCGCCTCCTTCGGCAGGATGAACACGCACCTTTCGGAATCGCTCGACGGCGTGGAGGTGGTCAAAGGCGCATCGCAGGAAGACGCCGAAGTGGACCGCTTCGTGATGAACGCCAGCCGCGTGCGCGACGCTTTCGTCAAACAGGGCGACCTCGAGGGACGATACGTCGCCATGCTCCTGCTCGGCTCTGCCTACGCCTTCGGGCTGTTTCATGCTCTTCTGCTCTTCCGCAGCGGACAATTGAACCTCGGCGACGTGGTGGCGTACTTTGGTCTGCTGCGCCTGTTGGAGTTTCCTACCTTCACCTCCACCTTTGCCTATTCCCAAATCTCCCTCGGTCTCTCCGGTGCGCGGCGCATCCTGGAACTCATGAACCGCGAGACTAAACTTGACCAGAACGCGCAGGGATACGCCCAGCCGATGCGGGGCGAAGTCGAATTCCGCAACGTGGACTTTGCCTACCCGGCGCTGAAAAACGAAAGAGAAAAGACCGGCGAAAGCGAAAATGTGCTGAGCAGCATTTCCTTCAAGGTCAAGCCCGGTCAAACCGTCGCCATCGTCGGGCAAACCGGCGCCGGCAAGACCTCGCTTGTCAAACTCATCAACCGCACCTACGATGCCACACGCGGAGAGGTGCTGGTGGACGGCGTGGACGTGCGCGACTGGAACCTTGCCTCGCTCCGTTCGCAAATCTCCATGATCGAGCAGGACATCTTCCTCTTCTCGCGCACCGTCGGCGAGAACATCGCTTTCGGGAAACCGGGAGCAGCCCAAAGTGAGATCGAAGCGGCGGCGAAGTCCGCGCAGGCGGATGACTTCATCCGCTCGTTCGATAAGGGATACGAGACCGTTGTCGGCGAGCGCGGCGTCACGCTTTCGGGAGGACAGCGCCAGCGCATCGCCCTCGCCCGCGCCTTCCTCACCGACCCGCACATCCTCATCCTCGACGACTCCACCTCCGCCATCGACTCCGCCACCGAAGACAAAATCCAGCGCGCCATCGCCAACGCCGCTCGTGGACGCACCACCTTCATCATCACCCACCGCCTCTCCCAAATCCGCTGGGCAGACCTGATCATCGTCCTGCGCAAGGGACGCATCGCCGCCATCGGCACGCATGAAGAATTGATGAAAACCTCACAGGCGTACGCGAGAATCTTTCGAGAATAACCCTCTGCCTCACTGAACGCTGAACACTGGATCACTGAACACTGGATTACTGGAACACTGAATTATGGGCTTCTTTGCCGGACTCAACGACGAAAAATACGACCGCCAATATACCGACCGCGAACTGGTGCGGCGCATCATTGGCTATTTCAAACCACAGAGCAAACGCCTTGCGGCGGTCTTCATTCTGGTGATTGTCATTGCGGGAATCGGCGCGGCGCTGCCGGTGGTCGTCAGCAACATGGTCAACCTGCTGAAGGGCGAACCGACCTTCACCGCCATCAGCCTTGTCAGTTTGGTGGTTCTGCTCATTGGCATTGGGTTGTGGGGGTTGAACTGGGCGCGGCGCAGCCTTGTCGTCCGTGCAGTGGGCAACGCCGTTCTCGACCTGCGCACGCGCGCCTTCCGCGCCGCCGCCGAACACGACCTCTCCTTCTACGACCAGTTCTCCTCCGGGCGCATCGTCTCGCGCATCACCTCCGACACCAACGACTTTGGACAACTCATCGTCATCGTCACCGATGTGGGAGCGCAAATCGTGCAGGCGGTCATCCTCGGCGTTGTCCTCTTCCGCACCGACCTGAAACTCTCGCTAATGCTTGTAGCGTTTCTGCCGGTCATCTTCGGCGTTGCATCGCTCTTTCGCGCCATGGCGCGGCGCGTCACCAAACGCGGCATGAAAGCCATGGCAGATGTCAACGCCGCCATCAAGGAGACTATCAGCGGCATTTCCATTGCCAAAAACTTCCGCCAGGAGGCGAGCATCTTCGAGGCGTTCGACGAATCGAACCAGCAGTCCTACCGCGTCAACGTTCAGCGTGGGTTTGTGCTGTCGCTGGTCTTTCCAACCCTCAACGCGCTGGGAGGCATCTTCACCGCCATCCTCGTATATGTTGGCGGCTTCAGCGCGGCGCAGGGCGCCATCTCGGTCGGCGCATGGTATCTCTTCATCATGAGCCTCGACCAGTTCTTCTTCCCCGTCCTCAACCTTTCCGCCTTCTGGGCGCAAATTCAAGCGGGGCTTTCCGCCGCCGAACGCGTCTTTGCCCTGATTGACGCCGACCCCAACGTGGTGCAAACGGAAGAACGCGACGTACCTCCGCTCAAGGGACTCATCCAATTCGACGACGTTCACTTTCGCTACACCGACAACGAAGCGGTTCTGACTCACTTCAACCTGCTCATCCAGCCCGGAGAGACTCTCGCCCTGGTCGGACACACCGGCGCCGGGAAGTCGTCCATCGCCAAGTTAATCGCGCGCTTCTACGAATTCCAGCACGGACGCATCCTCATAGACGGTCACGACATCCGCACGTTCGACCTGGCGCAGTATCGCAGGCAACTCGGCATCGTGTCGCAGGTCCCGTTTTTGTTTTCGGGAACGGTGGCGGACAACATCCGCTACGCGGCGCCGAATGTGTCGGATGAGGAGATACTCAGGATGGCGCGGGAAATAGGAGAAGGCGAATGGCTGGAAACACTCCCGAACGGGATCCAGACCCAGGTCGGGGAAAGAGGCGGGCGTCTCTCGATGGGGCAGCGTCAACTCGTGGCGTTGATGCGCGTCCTCATGCAGAATCCCGCCATCTTCATCCTCGACGAAGCCACCGCCAGCATTGACCCGTTCACCGAATGGCAGATCCAGCAGGCGTTGAACCTGATCCTGAAACATTCGACGAGCATCCTGATCGCGCATCGTTTGTCCACTGTGAAAGCCGCAGACCGGATTGTTGTTATGGAGAAGGGGAGGATCATCGAGGAGGGTAATCACGATGGTTTGCTCGCGCAAAGCGGGCATTACGCGATGCTGTACAACACGTATTTCAGGCACCAGAGCCTGGCGTATGTAGAGCAGGTTAAGGAATTGGTCGGCGATGATTAGCAAAAAACGGACGGCAAAGCGCCGTCCGTTTTGCTGTCTGGCATTCCGGGCTAACTTATGTGCGCCAGCCGCGGGTCGAGCGCGTCGCGTAAGCCGTCGCCCAACAGGTTGAACGAAAGCACGGTCAACGCGATGGCGAAGCCGGGCAGGAAAACCAGATGCGGCGCAGTGAAGACCTGGTTGCGTTCCGCTCCGAGCATCGAACCCCACTCAGGCAGTGGAGGTTGCGCGCCAAGACCGAGAAACGAGAGGGCGGCGGCATCGAGAATGGCGGTGGCGATGCCGAGCGTGCCTTGAACGATGAGAGGGGTCAACGCGTTCGGGAGGATGCGGAGGAATAAGATCTGAAGGTTCGAGCCGCCCAAAGCGCGCGTCGCGGAGACGTATTCCATCTCCCGGACGGACAACACGCTGGCGCGCACCACGCGTGCGTAAGCCGGGATGGAAACGATGCCGATCGCAAGCAGGGCATTTATCAGTCCCGGACCCAGAACCGTGACGATGGCAATCGCCAGCAGGAGGGAGGGGAAGGCGAGCAGGACGTCCATGATGCGCATAATGACGTTATCCGCCCATCCGCCGGTGTAACCGGCGACCGCGCCGAGCACGGTCCCGATGATGATGGCAAAGGTCACCGTGGAAAAGCCGATCATCAGGCTGAGGCGCGCGCCGTAAAGCAGGCGGCTGAACTGGTCGCGTACGTTGCCGTCAATGCCCGCGATGTGCTGGGGCTGTTCTTCGGAGCAGCCAAACAGATGAATGCAGGGCGCCTGACGCGCCTTGACCGGCTCTTTGCCGATTAATACTTCGTCATACGCGTAGGGCGCAATGAGATCCGCAGTAAGCGCGATCAGGATCAAAATCCCCAGAATGATCATTCCAACAATGGCTGAGCGACGGCGGAACAAACGTCTCCATGTGATCTGCCACAGACTGACCGATTTGAGGGACAAACCCTCGACATCAAGGGAAACGACCTTGTCTTCAACGTTTGTCATTGTGATCCTAATTCAGGCGAATGCGGGGATCGAGGTAACTGTAGGAGATATCCACAAGGAGGTTGATTATGACGAAAAAGATGGCGATGACCACGGTGAACGCCTGCACGACGCCGTAATCGCGGGCGGTGATTGCCTCGAAGAGGGTGCGCCCCACACCGGAAAGCCCGAAGATCGTTTCGGTAAGGACCGCGCCTCCGAGTAGGCTTCCCAGCGAAAGACCGATGACGGTGGTGAGCGGGAGCAGGGCGTTGCGGAAGGCGTGCTTCATCACAACCGCCCTCTGGCGCAATCCCTTGGCGCGCGCCGTGCGAACGTAATCCTGTCCAAGCACGTCGAGCATGGCGGAACGCGTCATGCGCGCGATCAATGCCATGGGGATGGTTCCCAGCGCCAGGGAGGGCAGAATGAGATGCTTGATCGCGTCCCTGAGGAGCGTCCAATTGGCTGTCAGCAGGGCGTTCAGGATGTTAAGCCTGCCGATGAATTGATAAGCTGCCAGCAACAAGCCGGACTCCGGCGTCGCGAGTCCCCAGACCTTGTAGAACGGGTCGTTCGGGATGCCGGGACTGATACGGCCGGAAGGAGGCAGCCAGAACGGCGTATCCTTCAACAAAAGGGAAAAGACGTACGCCAGCAGCAATCCCAGCAGGAACACCGGAACGGAAACGCCGATGTTTGCCCAGATCATCGTCAACACGTCAATGGCGGAATTGTGCTTTACGGCGGAAATAACCCCAAGGGGAATGCCAAACACAAGGCTTACCATAAGCGCTGAGAGACTGAGTTCGACCGTTGTGGGAAGCCGCTCGATCAACAAGCGCGTCACCGGCAGGCTGAAGCGGATCGAGTTGCCAAAATCCCCGCGCAGGACCTCGCCCATGTAAATAAGGAACTGTTCGTGGATGGGTCTATCCAAGCCCTTCTCCTGGATAAAACGATCGCAGACTGCCTGAGTAGCTTTTTCACCCAAAATGGCGCGACATGGATCGCCAGGAATCAGCCGTGCAATTGCGAATGTGACCAGCAAAATGCCGAGCAAGACCGGGATGGATAGAAAGATGCGGCGGATTACGTATTGAAGCATAATGAAGTCTTCGCTTGTTACAAATATGGTGGCGCTTTTATAGCGCCACCATATTTTATCGTACTTTTTACCAAACCATAGTAATGGCTCGGCTACTTCTGCATCAACCCCCACAGTGTGGCATAGTACTCCCACAAGTTGGTATTGCCCTTGTGGTATGGCGATCCAATGTTCAAGCCCATGTCAAAGGTCGCCAGGACATCCGCGGAGTCGAAATCACTGCCGTCATGGAATTTGACTCCCTGGCGCAGTTTGCACACCCACACCGTCAGGTCTTCATTCGGCTCACAAACTTCAGCCAGATGAGGTTCGACAGCTGAATCGTTGATTGCGAAGCCGTACAGCGCTTGTGTGACCTGCTCACAGGCGCGCAACGATTCGCCATCGGTCTCGTCTGCGCAGAACAGGCTAATCGGTTCAGCGTTCTGCATCCAAACGAAGATATCGCGTCCGCCCGGGTCAGAAAATGCGAACAACTCGGTTGTGAGCGGGCTGGCCTGCGGATTGGTGACATCAGCGCGGTAGGCAGCAGCATTACCTCCATGAGCGATCGGCACCATAGGTACATACTCGCGAATGGCATTATTGATCTGCTCGTAAATGGGCGCAGCCTCTAAGGGATCGGCAATTCGAGCGCCCTGTGGCAAACTGCTTTTGGGCAGAGCCGAAGTGATAATCCAGGAAGTTTGTCACGTGCGGGTAATCGGCGCCCCAACCCAGCAGATACAAGCCATCGAGGCGACCAGCGCCGGATTCCTCGATGAAGGCGCCGGATTCCATTACCACGATCTCGGCGTCAATGTTCAGGTTTTCCTTCAATTGAGCCTGAATATCCTGAGCGACATTGGAAACCTGTGGAAGGTAACCGCGCACCACATCACGATAATATAACTTGGTGGAAAAGCCATCCGGGAAGCCGGCCTCAGCCAGCAAGGCTTTTGCTGCATCCACGTCGAATTCATACCATGGTTCGCCTTCGCAGCCATTGGTAATGGCGCAGGGGGTAAAGTGTGAGGCAACCTCGGAGCCGGGCGGATAGAAGTTGTCCACAATACGCTGGCGGTCAATACCCATGGCAATAGCCTTGCGCACCTCCAGTTTGTCAAAGGGCGGGAAAGTATTGGTCATGCCAACATAGAAAGTGTTCAGCGCCTCACGGATCTGCAGATGCAGGTTGGGATCACCCTCGACAGTTGCAAAATCCTCGGGACCGACGTTGTCAATGCCGTCAACCGTGCCAGCCTGAAGTTCGGTCAGGCGGGCGGCTGATTCGCTCGACCAGCGGAAGACCAAGGTCTCAGCTGCGGGCGGCTCACCCCAATAGTCCGGGAAGGCGGTGAAGGTCAGGCTTTCGCCGCGATTCCATTCGCTGACCATGTAGGGACCGGTGCCGATGGGTCTCTCGAGTCCCTCGCTGGTGCGGCTGGTATCGCCAGCTGTCGACTCAATCCATTCTTTCGAATAAATAGCGAATGGGCTGAAGGCAATTTTCGAAAGGAAGGCTGGGTCCGGTTGGCACATCGTGAACGTAACGGTGTACTGATCTGTGGCTTCAATGGACTTGAAGAGACCGCCGTAATCGCAGTCCGGAACAGATAACGTGGTTCCGTCAAAGGTCGCGATCGGCTGAGGGGGGACAGGGGTAGGTTCGGCTGGTTCTTCGGTCGGCGGGGCAGCCGGCTCCTCGGTCGCTGGAGCCGCCGGTTCCTGAGGCGCAGGCGCTTCTGTTGTCGTCGCGCCGCCTCCACATGCCGCCAATGCCATGCTTGCCAGCACAAGCAGCGAGAGTAAAGCAAAAAGGTTTCGTTTCACGTTTCTCCTCCAAGAGAATATAGTTTGGATACGACATGGAAGACAATAGGAAGATTATAAGGGGCGAGGCACCTCCTCTCGGATAAGTGAGCAGATTATACAGCAAAAAATATTCTAGTGAACCGGCAATGGCATTCCCAAACCGTTTAACACCACTTGCGAGGGGTCTTTGGGCCAAATACCGGCTACCGGGGTATTACATTGCGGACACGTTCCCTCGCCGGTGATATGGTAGGCGAGGATGACGTACCCGCGTCTGCGAATCAGCCGATGGTTGCACCCGTGACAAAACGTATCCTCATACTCCCCGACCTGCCCCGGCAAATTCCCCGCGTAGACGTATCGCAGCCCCGCCTCTTTTCCGATCTCCGCCGCGCGTAAAAGGGTTTTTGCATCCGTGTTGTCGGGATCGGTCATCTTGTAATCCTTGTGGAACGCGGTGACGTGCCAGGGAATATCCCTTGAGACGCCCGCGATGAACCGCGCCGCATCCCACAATTCCTCGTTCGAGTCGTTGAAGCCGGGGATGGTCAAAGTAACGATCTCCACCCACAACCCCATCTCGTGAGCGCGCTTGATCCCATCCAGCGTGTTCTGCAACACACCGCCCAATTTGCGATAGTTTTTGTCCTGCATACATTTCAGATCCACCTTGTATGCAGAGATATACGGGCGGATGTATTCCATCACCTCGGGCGTGTTGTTGCCGTTCGAGACGTACGCGCACATCAACCCCGCCTTTTTCGCCTCCTTGAAGATCTCCACCGCCCACTCGCTCGTGATCAACGGCTCGTTATAGGAGGAAACGATAGTGGATGCGTTCGTCCGATGCGCCAGCCGCACCATCTCCTGCGGCGTCATCTTGCGGATGTAATCCACCGAAACATCCGATGCCGGGTCGCGCATGGCTTGTGAGGTCAGCCAGTTTTGACAATACCCGCAATGGAAATCGCATCCCAGCATGCCGAACGTCAACGCATTCGTTCCGGGCATCACATGGAAGAACGGTTTTTTCTCGATGGGGTCGCATTGCAGCGCGGCGACGTAGCCGTGCGGCACGCGCAACTCGCCCCCTTCATTGAACCGCACCTGGCAGATGCCGCGCCTGCCCTCGCGGATCACGCACCGGTGTCCGCACGCGAAACAGCGCACGGCGTTATTCTCAAGTTTCTCGTATAACTCCCCGACGACCGTCAATTGATCGAGTAATTCACCAATCGAAGTAGTCATACGAACCTCTACTTTCCCCCTTATAATACCTCCAAATGCTCACGGTTTCCATACAGGCCGGTGGACGATCCTCCCGCATGGGCGAAGATAAAGCCCTCAAACCCTTTCTCGGACGCCCCCTCATCCAGCGCGTGATCGAACGACTCGCCCCCATTGCGGACGAACTCCTCGTGACGACGAACCGCCCCGAAGATTATGCATTCCTTGATCTCCGCCTCACGCTTCGCGCGGATCTCAAGCCGGGGCGCGGTGCCCTGGGCGGACTCTACACTGCGATCGTATCTGCCACTCACCCGCTCGTCGCGGTCGTCGCGTGCGACATGCCCTTCGCCAGCGCGAGGCTCATCGAAGCGGCAAGCAGGCTCATGGTCGAGGAGGAAGCGGATGTGGTCATCGCGAAAAGCGACGAAGGCTACGAGCCGCTCCACGCCGTCTACCGCCGCGCGACCTGCCTTCCTGCAATCGAATCCGCAATCGAGTCCGATCAATGGAAGGTCATCGCCTGGTTCCCTCAGGTCAACGTGCGCGTGCTGACTTCGGAGGAAATACAATCGCTGGACCCGGACGGACTGGCATTCTGGAACGTGAACACGCCGGAAGAATTTGCTCGAGCCGAAGAACTCGCCCGCCAAACCGACTAACCGACCATCCGACTATTTGACTATCAACACCGGGCAGGGGGCATGACTGACGATCTTCTGCGTGGTGCTTCCCAGGAGCAGCCCGGCAAGCCTTCCCAATCCGCGCGACCCCATCACGATCAAATCGCATTCGCGCGTCTGCGCCACCTCGATGATGGCTTCGGCTGGATTTCCCTCGATCATCCCGGTATGAATTTCTCCCGGCAACTCGCCGGCCGCTTCGACAGCCTTATCGAGGATCGCCTGCGCCTCTTTCAAGCGGGCGTCAATGGCATGTTGCAGGTTTGGTTCGCCCAGATATGGCGGGATCGGATCGTAGACCACGACGATCCGCAGTTCCGCCTTCATGGATCGCGCCAACTCAGCGGCGATGTTCGCGGCGCGCAATGCGTGCTCGGAACCGTCCACGGCAAGCAGGATACGTTTGAACATGGTGACTCCTTTCGTGGGGTACAATCAAAGTATACAGACTTTTGCAGGCAGATTCAAACCATAGGAGTCGTTCCATGCCCCTCGACGTTCATGCCGTCCGCAATCAATTCCCCTCTCTCGAACGTCCTGCCATTTTCTTCGATAACCCTGGCGGGACTCAGATCGCTAAACCATCCCTCGACCGCATCAATCGCTATTTGATCGAGTGTAACGCCAATCACGAAGGCGCGTTCGCCACGAGCGTCGACTCGGATGCGATCCTCGACGAGGTGCATCGTGCCATGGCAGATTTCTACAACGCCTCCTCTCCCGATGAGATCGTCTTCGGGAACAACATGACCACCCTGACCCTGCACATCAGCCGCTCGATCTCACGGGAGTGGAATGAAGGGGATGAGATCGTGGTCACCCGTCTCGACCACGATGCGAATGTGACCCCCTGGGTGCTGGCGGCGCAGGATCGCGGCGTGAAGGTCAACTGGGTGGATTTCGACGTGGAAGACGGCACCCTCAAACTGGATGACCTGCAAAGGGCATTGGAAAGAAAACCGCGCCTGCTGGCGGTGGGATACGCATCGAATGCGCTTGGGACGATCAACCCGCTGGCGGAGATCGTCAAAATGGCGCACGAGGCTGGCACGCCGGTCTTCGTGGACGCGGTTCAATACGCGCCGCACGGACCGATTGACGTGCAAAAATTGGATTGTGATTTTCTGGTTTCCTCCGCTTATAAATTCTTCGGACCTCACGCGGGCGTTCTGTTCGGCAAACGCGAACGGTTGGATGAATTATTCGCCTACAAGGTGCGCCCGGCGACGAATAAACTCCCGGGCAAGTTCGAAACCGGTACGCAAAACCACGAGGGTATCGCGGGCGTGCTGGGAGCAATCGAATACTTCGAATGGATCGGGAGGAGATTCGGCGGGGAATTCTCGGAGGAATTCGCGGAGGAATATCAGGGTCGGCGGTTGGAACTCAAAAAGGCGATGCGCGCCATCCATGCGTACGAATACGAACTGAGCCGCACGCTTCTTGTCGCCCTCGAGTCTGTTCCTGGGATACGACTTTACGGCTTGACCGATTTCCGCCGCCTGGAAGAGCGCGTGGCGACTTTCTCCTTCCGTTTGAAGGATCTGCATCCGCGTCTCGTTGCCGAAAGACTGGCTCAAGAGGGAATATACGTTTGGGACGGAAACTACTACGCCATCAACGTCACCGAACGGCTTGGATTGGAGGATAGCGGCGGGATGGTGCGCGTGGGGGCTGTTCATTACAACACGTTCGAGGAAGTGGAGAGATTGAGGGAATCACTTACAAGAATTGCGGCTGATTAGAAACTCAAGCCAAAAAGGAAGAGTTCATTCCCCGGGAAGCGATAGCGCTTTTGACGATCGCTCAGGTTTCTCCCGCTTGTTTCCGCGCCCGGCGCGCCGTTCCTCGTTATCACCGCGGTCCGTCATCCCGGCGCATACGCTATCCCGGTCCGCCGATCCGGCAATATTTCCATCAGCGGTTCGGTGTCGCTTTGGATGGTTTGCTCGATTTTCATCGTGGATAACTTGACAAGAGCGTTTCCCATCGCATAGTCGGTTGTTCCGTTCCTTCGAGATTGCGGCGATCGCAAATCTGCTGTGCCACGTATGAGCAGAATTTTTCATTTTCCAGACTTGTAGGTAATCACCAAAACGCGCGCTGGCGATTACTCACGTCTCACGCGTAGGGTGTATTCTCCAATGCGTCCTGCCAGCGTTAGAGAACGCTTCCTACACATTGTGGGTAATCACCAAAATATGGCTATCTCATGGCTTTGGTGCATGAAAGGTTTGACAAAAGCGGCGTGAGCATGTAACTTTGAGTTTATGCCTAAACAAACAAAGCCACGCCCACGCCAAAAAGCATTA
>JABWAU010000157.1 GCA_013360875.1 Anaerolineales bacterium | reverse complement strand
CATGAGGTTCTCCTGTTGGTGGTCGGGATACCCCAACTTTACTGAATCTCATGGATTTTTGTCAATTTTCATCCCAAGGTAGCAACTTGGGTTAAGTAAGTTGCTCGACGTAGTCGCCATAGGACATGCCGTCGTCGCGCAGGACGTTGCAGTAGTTCCAGAGACGCTGGACGATGGTGGAGGAGGGAGTGTTCATGTATCAAGTTCCCCTGCCGCTTTCAAAACTTCTTCCGCCAGGGACTTGCTGATTCGGAATCCATGGGTTTGCAATCGGTCAATTTCCTCCCGCACCGATGGGATTTTCCCCTGAAGGCACGCGGCTAATAAAATTCCGACCGTACCGATTATTGAAAGCCCCACTCTCCTGGCAAACCGGCGGGCGTCCAGATCGTCCAAGAGAACGTAGTTCGCGTTGATTTCTTTCGCAAGAGCGATGACCTCTGCCTCCCCCAAATCCAAATCTGCCAGGAGCAACTGGACGGTTTCTCGATTCCCGACTTCCTGCACCTTCAGCCAGGCATTTGCCGCCTGTTCAACTCGTTTACAGGCTTCATCGGCTTTGGCACTGATTTCAGCCATCACAGCCGCAGGGACACGGACATCTTCTCTAGTCAGCAGATCCAATCTCTCCAATTTCGCGAGAAAAATCAGCGGACCGGCATCAGCCACCCAAAGACTCATTGCACCATTTCTTTCGCGGCTTGGACTTCCGCTTCCACTTCCTCATCGCGGAGATTGATCGCCGGGACGCCGATGGTTCCCAGGCGATAGATAAAATCCAGGCGTTTCATTTCAGCCAGTTGTGCGGCTTTCCCGGCGGTCAATCTGCCCAATTCGTACATTTTGGCAGCCGCGAGAAAGCGCAGTTCCTCCACAAATTCGCCTTCCGACATTTTCAGCATTTGGGGAAAACCTTTTGGGTAAGTCAGTGTAGTCTTCTTGAAAACCATTCGAGGGGCAGTCATTGAACATTTCTCCTTGTTGTACGGTTAACCAGTTCCTATATTTTACCCGTAGTCAGCCGGTTTCCTCATCACAACCTCCCCGCGCGGACCAGACCCGCCTCCACCGCGGACTTGACCTCCCCAACCACCGACAGCCGCCGCGCCCAGAGACCATCCACGAATAAACCACGAATGCACGAATACATCGCCTTCCATTCGAATATTCGTGGCCCCATTCGTGGACGGTTTCTCCTCGTCACAACCTCCCCTCAATCCCGCACCAATTCGTGTGCGGGACGAGCCGCGGACCATAGTTGGTGCTCATTACAATTTCCCTTCGAAAGCGTGTTTTAGGATGGCTTGTCTTAATTTCGCCGCCCGCGCCAGACCCGCCTCCACCGCGGACTCGACCTCCCCGACTACCGACAGCCGCCGCTCGACCTCAGCCACAATTCGCTGCTGTTCGTCCAGTGGAGGAAGGGGAATGGGTAATTTATTCAACTTGGCAATATTCAAATTGTATTGTCCAGCAGTCGTTGAAACCACAGTTTCAATCCAAGCACGAATAAATGGTGAATCCCAAATTGTGGCAATCCATGATCCGACATTCTCATAATCCGCAATTCTGTAACGAATCAAATAAGAAGCAAAGTAAAGTTGTTTTTCCAAAGGTCTGCGAATTAAAGCGCTCTTTCCAATTAAGTCTCTGCTACCATTTGTTCTGACAATCAATAAGTCACCAGGGGCAAGAGAATCTTTATCTCTCAAACCTGAGCCGTCAATAGCAAACTTTAAGTCGCTCAATTCGATATTGCCAGAAATGATATTTGGGATACGAACAACAGGAAATTCATTTTCGTTGTAATCGCACTTTTGAGAAGTCCCATAGTTGGCATCAGATGAAAGTTCTTCTAGCGTCACCCACTTCCACCCCTCAGGCAACTTGCTTTCATCCTTCACCCATCCGCCTTCATCCTTCAGTAACATCCCTTCACACGCCGCCTTGAGCACGGACGCCTTGTAGCGCCTCAACCCCGCGCGGACGCGCTCCAGCGCCGCCACGCCTGCTTCCAAATCGCTGAACAGTTCCTCGATTCGGCTCACGATCCGCTCTTGCTCGGGGAGCGGGGGAAGTGGAATGGGAAATACTCGCATACGACCTTGATTCAATTTCAAGCGAGTCGTACCAGTCACGTAATCGTGATAATCAAAGATGTTCAAATAATGCATGAGAAAAAGATTGGTCGTTATTCCAGCCTTTGCGCGAAGAACATGGGCGTGATTGTTCACCCAACTTTTTCCACGAACGATATAGGCTTTGTTTTTCGTTGCTTCTAAAAATGGCGCGCCGTCTTCCCCAAGCAAAACGATTTCTTCATCAAAAATAAAATCATCGATCCATCCCACATGACCTGTTGCACCGTAATAGGGAAATAGTTCGGATTGGTCTTTTCCTGTAATCCGCCTTTCACGTTCTTCGCTGTTTATCGGAACACGGCGACCATCCAAAATATCAACGCAATCTTCCAGCGTTGACCACTCCCAACCATCAGGCAGGGAGTACCCATTTTGACCGTTGTCCTTTGTCGTTGCCATCATCTTTGAAAAAGAGACCCTTTCGGTAATCGTCCCGAAGGTTTTTCTGCAAAGTGCGGCAGAGTTTCAGAAACCTTCGGGACGTTAGGGTCTAAACTTGAAATCAACATCAACCCAATTGTTTTATAAACTCTACGGGCGATATTGCCTTTACGGGTGAATTTTTTTTAATCCCTTGGGTCGCGCGTCACGATGAAATCCAGTCCTTCAACAAACGCGCTGGCAGATTGAATGGCATCTTCGAAATCCGAAATTTCGATTTGCAGGGCACGTTGTAAAACCGCATGATCCACCAGGCTCGTGTAAAATGCCTGCAGGAGAATCGTTATCAATTGCCGCGCCTGTTCGGCGCTTTTTGTCTCGTGGCGCATAATGTAGAAAACCGTTCCTGGGGTAATAGCGCAAACATAGCCCTCAAACCGCCCTTCACGGTTGGCGTCCCAGATTGCCTGCGCCTCCGCCACGAAAGGTTCACGCTTCAGCAGGATATCCAGAATCACATTGGTGTCAATCAGCGCGCGCATTATTTATACTTGTCAATCAGGTATTGGATATAACCTTCTTTGATTTCCTTGTTGGAAGGTATATGCTCGCCTGTTGGAATGATGCCCGTCATTTCTTCGGCGGTCGGAAGTGAGGCTAACCGCATGGCGCGTTGCCGTGGCGTCTCTTTTGGATTGGCAATTCGATTGGGGTTCAACGCGCCATACAGCGCCTTTAGTGTACGCCTTCGTTTCGCTCTGGGCTTATCCTTCTGGATCACGCCTGCCAGTGTTTTGAGTAAAGCCAATTGCTCCTGGCGTGACATCTGTTTGAATTGAGAGACAATCTCGGTGCGGGTCATATCATTACTCCTTTCACCTGTATTTTACCCCAATCGAACCTGCTAACTTTCCAACCTGCCAATGTTCAACATTTCATTCAACTCATCCAACAAATCCTTCAACCCCGCGCCGAAGACGCGCATCGCGGTGATCTGTCCGCCGCGGTTGAAGAACTCGCCGTAATTGAAATCCTCCGCATGGATTTCCAGATTGACTCCGATGTGCGTCGCGATCTGATCCAGCCACCAGCGCTGCTCGGGCGTGAACGTTTTTCCATCGGCTTGTTGCGCCGCGAGCCACTCCGCATAGCGTCTCTGCACGCGTTCGGGATACGGCACCAGTTCATCGTCCAACTGCACCGCATGACGCACCAGCGAAACCAGGTCGGTCAACACACGCCGCGACCCCGCCCCGCGCACGCGGTCACGTTCCAACTGTGCATACGCCCGCCACAACGACTCGGTTGTCAGCGTCAACGGCGGCTGAGACAACGCCTCCGCCAACTGCTTCAACGCATCGAAAGTCAAAACACCTTTTTCACCGCGAAGCCCGCTAAGGTCGCCAAGATTCTTTCCTCTTTCTTCTTTCTTTGCGTTCTTCGCGCTCTTAGCGGTTCGATAAGGAATGCTATAAATAATCTCCAACGCCGTGATCTCATCCTTATACTCGATGGGGAAGTTCGGGTTGTAGCGGATCTCCTTCGGCGGCTGGGAATCGAGCGCCGCGCCCATCTCGAACAGCGACCCCTCCTCATTCGCCGCGTCGAACTCAGGCTCGCCGCTCAACATCGAATACAACCGCTGGATGGTGGTGATGTGCACCTTGCTGACCGAATCGAGCACGTTGCTCTGCAAATGCTGGACGTTGTACAACTCGGTGAACTTGCGCCCATCGTCGGGCGTGAGATACTGGTCGAACTCCTTGAACGCCTGCCGACCGAGATTATTGCGATCCACCAGGAACAACACACGCTTCGCCTTCGCATGTTTGATCAACCGATAGACAAAACTCACCGCCGTAAACGTCTTCCCCGACCCCGTCGCCATCTGAATCAACGCCCGCGGGCGATTCTCCGCCAATGATTTTTCCAGATTGGTAATCGCCTCGATCTGCGCGCCCCACAGTCCAGTGGTAATCAATGGGAATTGCGTTGGCATTTCTTTCAATCTTCCACGCAAGGTTCCCCCTCCCCATTTGTGATCTTCAAATGGGGAGGGTCGGGGAGGGGTCGGGGTCTCTATCCACTCCGCCAACGTCTCTGGACGATGAAACGTAAACACCCTCCGCGACCGCGGCTCAGGGTCGCGCTCATCGCGGAAGAACGTCTCCACTCCCGTGCTCTCATACAAAAACGGCAGCGGCAACGTCACATGCGGAATGTTCCCTGGCAACCCCACCGAGTACTTCGCTGCCTGCTCCGCCACCCCCGAAAGCGTCACCCCCTCGGGTTTCGCCTCCACCACTCCCACGGCTTTGCGATCCACGAACATCAGATAATCTGCCTCACCTGTTTCGAGAGGAAACTCGCGCACGGCGACACCGCGCGTCGCGTAGAGATTCATTTCCCCACGCGATTGCACAATCCAACCGCAGGCGGTCAGTTGTGAGTCGATGTTTTCGCGGGCGAGTTCTTCAGGGGTAGGCATGAAAAAACCTGCTTTTCACCGAATCACACTTCTTATGCTCAAGATGCAACAAGAATATGATTTCCCTTACGCAAAACAACCTGATCTTAAGTGGATGTGCCTCCGGGTTTACAAATCAATCACGCCACCGTCACGCTCTTATCCAAATAGACATCCTGAATCGTATTCAACAACTTCACCCCCTCCGCCATCGGTCGCTGGAAGGCTTTGCGCCCGGAGATCAGCCCCGTGCCTCCGGCGCGCTTGTTGATCACCGCGGTTGCCGCCGCGTCGCCGAAGTCGTTCGCTCCCGATGCGCCGCCGCTGTTGATCAGACCGACGCGCCCCATGTAGCAGTTTGCCACCTGGTAACGGCACAGGTCAATGGGATGGTCGCTGGTCAGTTCGCTGTAGATGCGCTTGTCGTACTTGCCATACGAGACGCCGTCCGCGTTGAGGGCAATGTAACCGCCGTTGTTCTCCGCCAGTTTCTGCTTGATGATGTCCGCTTCGATCGTGACCCCGAGATGATTCGCCTGCCCGGTCAGATCCGCGGAGACGTGATAGTCCTTGTCCTTTTTGAAGGCTTTATTGCGCGTGTAACACCACAGGATGGTCGCCATGCCGAGTTCGTGGGCGAGGGCAAAGGCTTGGGCGATCTCGATCAGTTCGCGGTGCGAGTCGTCCGAACCGAAATAGATCGTCGCGCCGACCGCCGCCGCGCCCATGTCGTACGCCTGCTCCACCGTCCCGAACAGGATCTGCTCGAAGTTGTTCGGGTACGTCATCAGTTCGTTGTGATTGATCTTGACGATGAAGGGGATCTTGTGCGCGTACTTGCGGGACATAATTCCCAGCACACCAAAGGTGGAGGCGACTGCGTTGCATCCGCCTTCGATGGCGAGTTTGATGATGTTCTCCGGGTCGAAGTAATCCGGGTTCTTGGCAAAGCTCGCGCCAGCCGAATGCTCGATGCCCTGATCGACCGGCAGGATCGAAAGGTAGCCCGTTCCGGCGAGCCGCCCGGAGTTATAAAGCCAGGAGAGGTTGTTCAACACGCGGGGATTTCTGTCAGAGTTGACAAAGATGCGGTCCACGAAATCGGGTCCGGGGAGATGGAGGCGTTCTTTCGGTATCTTGGGGGAATTAAAGCCAAGCAGGGATTCCGCCTGTTTTCCCAACAGGGATTGAATATCGGTCGTCATAGGTATACTCCTCAAAAAAGATGAAGGCTGCGTTACCCTTGCCGAGCAAGCGCTGCCAAGTTTGGTGAATGTGAGAATTAGCTCAATTCTTGATTATAACTGGATTTAGACGATATAATTGAAAACGCATAGAAACAAATCTGACAGATGCACGTATATTACGGCAGGAGGCTCACATGAGCGATTTTTTCGAAAAAGTAAGCAGTCAGGTTGACCCTTTCAAGAAGCTGATCGGTTTTATTCCGGGTTTCAGCGGATATGTGGAGCGCCAGAACCGCCGCGACGCAGATAAACTCCTGCGCGAAACAGTGGCGCGCCGCTTCGAAGAACATTGGAGCCGCGCCTCGAACCTGCAAACGGAACTCGTCAGCAGCGGCATGATCCAGTATGTCGATGACATGGAAAAGGCGGTCATTGCGATGCGTACGTTCATCGACAAAATCAGCACCGCCGCACGCGGATACTCCGGCATGTTCGACGCGGTGAAGATCAACGAGAAGGAACTCGAAGCCATCTACCAATTCGATGCCGCCTTCTTCGACCTTGCAGACCAGGTCAAAAGCGGATTGGATAACGTGGAAGCCAGCCTGGGCGATGAAGCCGCCCTGCCCGCTGCCATCCGTAACCTAACCACCCTTGCACGCCTCGCGGTCGAAACATTCGAGCGCCGTTCCGAGGTCGTGACGGG
>JABWAU010000036.1 GCA_013360875.1 Anaerolineales bacterium | reverse complement strand
AACACTCGAAAGCCAGGAGACTTTCGAGTCCGGGACCAAAATCCGCCACTACCTTCGCGAAAACGGACAGGAGAAATCGCGCATCCACCTGCGACTCGACCCGGACGGAAGCGGCACGCTGATCGTCAATGCCAACAACATTATGCACTTGAATCCGACCGCCGCGTTCATGGCGTGGATGATTTTGGAGGGGAGAAGCGATGCGGAAATCGTAAAAATTATGTCTGGAAAGTGGAAAGTGGAAAGTGGAATGCTCAAGCGTGATCTTTCTGATTTCCACTTTCAACTTTCCAACCTGATCCGTCCCGACGGCGCGTGCGCCATCCACGACCTCGAACTGGAAATGAACATGCCGTTCAGCGCGCGCCCGTCCGCTCCCTATCGCATGGACCTGGCGATCACGTATCGCTGCAACAACGACTGCGCGCACTGCTACAACGCCCGCGAGCGAAACTTCCCCGAACTCGATACGGAGGCATGGTTCAAGGTTCTGGATCAACTCTGGGCGTTGGGCGTTCCGCACATCGTCTTCACCGGCGGGGAGGCGACCTTGCGAAACGACCTGCCTGAATTGATCCGTCACGCCGAATCGAACGGACAGATCACCGGACTCAACACGAACGCGCGCCGCCTTTCGGATGAACGGTACGTGGGACAACTCGTGGACGCCGGGCTCGATCACGTGCAAATCACGGTTGAGTCGTGCGACGAACAGATCCACGACCAGATGATGCGGGCAAAAGGCGCGTTCAAACAGACCATCCAGGGATTAAAGAACGCCCTGCAAGCAAAACTTTACGTGATGACCAATACAACGATGCTGCGGACGAACCTCCACACTATTCCAGACACGCTGGACTTTCTCGCGGACATCGGCGTTCCCACCATCGGACTCAACACGCTCATCTATTCGGGTCATGGTCTCACGGTTGGGACGGGACTCAATGAAAGCGAACTGCAACCCATCCTCGACATCGCCACGCGTAAAACGAACGAGCGCGAACAAAGACTGATATGGTACACGCCCACTCAATATTGCGAATTCGACCCCACCGCAAACAATCTCGGCGTCAAGGGTTGCACCGCCGCGTTATACAGCATGTGCATCGAATCGAACGGGAACGTCCTGCCGTGCCAGTCGTATTACCACCCGCTAGGCAACTTCCTCACCGACTCGTGGGATTCCATCTGGAATCACAAACTGTCCGTGCAGTTGCGCGAGCGGAGGAACCTGCCCGTTAAATGCGAAGGTTGTCCCGTCGTCACGGAATGCGGCGGCGGATGCCCGCTGACGTTCGAAAGCCACCGCGAAAAATTTGGTGTAAACCTGCCCATCCTCGCTCAGGAGGCTCCATGAAAATCATCAATCGCCTTGCCGAACGTTTTACCAAAGTCACCCCTCTGCCCGAAGGACTGCATCACATACAAGCCGCGCCGCAGGGCGAAAAACCTTTTCGCATCCACCTCCGCCTGCGCAAGGACGGCTCCGGCGTGATGATCGTCAACGCGGCGACCGTGTTGAATCTCAATCCCACCGCCGCCGAATACGCCTATCATTTCATCAAAGGGACTGATCCCGAGGAAGCCGCAAAACAGATTTCGGCGCGTTACCGCGTCAGCAAGGGGATGGCATTGGAGGATTACCGCGACTTCACGGAGCGCATCCGCACCCTGATCTCCACGCCCGATCTCGACCCCGTCTCTTTTCTGGACTTCGAGCGGGTCCCGCCTCACTCAGCCGATCTCACCGCGCCTCTGCGCCTCGACTGTGCGCTGACCTACAAACTGCCCGCAGGAACAAAAACAGATTACGCCCCCGCAAAACGGGTCAAACGCGAACTCACCACCGGGGAATGGCAGGCGATTCTCGATAAGGCATGGCAGGCGGGAATCCCGCACGTCACGTTTACGGGAGGCGAGCCTACGCTCCGCAAAGACCTCCCAGAATTGATCGCACACGCCGAGAAAAACGGTCAGGTCTGTGGTCTGCTCACCGACGGCTTGAAACTCGCCGATAAAAAATATCTCGATACGCTCCTGCAAACCGGGCTCGATCACCTGCTCTTCCTGCTCCAGCCCGAAAACAAAAAATCATGGGATGCGCTCGAGGTCATCATGCCCGAAGACATCTTTGTGACCGTCCATATCACCATCAACAAAAAGAACGCCAAGAAACTCGACGCCATACTCGAAAGGCTTGCCGGGTTGGAGGTGAAGAGCATCTCCGCAAGCGCCTCCGATCCTTCGCTGAAAAACGAACTGCAAAGTCTGGCAAACAAAGCCGCGAACCTCAATCTAACACTGGCATTCGACCTGCCCGTCCCGTACTCCGAGCAAAACCCCGTCGCGCTCGAAACGGAGGAGGACAACGTCCCGCCCGGCGCGGGCAGGGCATGGCTGTACGTTGAACCCGACGGCGACGTGCTCCCCGCGCAGGGCATGGCGGATCAGGTGTTGGGCAACTTCCTCAAGGACGAGTGGGAAAAGATTTTTCGCGCATAGTCGGCGTTCTCTAACGCCGAGTTGTGCTGCGCAGGCTTATGGACTGGCACGCACGTTATCTGCAACAAGCGACGTGGACGCGCGATTTACGCGGCTATCTCTTCGAGGAGGCGGGACTATCGGACGCGCGCCGCGTCCTCGAGGTGGGATGCGGGACAGGAGCCATCCTGCGCGACCTGCACACTTCAGCCTCGCTTCACGGCTTGGACCTCGATCCTGCCGCGCTTGCCCAATGCCGAATCCACGCCTCGAACGCGACGTTGGTGCGCGGAAACGCATTGCAACTCCCTTACCCAGATCAATCATTCGATGTGGTGTATTGCCACTTCCTCCTGTTGTGGGTACATGATCCATTGCAGACTTTGCGTGAAATGAAGCGCGTCTCCCGCGATCATATCATCGCGTTTGCGGAACCCGATTACGAAGCGCGCATTGACAAACCCAATGAACTCGTTCGATTGGGAAAGTGGCAGACGGAATCTTTGAAGAGACAGGGGGCGGATCCCGGCTTCGGGTCGCGTCTCGCGGAAACGTTCTTCCAGGCGGGGATAAAGATCCTCGAAACGGGAACAATTCAAGGCGCAGGAAATGAGGCGTCTGTCCATGAGCGGGAAATGGAATGGGCGGCGCTGGAATCCGATCTGGCGGGATTCGTCCCGGGCGAGGAAATCCAAAAAATGAAATTGCTGGATGAACAGGCATGGGAACGCGGCGAACGGGTTTTGCGCGTGCCGACGTATTTTGCCTGGGGGCGGGTTTAGCGTTCGTGCTACACTTGAACGATGGAAATTTGTTATCTGCTTGCTTTTCCCGATCCGGTCGGAGAGACGCGTCAACCTGCGGAGCAATTCAAGGGATTGAAGGACGCGCCCTATTTTCAGCCGATTGACATCGAACTCACTTCGCTTGGGGAGGAAACTCTCGTCATCGAGGGCTATGTCGTTGCGGTCACGCGCCAGCGGTATGACGGCGTTGTGCAGATGGTCGAATGTCATTACGACCTGCAAGACCCGTTCGCTCCGTCCGTTTTGCAGGAGCGCACGAAGATCGAGAACGCCCTGCAAAGCCGTTACATTCCGGAAGCGCACCGCCGCGAGGGGTTGTTCGAGGAATACACGATCCTGCTGGTGAACGATGCCCGCCCCACTCCCGATAAATGGATCGAAAAGAACGCGCCCGCGCTCGCCAGATTCATCCGCTCACAGCGCGAAGTGCTGGACAAGGAGGAGATCGCCGACATCCTCGTTTCGCGCACGCGTTACTCCACGCAGGACCTGACACTGGTGGATTGGGAAGGCGCGGTCATCGTCACGTCGAACAACGACTTCCAATCGGATATCGTGTTGTTGAAGATCGGCAATTACCAATTACTGCGCTACCGCATGTTGGACAAATCCATCGAAGACCTGCTCGACAGGATTAGCGAAAGGTTCTTCCAAAACAGACGCCGCCCGCGCGCCACGCGCGGACTCGTGCGCCGGATCGTGCAACACAAACTGGAGCTGATGCTCGACTTCGAGCGCATCGAACAGAATCTGCTCCTCATCGGCGACTGGTACACCGCCAAGTTGTACGCATCGATCCACAACGAACTCTATCTCAAGGACTGGAAGGAAAGCGTGAAGAGCAAACTCGATAATCTCGAAAACATCGTCTCCACCATTCGGGAAAATTTTGTGCTTTCCTTCGAGAACCTGATGGATCGCCTGCAACTCATCGGCTGGGTACTCCTGCTCGTCGGGTATCTTTATTTGTATGCGCTCGATGCCGGCTGGGTCGGTTTTCCATGAAGTAAAATTGGCGAATGGCTGAGGAACCGAAACGCCCCATTCCAGAATCCTACTGGGTCGAACCAGGTCGTTTGCTCGCGGGGGAATATCCCGCGCACTTCAACACCGAGATGACCCGCAAACGGATTGACGCCCTGCTCGAAGCGGGTTTCGACACCTTCATTGACCTGACGCGACAGGATGAAACGGTTGCTTATGTCCGCATCCTTTTGGATCAGGCGAAAACTTACGATGTGAAAGTGGATCATCATCGCTTCCCGATCGGCGACTTCGGACTGCCCACGCCCGAAACCATGCGAGTCATTCTCGATACGATTGACAACGCCCTTCAAAGCGGAAAAAAGATCTACCTCCACTGCTGGGGCGGAATCGGGCGCACAGGGACGACGGTCGGTTGTTATCTCGTCAGGCGCGGAATGAGCGGTGAAGAGGCTTTGCGTCAACTGGCGGAATGGTGGCAGACCGTTCCGAAGAGTCACATCCACAGGCGCTCGCCCGAAACATACGAACAGGTGCAATTCATCCGCGAGTGGACACAACACGAACAAAACCGCAAATCGCAGGCTGAATGACCGGCAAACGCGTTAAGAGAGTGTCTGAAAACTTTTGAAAAAGACCCTAAAGGTTTCCTTTGGTTTCAAATTGGTCGGCTAAACGAGAATTCTGTTGCAAAATTTGCATCTGGTTTGCGGTAGAAACCTTGAGGGTCTGTCTTTTCAAACACTTTCTAAGTAAACCAAGGTCGGATAAATGGAATCAAAAAAAGCAGTATAATTTTTCCCGGAGCATTTACAAATTGGAAACCACACAACCCGAAATTCAAACCCATACCGAGACCCAATCTGAAGCCCAGCCGCAACCGACAGAAAACTGGAAACGTATCGCGCTCGACATCCTCGAGACGGTCATCCTTGCCGTGGTGCTTTATTTCGGCATCAACGCCGTCTCCGCCCGCGTGCGCGTGGACGGCATGAGCATGAATCCCACGCTGCAACACGGCGAATACGTGCTGGTCAGCCGACTCGCATACCTCACCGGCGAGCCCCAGCGCGGCGACATCATCGTCTTCAGTTTTCCCGGCGACGAAAGCCAGGATCTGATCAAACGCGTCATTGGCTTGCCCGGCGAAACCATCGCCATACGAAACGGCGAAGTGCTGGTCAACGGCGAACGGCTTCAGGAACCCTATATCGCCCAATCGCCCGCTTACAACGGCGAATGGACGGTCGGCGAAGGGCAACTCTTCGTGCTCGGCGACAACCGCAACGACTCGAAGGACTCGCATCAATGGGGCTTGCTTCCCATCGAAAACGTCATCGGCAAGGCTCTGTTGATTTACTGGCCCCCGCCCGATTGGAAACTCATCAATCATACCGAGGAAGAATTCGCCTCGTGAAACAGGACGCCGCCAGATGAACAATCCCCAACCCCGCTACGCAAACGACTCCATGCCCTGCAACGAATGTCCCGCCGGCGTCATGCACAGGCGTTACATCGCCTACTTCACGTGGCTGGGCGAGGAACTCATCACCGTTCCGAACTTTCCAGCCTGGGTGTGCGACGTGTGCGGTAAGCGCGAATACGACGGACGCGCCATCTCCATGCTCGTCACGCTCCTGAGTCCCGAAGCGGGAAAACCCACCCGCCGCGTCAAACGCGCCCCCCAGCCTGCCTCGCGTAAACGAAGCGTTTCCCACCCCCCTTCCGCCAGCGGATGATTCCGGGCGCAGGATACCATGGACACCTCCCAACGCACGTACCGCTTCCTGCCCGCCGACGTGTACACGGCCGGTTATCGCGTCGTTGGAAAGATCATGGTCTCCGCGAACGGCATCATGGGCATTCTCAACGACACGACGAAATCGCACGTGGAGATCCACGACGCCAGGCTTGCGCGCCTCCACATGCCCACCAAACTGGTGGACCACTTCGAGGTCGTCCGTCTCGTCAAGGCGCAGATCAACGTGGCATGCGCAATGCGCCGCGAAGACCTCGGTCCCACAGGCATTGTGCGCGGTGGTTATTCGAACGTGACGGATATCCAGACGCGTATTGTGACCAACGTGTTCGAGATCGAGGGCAAATTGCAGGTGGCGGGACGCTTCGATTTCGTCACCCTCATCTCCGACAAGACCCGCAACTTCATCCCCATGTTCGACGCCACGCTGACAGCCATCCTGCTTCCCAATCTCAGGGTCGAAAGCCCGGGCATCCTCTTCAACCGCGAAAAGATAGACCTGCTTGCCTTCCTCAACCAACGCGCCAAGGAGGAGAAATAACCTCAACTGCTTGACCATTGCAGAGGGGAATGATAAAATCCGCCCGCTTTGTGATGCCCCCATCGTCTAGTGGACCAGGACGCAGCCCTTTCAAGGCTAAAACCGGAGTTCGAATCTCCGTGGGGGCACATCTGTCAGACACTCCCTGAGGAGTGTCTTTCATTTATATCCTCACCTTGCCACCCTCACCCTCATCACGTACCTGTTCACCCCGCCAAAGCGATATTTGTATTCCTCGTCGCCGCGCATGAAATCGAATTCGTAACGTCCGTTTTCGCAGCACCATTGAATGGTGTGACCGAGCAGCACCCAGCCGGGGGAAAGTTCCATGAAATCGCGGCTGACGCCGGAGTTGTAACCCCACAGTTTGTTCCTGTAATCGAAGTTGAGCGATCCCGCGACTTTGACGCCGTCCACTTCGAGGAAGCCAAGCCAGAGATAGCCGTATTCGTGCGCGGCGCGCAGGGAACGTGACATCTGATCCCGCATCGCGTCGCGCAGGAACAGGGCTTTGTTGGGATCCTGAACCATCAGGTGAAAGAAGGATTCCAATTCGGGCTCGATGTCCGCGTTCCCGTCAACGACGTAAAAACGGACGCGTCCGCTTTCGGCGGCGCGGCGCATCTTGCGGCGGATCTCGTGGCGTTGTTTCTTGTCAATGCCCGCGAGATAGTCCTCGAATGAACCGTTCAGGGGAATGCGCGGCGTTGGGCGATACACCTCCTCCCCATAGGTCCAGCCGCGTTTTTCGGATTCGGCCTTGAGGGCGGGGAGGGTGGGAGAGGCGTCGGGGAGGTTGTACCAATCGAGGGCGGACCAGGTATCGGCGGGGAGGGAGGCGAGGAGATCCAGCAGTTCACAGAGGAAGCGCGGCAGGTCCGTCTCGCGCACGATCAAGTCCAGGTAGTCTGAAATCTCGATAGAGCCGATCAACAGCAGCGCCCGCGCGCCGTCGTAATCCGCGATGAAGAGCGGGGCAATGCCGACGAGTTGATCCTGTTCGCTGGCGGAGACGAGCAGCAATTCGGCGTCCTTCCATTCGCCGCCGCCGAGCGTCCTCCACCATTCAACGAGATATTCGTAGCGGGAGAAGGGCGTGTCGGCGATGCTTTGTTCGACGAGCGCGTTCCACGCGGTTTGGTCAATCTCGGAAAAACTTTTGTGCAGTTTGAAGTTCATGTTCGTATCGCGATGACGTGAAAATCGAAAGGTCTCGAAGTCTTCGTCCTTTGCTTTTCCGCCTTTATCGTTGTGTCCTTCTGGTGTTTACCCACGTCTCGCGCGTAGGGCGCACGCGCGGTGTCCTACGCATTGTGGATATCGCCAATGTCCTTGTATTCAGATTTTACCAGTATAATGATAACCGTCCTTTCGATTCCCTTACGCCGTGGCTACATTCGACCTGAACGTCCTCCCCATCCATAGGCACAACGGACAGGAGTTCGCAGACCTGCCCGGTTTGTTGGCGGCCGCGCCTCCGCGCCGCGCGGCGCGCGGGCGCGACAAGGACAGCCTCGTGCTGTATTTCATGCCCACGGGCAACGCGGTTTTCACCGTGGAGGAGATCGGGCAACTCGCCGCCAACGCGGTCAACGCGTTCTTTCAAACTCCGGGTTCGCTGACCTTTGCCATGCGCAAGACTGCGGAACACGTCAATGCCGCACTGCTCGAGCGCAACCTGTCCACCACCGGGCGCGGGCAATACGCGCTGGGCATTCTCGTCCTGGCGGCTGTGCGGAAGAATCTCTGCACGCTTTCGCTCAGCGGACCGTCGCACGCGGTTTGGATCACGGAGGGAGCCCAACGTCACATTCACGACCCCGCCCTCTCGGGCAAGGGCTTGGGATCGGGTCAAAGTTTTCAAACGTACCTCACCCAGATCGAATTCCAGCCGAACGACCTGATCGCGCTGTGCGGCGTATTCCCGAAGGATTGGGAAGCCGACCTGTTGAACTCGCGTCCGCCTGCCACGCTGGACGCCTGTTACCGCAAACTGACCTTCACCAATGGCGATTTGAACGCCGCTCTCATTCAGCCTCAAAACGGACATGGCGTCATCACGGTTTTGCGTCCCGCTGTAAGCGCCTCGCGTCCTCCCCACCCTCAGCCTGCTCCCGCCTCCCAGGAACGAATCCTCACCGAATCCTTTGAGGAGCGGGCAATCTCCAATTCCCCAATCCTCGAACCTCACCCTCCCGACCAACAGGAAATTTCCCCTTCTCCCATCACAGAAGACGAACTCGACGCGCTGGCGGATTTCGGCGCGCACTACGTTCAACCTTCCGCGTATGCGATCCCCCCGCAGCCGGAAAGCATCCACCAGCCTCCCGCGTCCACGCCCGCGCCGGGCGGACCGCGCAGTTTTCCGCCGTCCATTCCGCGACTCAAGCCAGCCGAGCCAAAAGCGGAGACCGAAGATTTGGGCGTCAAAACGAACGAGTATTTTCCGGCAAAAGAGGACGACGCATCCGAACTTTTGAAACCGATCAAGCCCACTGCGCACGCGGAAGCCGCGCGTCAGATGGCAAAGGTCATGGTCGGCGGGATCAAGACCGGGCGGCGCGTGAACGAGCGTCTTGGAAACTTCCTGCGGAATTTCATCCCGAAACTCCTCCCCGGCTCGGATTCGAATCGACCGCTCGTCGTCCCGACGTACGTCATGGCGTCCATGGCGATCATCGTGCCGGTGCTGGTTGCCGTGGTCTCGTGGGTGGTTTACAGCAAATACGGGTTGAGTGAAACGTATTTCGAACTGTATCAACAGGCGCTCGTGGCGAACGGACAGGCGTCCAGCGAAACGGAACCGACCCGCCAGCGCGACGCCTATCAAAGAGTGCTGGATTACGTGGACCAGGCGGAACAATATCGCGAGACGGACGAGACAAAACTATTGCGAAGCGAAGCGCAGGCAAAATGGGACAACCTGATGGGCGTCATCCGCCTCGAATTCATCCCCGCCTTTACGAACGGGCTGGGCGGCAACATACAGATCAGCCGCATGGCGGCGAGCGAAAGCGACCTGTACATGCTCGACGCCGAGCGCGGCAACATCCTGCATGCGACCTTCACCGGAAGAAGCCTCGAACCCGACGGCGCGTTCAACTGCCAGCCCGGAACGTATGGAGGCTATCAGGTCGGCACCATCGTGGACATCCTCGCCCTGCCCAAGGTCAACGCGGTCGGCGCGTCCGTCCTCGGCATTGACACAAGCGGCAACCTGCTGTATTGTTCGCCGGGACAGGTTCCGCAGGTCTTCCCATTGCCGCCTCTTCCCAACACCAATTGGGGGCGCATCACCTCCTTCACGCTGGACAGCGACACGCTGTACATTCTGGATTCCGAAGCGCGCGCCGTGTGGGTCTATCGCGGCAAGGACAGCGCCTTCCTCGACCCTCCATACTTCTTCTTCGGCAACCAGATCCCGGACATCGAAAACGCGATTGACCTGGCGGTGAGCGGCGACGACCTCTACCTGCTCCACGCCGACGGGCGTCTCTCCACTTGCGCCTACAGCCGCATCCCCGAAGTGCCAACGCGTTGCGTAGACCCTGCGCCGCGCATTGACAACTTTCCCGCCCACCGCGACATGGACATCTTCGCGCAGGCGCACCTCACGCAAATGGCGCTCACCACCCCGCCCAATCCCGTCGTCCTTCTGCTCGATTCCGAAAACCGCAGTGTTTTCCGCCTCACGCCCCGCTCGCTCGAATTGCAAAACCAGGTTACCGGCTATGCCGGAAAAGCCAGCCCGTTCCAGCAAGGTCCCATCGGCGCGATGGCGATCAGCCCGAACTACATTTTATATCTTGCGATCGGCAACCAGGTCTACTTCGCCACAAACCTCCCCTAAACCCCGCCCATTCACTTCCCACCTCCCACTTTTACTTCTCACTTCTCACTTTTTACTTCTCACTTCTCACTGCCCACTTTTTACTTTCCACTTTCCACCCTCACCGCCAAAGGACATGAATCTGTTTTCTCGCCTCAAGAGACAGTCCCCGCCTCCTCCCACACCGACGCCTGTTCCTGACGATCCCACCGAGCCTCCGCTGACGACCGTCCTCAAAACGCTCGTCATCGTCTACGACCCGCTGGTGGATCGCGCCTCCGGGAAAAAACTTTCGGAAGCCATGCAGTGGAACAGGGTCGAAGACCTCGCCAGGGGATTCATGTCCGACATCCTGCTCGTCAGCGGGGAACTGGCGCGATATCGATTCGTCGAACGCCTCGACGTGGACGACTTCCCCGTCAAAGTGGACGGTTACAAATACGACGCGCAGACCTACCTCAACGTCGCGCGCAGCGTTTCCCCTCCCTACATGCCGCAGGAGGCGGACTATTACGCCATTCTCGAACAATTCCATATCCTGGAACGCGTGGCGGAAAGGGAAATAGACGAAGTGTGGATCTTCAACTTCCCGCATGCCGGCTTCTACGAATCCATCATGGGCGGACCGGGCGCCTTCTGGTGCAACGCCCCGCCCCTCCAGCGCACCGAAGCCGCCGGGCGGCGCTTCGTCATCATGGGCTTCTCTCTCGAACGCGGCGTCGGCGAAATGCTCGAAAACATGGGACACCGCGCCGAATCCATCATGGAGAAAACCTTCGAAACGCTGCCGGAAGACCAAAGCCTTTGGAAGCGTTTCATCCGTTACGAAAAGGCGCATCCAGGCAAAGCCGCCTGCGGAACCGTCCATTTTGCGCCTAACAGCCTCCGCGATTACGATTGGAACAACCCGACGCCGGTCGCGAGCGAATGTGACGATTGGCTATATAACTTCCCGGACTTCAAAGGCGCCACGCGCGTGGTTACATCGGCGGAATGGGGAAACGGAGATACCCGCGAACATCACAAATGGTGGTTCAGGCACATCCCAAAAGCGGCAGGCAGAAAAAACGGCATCCACAATAACTGGTGGCAATACATCATGGACCCAAACAACGTCCAGAGCGAATGACGCGGGCGGTCCCTTTGAGAGTCCCCCGCCTGTTACAGACCTGTCATTTAAGTTTTTTGACCATGACATATAATTGACCAGGATGTTCCTTCAGATGATTCTCGCTCCTCCAAACAGGAGGACCCGCTACGCCGTCATCATCGTCGCGTTCGCGGCGTATATATGGATCTTTGCCCGCTTCCATCACGAATATGGGACGGCGCTCGCTTCGCTCGCCGTCTTCCCGGTCATTATCGGCAGTTGGTATTTCGGGGTAAGTGGGGGAATTGTAACTGCGTTATTGTCCATTGGGTCGGATTTCGCATTCCTTTTCCTGGACGGTCATCCGGTGAGAGAATTTATCGGAAGCACAGGCTATATCGTCGGCAACATCATCCTGATCTTCGTAGCGCTCATCGTCGGCCGCCTGGCGACCATCCTGCGCGAACGCAACGATGCCTTCCTAAGGCTGGAAAGGCTCGAAAAGGAACGGCGTAATTATACGGAGTTGTTGGAGTCGCTCAATGACACCACGAGGATCGTGTTGGAGGCTCGCGATCTGAAGTCCGCCATCGAAATCCTTTTGGAACGCACCTCGCAACTATTCAAGGCGGACGATGGTTACCTCTCCCTGTGGGACGAAGCCAACCAGAGACCCATTCCATTCCTGGCGTATGGCTCGATGAAGGACGTCTTTCCTCGGATGAAGATCGAAGGCGGGGAATCGTTCCTTTCCATACACGTTCTTGAACTGGGACGTCCTCTTGCGATCCCGGACGTGAAAAACCACGAACACGCCAATCCCCACCTGGCCGTGAAATTCCCCACCCGTTCGGCTCTTGGGTTGCCGCTCATCAGCCAGGATCGCAAACTGGGGATCCTGTTCCTGGGATACCGGCAACCGCGCGCCTTCGATCAAACCGAAATCGTCCACGCCGATATCGTAGCCCGGCAGATCGCCCTCATCCTTACGAAGATCCAACTCCTGGAACAAGCCCAGAAACAGGTCAAGGAATTGACCATTCTGCACGAAGTGGCGACCATTTCCACACAGGCGGGAACTCTCGACGAACTGATCGAACGCGTCACGGACGTCATTGGCAGGAACCTGTTCCCGGACAATTTCGGCATCATGCTGGCGGATCACGAGAGGGGCACTTTGAAGGCTCATCCATCCTATCGCTTCATCACCAGGAAGAAGGGATCGCTTCCAGACGTGCCGCTCGGCAAAGGAGTCAGCGGGCAGGTCGCCCAGACCGGCGTCTCGATCCGCGTGGGAAACATCCGGGAGCTCGACAATTATCTCAACATTGATCCGGAGACCGTCTCCGAACTGTGTGTGCCAATCAGGATCAAGGATCAAATTCTCGGCGTGATCAACACGGAAAGTTCGAAGCCGAACGCCTTCACCGCGGACAACGAGATACTGCTGGGGACCCTCGCCGGTCAACTCGCCACCGCCATCGAGCAGTTGCGCGCGGAGGAAGCGGAAAGGAAGTGGCTGGAACAACTGGCACACTCCAACGACCTGATCTATTCCCTCGCTCACATCACCACACACATCGAAAAGGCGCTCGACACGGATGGGATTGTCCAAACCCTGGGGGAGGAATTACTCAAGATCGGTCTCATCTGCGCCGCCGCGTTTTACAACGAAAAAAAGAGCGGGTTTACGTTCGCCTACACGTCCATGCAATCACGGACACTCGAACAATTCGAAAACGGCATCGGCTTTTCATTCATCAACTATTCGTTTTCGTTCGACCTGCTTAGGGCGGCGACCAAGACCGACAATCCCTACCAACCGGTGGTCGTGGACGATCCGCAGAATGAGATGCGCATCTTCCTCCCGCGAGAACACGGCAGGGTGGATTTCGCGAACGTCCTCGAGGAGGTCGGCATTGGCGATGGAACGGAGCTCATGCGCCTACCGCTGATGTTCGAGGAACAATTGCTTGGAATATTATGGGTCTGGGGAAAAGCCATTACAAAGGCGGACCTGCCGGTCATGTCCATCTTCGCAAAACAGATCGGCATCTCGCTCGAACGGGCGCGCCTGTTCGCGGAGGTGCAAAGCCTGGCGTTGACCGATCCATTGACCGGTTTGAGAAACCGCCGCAGCCTGTTCGATCTGGGAAAGATCGAGTTCTCCAGGGCGCATCGCATGAACCGCCCCTTCTGCTGCATGATGCTCGACCTCGATCACTTCAAAAAAGTCAACGACAATTTCGGTCATCAGGCGGGGGATATGGTATTGCAGGAATTCGCGAGGCGCTGTCGGAAATCGGTCCGGGAGATGGACCTGTTGGGACGGTACGGCGGCGAGGAATTGCTCATCTTCCTCCCCGAAACGGATTTGAAGACCGCCGTGCAGGTGGCGGAACGTTTACGCAAAACCGTCGCAAGCCACCCGATGAGGGTAAACTTTCAGGAGTTGAATCTCACGGTCAGCATTGGCGTCGCGCAACTGGACGAGAACACCCTCGAACTGGAGACGCTCATCGCCCGCGCCGACCAGGCAATGTACATCGCAAAATACAGAGGGAGGAATTGCGTGGCGGTCAGCAAATAAAACCTACCCCGAAACCTTCAGCGCGATCATCGTAACGTCGTCCGCCAGCGGTTTGTTTTCCCCGAACGCGCTCATGCTCTGGCGAACCGCCTGGAGCGTGTCCGACGCTTTCGACCCCGCGTTCTGCCGAAAGACTTCAGCCAGGCTCTCCATCCCAAATTCCCTGTTGCTCGAATTCAATATTTCAGTGACGCCGTCCGTGTAGAGCAGGAGCGAATCCCCTTTCGAAAACACGAGCGATTCCGTCCTCGGATGAAAATCCTCGACCAGGCCGATGGCCGGCGCGGTCGGTCTGAGCCATATCACGTCGCCGCTAAGCCTGCGATGGAGGACGGGCGGGTTATGTCCCGCGTTGACGTAGGCAAAAGAAAGGTTCGCCGGGTCGAAGCGCGCCAGAAACACCGTCACAAAAGTGGTGAAATGAATGTTATGGATGTAGAAGCGGTTGATCCGCTCGAGGATTTCGGCAGGCGAGTCGGAATCGGGTGCGATCGTACGCAGGGCGGTTTGCAGACTGCTCATCAACATTCCCGCCGAGACGCCGTGTCCGCTCACGTCCGCGATGACCAACCCATGCGCGTCGTCGCGATACCGGAAGAAATCGAAATAATCGCCGCCGATGATCTCGGAGGGACGGCTGAACGCCGCCAATTCCACCCCCTGAATGTTGGGGATCCGCTGCGGCAGCAGCGCGCGCTGAACGATCCCGCCGAGTTCCAGTTCGGCTTCCAGCCGCCGCCGCTCTGCCTCGGAGTAATGGTCAAGGCACACGCTGGCGGTATAGTCCATCTCGAGGAGGCTGGGGTCAACGTAACCATGGCAAACCACGCAAACCCCCAGGGTCTTATTTTCGATCTTCTCCAGGCTGGACTCGATCACGTGCAGGTGTTCCTGAACGCAACCTTCATCCTCGCACAGGCAAATTTCCTTCTTCTCGGCGGGCGCGGCTTCCAGAAGATCCGTGATCTCCTTTTCCTTCGCCTTCAAAGCCTCCTTAACCTGCGGATAGATGTCAACTGCCATTTCGTGCCTCCGATGGATGCGCGTGCAAAATTAGAACATTTGTTAGACTCAAGGATGACGGCTTTTCTTACACCAACTCCCAAACCTGATACAAGCCAAGCCTGCCGTTCTCCCCGTCCGAATAAAACGTCTCGGACATGCGGAAGCCGCTCCTCTCCGCCAATTCGGATAACTCCTCCTCGCTGAAGTGATGGACGTAACGCAGACCTCTTCCCCCACTCCGCCAATCGAGCAGATAATCCCCCGCCTCCACCTCCGACCCGGAAACTGATACAGCCTCCCAGGGCTGAATCCTCGCCTTGAGTTTTTCGCTGTTCAGGAACTGCCAGTTCGAATGGACGAACCTCCCCTCGGGCTTGAGCAGTTGACGAACCACGTGGAGGAGATTCAGGCGAAGTTCGGTCGAGGGAATGTGGTGCAGAACGGCAAACGCAGTGATCAGCGACCAATGACCAGTTATCAATGACCAGTTATCAGTGACCAGTGACCAGTGATCTGACTGATGACTGATGACTGATGACTGATCACTAATTCGCGACAACCGGGTCAGATCGAGTTCGACAAACCTGGCAGAAAAATGCCCCGGCTGGGATTCCGCCTCTCGAAGCAGAGGCAGGCTGAAGTCCACGCCCAGATACGAGCCGCGGTGACCGCGCTTCGCAAGTTCGCGCGCCAGTTCCCCATTGCCGCATCCCAAATCCAATATATCCTCATCCCCTTTCAGCATTTCTAGGACGCGCCTCACGCCGGGCTGAATCCGTTGACGCGTGGCAGAGAACGCATCGCCAAAGCGGGTATAGAACTCGCGGTTGAGTTCGATGAGGCGCGCGGCGGTGGTCGAATCCATGAGCGGATTATAACGGGTATAATCCCGCCAGGATATGCACCACATAAGCCGACGAGAACTTTGGAGAGAAACCCATCTCCTCACACCCGATAAAAAGGACCTGGCGCGCGCCGCGCTGGAGGAAATCCGGCGCGGGCGCGATGTGACGAAAACCCTGCGCAATCATCCGCTCGAGGGAGGCGGGTATCTCAACAAATCCATGCTGGTGACGATCTACAACGAGATGGTCGCGTTAGGGGAGATGGAGGAGGACCCGCGCCTGCTCGAACGCATCCGCATGAAGCCCATGCGCACGCTTTCCGGCGTGACCACGGTCACGGTTCTGACGAAGCCGTATCCGTGTCCCGGTAAATGTATCTTCTGCCCCACCGACGTGCGGATGCCCAAGTCCTATTTGCCCGATGAGCCCGGCGCCATGCGCGCCGTCGAGCATCAATTCGACCCGTACGCGCAGGTGCGCGCCCGTATCGAGCAACTGGAGTCGCTGGGACACCCGACAGACAAGATCGAACTGCTCATCCTCGGCGGCACGTGGTCATCGTACCGCCGCGATTATCAGGAGTGGTTCGTCAAACGCTGCTTCGATGCGATGAACACCCCCCTTTCATCCCCCTATTTTGCGGGGCAAAATGGGGGGACAGAGGGGGGTCGAGCAGGGGAATGGAAAGTGGAAAGCGGAGAACTGGAGAAAGACCACTTCATCAACGAGACCGCGCCTCACCGCAACGTGGGACTGGTCATCGAAACGCGCCCCGATGAGATTACGTCCGACGAAATCCGCTGGCTCCGTCACCTCGGCGTGACCAAGGTGCAGATGGGCGCGCAAAGCCTCGATGACCGCATCCTCGAACTCAACAAGCGCGGACATGACGTGGAATGTACGCGCAAAGCCACCGCCCTGCTCCGCGCGGCGGGATTCAAGATCGTCCTTCACTGGATGCCGAATCTTTTAGGCGCAACGCCCGAATCGGACCGCGAGGATTTTGTGCGATTGTGGAACGACTTTTGCCCCGACGAGATCAAAATCTACCCCAATCAATTGCTTGCCAACGCGGAACTCTACGAATACTGGCAGCGCGGCGAATTCCAACCCTACACCACGCAGGAACTCATCCACCTGATCGCGGACATCAAACCGACCATCCCGCGCTATTGCCGCGTCAACCGCGTCATTCGAGACATTCCGTCCACCAATGTTGTCGAGGGAAATCGCAGAACGAGTCTCCGCCAGGATGTGCATGAGGAGATGAAACGGCGCGGCACGCGTTGCGAGTGTGTGCGTTGCCGCGAGGTGAAAAGCAAAGCGGTGAATCCCGAATCGCTGCGACTGGACGACCTGGTCTATTGGGCGGGCGCGGCGGAGGAACATTTCATTTCGTTCGTCACGCCGGACGACAAACTGGCTGGCTTTGTGAGGTTGTCACTTCCGGGAGAAGACTCTCCGCAAACCGGACTGGGCGATTTGAACGGGGCGGCGTTGATCCGTGAACTGCACGTATACGGGCAGTCGCTTCCCGTCGGCGCGGAAAAGGAGGGCGCGGCGCAGCACGCCGGGCTGGGGACGCGCCTGCTCGAAGAGGCGGAACGGGTGGCGAAGGCAAACGGCTTCGAGCGCATGGCGGTCATCTCGGCGGTTGGCACACGCGGATATTATCTCGGGCGCGGGTTCGAGCGAGGAGAACTTTATCTCGTGAAAAAGTTCGAGGAGCAGGATCAGGCTTGGGTCGAGAAAGAGGCGGTTCCTCATCCGATTACAACGAATTAGAGTTGTGTTAGACATCCACCTGCGCGCTTGACTCGCGCTATTCACGGTGATAACAATTATCAGATTATGGAATACAAGGACTATTACAAGATTCTGGGTGTGGACCGCAAAGCCAGCGAGGAAGATATCCGCAAGGCGTATCGCAAACTCGCCAAACAATATCACCCGGATTACAACCCCGATAACAAACAGGCTGAGGAACGCTTCAAGGAGATCAACGAGGCATACGAAGTGTTAAGCGACGCAAAGAAGCGCGCCTATTACGACCGCGTCGGGTCCGATTACTCGCAATGGCAAAGACGCGGCGCGCCGGGTGATTTCAACTGGGATCAATATGGCGGCTTTCCCGGCGGCGCCCGCGCCGCAGGCATGGACGACCTCAACGACCTGTTCGGCAGCGGCTTCTCCGATTTCTTCCAGACCATCTTCGGCATGAGGGGCAGAACCGCATCCCGTTCCCAACCGCAAGGCTACCAGCAGGAAATGGACATCACCCTCGAAGAGGCATACAAGGGAACCACACGCCTGATCGAAAGCAGCGGCAAACAAAAACGAGTGCGTATCCCGGCGGGCGTCCGCGCGGGGTCGAAGGTGCGCGTGGCGGGCGCGGGTCCGAACGGGCTCGACCTCTACCTGATCCTCAACATCAAGGAGGACGAGCGCTTCGAACGACGCGGGGACGACCTGCATACCACCGCCACCGTGGACATCTTCACCGCCATCCTCGGCGGCGAAGCGGACGTGGAAACCCTCGACGGCAGGATCAAACTCAACATTCCTGCCGGAACGCAACCCGGGCAGATCTTCCGCCTGGCAGGACGCGGCATGCCTCACCTGCGCGACCCAAAGAACAAGGGCGATCTCTTCGTCAAGGTCAAGGTACAAGTCCCCAAATATCTGACGTCGAAGCAAAGAGAACTTTTGGAAGAAGCGTCAAAAATCAAGTTTTAGGAGTTCAACATAATGAAACGGATCATACCCGCAGCATTGATTTTGACATTCGCGATGCTGGCGTGCCAGTTGACGGAAATCCCGTCTCTTTCCCCGCCGGAACCTGGCCCGGCAATCCAGACCGTTCCCTCCCCGAAGCCTGTTCCCGCCAACCCGATCCCGCTCGATGGATCGCTCAGTTCGTTATATCAACAGGTGATCCCGGGCGTCGTCTCCATCCGCACGGATACGGGACAAGGCTCCGGCTTTGTGTACGACGACCAGGGTCACATCGTCACGAATCAGCACGTCGTCGAAGGCGCAAGTACGGTGGAGGTCGCCTTCTCTTCGGGATATAAGGCGTATGGCACGGTCATCGGCTCGGACGACGACGCGGACATCGCCGTCGTCAAGGTGGACGCGCCCGCCGGGGAATTTCATCCCCTGCCCCTCGGCGACTCGAAAACGCTCCAGGTCGGTCAGATCGTGGTAGCCATCGGCAACCCGTTCGGCTTGAGCGGCACGATGACGCTGGGCATCGTCTCCGGGCTGGGACGCACGCAGCCCGCATCGCAGGCGGCTGGAGGCGGATTCTTCAGCACCGCCGACATCATCCAGACCGACGCGGCAATCAACCCCGGCAACTCCGGCGGTCCGTTGTTCAACCTGAACGGCGAAGTGGTCGGCATCAACCAATCCATCCGCACGAACAACTTCAACGAATTGACCGGCAACGCCGTCAACTCTGGCGTGGGGTTCTCCATCTCGATCAACCTGGTGAAGAAGATCGTGCCTGTCCTGATCCGCGATGGGAAATATGAATATCCCTACCTCGGCATCACCTCCTCCAGCGATCTGAGTCTGGACGAGATCGAGGCGCTGGGTTTGACCACCTACAAAGGCGCGTATGTGATCGAAGTGGTCCCGGGCGGTCCCGCCGACCAGGCTGGCATAAAAGCCGGCGACACGCCGACGAGGCTCCAGAACTTGAACGCAGGCGGCGACCTGATCGTCGCCTTCGACGGCAACCCGATCGCCACGTTCGACGAATTGCTGAGTTACCTCATTACAACCAAATCCCCCGGAGACAAAGTGGTCCTGACCGTCCTGCGCGGCGGCGAGACGATTGATATAACGGTGACATTGGGCAAAAGACCGTAACGCAACTTTCGAGTCGCAGCGCAAAAACAACACGGCAAAGAGCGTCGCGCGGCTAAACCTTTGCGATCGGGAGGTTTTTTCAAAGCGAGACGATGATCAACCGGCAACCGTGATCGGACTTCAAAGCAATCGGACGGCGGAATGCCGTCCGATTGCTTATCCAAACCGTTCCTCTTTCCACACGTCTGCGCGGTTGTGATAACCCGCCTGCTCCCAGAACCCCCTGCGGTCGCGCGGCATGAATTCGAGCGACCTCAACCATTTCGCGCCCTTCCAGAAATAGGGCGTCTCCATGTCCTCGCGTCCCGGAATGAACCCCACCACCCCGCGCAACGGATAACCGTGATCGGGCGTAATGGGTTCGCCGTTGAGATGCGTGGCAAGCAGGAAGTTATCCTGCAAAACGACCTCCAGCGGAAGGTTGACCGTGAACCCATATTCGGCGTGTTGCATCACGTGGGTGGCGGTGGGTTTGATCTTGAATAACCCGTTCTCCACCAGGGTTTTTACGGACACGCCCTCCCATACGGTGTCGAACTTGCTCCAGCGCGTCACGCAATGGATGTCCATCTGGATTCTGGTGCGCGGCAACAGATTGAACTCGTCCCACGTCCAGCGTTTTTCCTCCTCCACCTCGCCCCAGACGCGGAAATCCCACGCGGCGGGATTAAAGGGCGGCACGGGTCCATAATGCAGGACGGGAAATTTGAACGTCAACGCCTGTCCGGGCGGAAGGCGTCCCTCTTTGCGGATGCGGTCCTCCTCCCTGCGGCGGTCTGGTCCTTCGAATGATGAAAACATAAGCGACTCCTTGCCGGGATTATATCAAGCCCGGCGCGGATATGACCTTTCAATGTCCCTGAATATTACGGGGAATTCCTTATCAATCCATTAAGAAGCATGCCCGAAGGTACCAATTGACCAAAAATCTTCCGCCCCCAATTAGACCATCGGCGCAGGAAGGTTTATAATATAACCCTCGAATTCGGTGATCCCGAAGCAGGAGAATATTCCGGTATTGAAGAACGTCCCATTTTTGGAATGCAGCACCCGAGGTGACCGGCCATGAAAGACGACGGGGTCAATTTATTAAAAGCCGCACAAAAACTGGATGAGGAGGCGCTCACCGCCATCTTTGATTCGTTCGCGCCGGCGATCTACAAATATGCCTTAAGGCTGTGCCACGATCCCATCGAGGCAGATAACATCGTCGGCGACGTGTTTTCGCAATTGCTGGAACAATTCGCAGGCGGGAAAGGTCCGCGCACGAACCTACGGTCATACCTCTACCAGACCGCCTATCACCTGGTCGTGGATCGTTCGCGCGAGAACAAACATACCGCGCCGCTAGAGGTCGCGATCAATGTCCAGGAAAAGGAACGCACCATTCCCACCGCGACCCAGATCGAGGAGCGCGTCTTAATGGAGGCGCTGGTCTCCGCGATGAACTCGGAACTGACCGACGACCAGCGTCACGTGATCATTCTGCGCTTTTTGGAGGACTTCAGCCTCAAGGAAACCGCCCAGATCATCGGCAAGGAGGTCAACAACGTGAAGGTCATCCAGAACCGCGGGATCGCCAAGTTGAGAAAAGCCCTCGAACACCAACTCAGCGAAGAATAAGAAGGAAAGTGAACAAAGTATTAAAAGATCAGGATGTCCTCAGGTTGCTTGCCCGTCTGAAAAACATCGAAGTGGGATATCCGGCAGACGCAATGATGACGCGCCGGGAGATGTACGCCAAACAAGCCGCGGCGGCGACAGCGCTAATACAAGCGAGGGGGAACGATTTGAACGCGAGGGGAAACGATGAACCATCGGGGGCGGGAGTCGCAGGCGCGGGGTCCTCTTCCATGTCAATGTGGCTGGAGGCGGTGCTCGTGACCGTGATCGTCGTGGAGGCGGGTATCGCGACCTATATCCACCGTGAGAAGATCGCCGATATCATTGACTCAGCCTTCTTTCCGAACAAGGTCGAGCACGTCTCCAATCCACCGGATGAATCCCCCTCCCCGCCGGTCATCATCCCGATTTCAGGCGAAGAAACGGAGGCGGCAACCACCGTTCCCATGTTCATGTTCACGGTCACAGTCACGGTCCCCGCGACCGGCGCATCCGCGCCAACTCTTACGCCTGAGGCGGCGGAGGGAACCAATGAGGAAGGCGCAGCGGAGGTTCTTTCCACGCCGGCTCCGGACGACAACCCCGGCTTGCATCTTGGGCAAACGCCCAAACCCGAACGCACCCTGCCGTCGAATAACGATAAACCGTCGAACGACGACAAACAACCGAACGAGAATAAACCGCCGTCGAATGGAGGCGGGAACAAATAGAGCGGTCGGCGTTGCTGGCTGGGCGGCGGAACCCACTCCGCCGTCTTTTTTGTTCTAACGAAAGTCAAATATTGGGCGTAATTGTCCTCATGCTATAATCCCTTCCCGAAAGGTACCGAATGCTCAAGAACTTTGTCAAATTCTTCGGGGGAGACCCCAATAAAAAGACCATCGAACAACTAAGTGAAGTCGTCAACCAGATCAACGGGCTGGAGCCCCAGTTCGAATCGTTGAGCGACGACGCCTTGCGCGCCAAAACGGATGAGTTGCGGCGGCGCGTGCGGGAGTCGCTTGGGAATGTGGAAGGCTTATCGGAACAGGAGCAGTTCAAGGCGGAGCAGGAAGCGTTGGATGAAATCCTGCCGGAGGCGTTCGCCGCGGTGCGCGAGGCATCCAAACGGACCCTCGGATTGCGTCATTACGATGTGCAGTTGATCGGCGGTATCATCCTGCATCGCGGCTCCATCGCGGAAATGCGGACGGGCGAAGGGAAGACGCTCGTCGCCACGCTGCCCATTTACCTTAACGCTCTCTTGGGGAGAGGCGTGCATCTCGTCACGGTAAACGATTACCTGGCGCGGCGCGACGCGCGCTGGATGGCGCCGATCTACCAGATGCTCGGGCTTTCGGTTGGCGTGTTGCAAATGGCGGCTGTGACCGAAAATGGGAAGAAGGCGTTTCTCGTTGATTTCACGCGCGAGTCTCCGCACGAGGACCAGCAGCATCTCCGCATGACGGATCGCGTCGAGGCGTATGCGGCGGACGTGACCTACGGTACGAACTCGGAGTTCGGTTTCGATTACCTGCGCGACAATATGGCGATGCGCCTGGAAGACCGCGTCCAGCGCGGGCATCATTACGCCATCGTGGACGAGGTGGACAACGTATTGATTGACGAAGCGCGCACGCCGCTCATCATTTCGGGTCCGTCATCGGGCGAGCTGGAATGGTATGGGAGGATGGCGCAGATCGTCAAGCAACTCAAGCCCGAAGATTACGAGGTGAACGAAAAGGATCGCAACGTTTCGATCACCGAGATCGGCCTGGCGCGCGTGGAGCAAATGCTCGGCCAACCCCTGATGGACCCGGAGCGTCCCGAGGACGTCACGCCGCAACAGGCGCGTCTGCGGGGTTATCTCGAACAGGCGTTGCGCGCGCAATTCCTCTTCAAGCGCAACAAGGAATATCTCGTGCAGGGAGGCAAGGTCGTGATCGTGGACGACTTCACCGGGCGGCTCATGCCCGGGCGAAGATGGAGCGACGGCTTGCACCAGGCGGTGGAGGCAAAGGAGGGGGTGAAGATCGAACCGGAGAACGTCACTTACGCTACCATCACACTTCAAAACTACTTCCGCATGTACAAGAAACTTTCGGGCATGACCGGCACCGCACTGACCGAGGCGGAGGAGTTTAGTAAGATCTACAACCTCGAGGTGACACCCATTCCGCCCAACCTCGAATATCAGGCGCTCGGCAAGGACGCGCCGCTGATCGAGATCCAATCGAAGGACGAGGATGGTTACGCCTACTCGTATTACGCAAAACGCGACGACCCGCAAAAACTTCCCATCTTCTATCGCCGCAAGGATTATCCCGATGTGATCTACCGCACGGTGGAGGCAAAACTGCGCGCCATCGTGATGGAAATCGTGCGCGAACACGTGCGCGGACGTCCCCTGCTGATCGGCACCACCTCCGTCGAAGCCTCGGAACGACTCTCGCTTCGACTCAAAGCCGAACCGGTCCGTCGTCTATTGCAAGTTGCCCTCGTCCGACGCCTGTGGATGGAGGCGAACAACCGCGAAGAGGACGGTCGTCTCATCCCGGAACTGGCGCAATTCAACGAGCCGCTCGAAAAGATCTCGCCTGACGCTCTACGCAAATTCATCCAACCGTTCGGCGCGACCACCATCGGTCTCGAAGACCCGTCCAACCTGCCCATCGTCCTCGACATTTTGCGGTTGGAGGAAAAGGACGTAAACCGGCTGAAGTCGGTATTACAGGGCGGCGTGCCTCATCAGGTGCTGAACGCGCGCAAACACACAGAGGAATCGCAGATCATCGCCGGCGCGGGCGCGTTCGGCGCGGTGACCATCGCCACCAACATGGCCGGACGCGGCGTGGACATCAAACTCGGCGGCGAACTTGCCGAGGAGGTCATCACCGCGGTCAACCGCGTGCTGGGCAAAAACGGATATGAGCATCCCTTCGACATGACCCACGAGGAACGTCGCGCCGCGTTGAAGCAGATCGAACCTTCGAATTACGGCATCTACGCGGCGGAGGTCAAACTCTTCCTGGGATATTTCGAAGACATGGAACGCGTGAAGGAACTGGGCGGCTTGCACGTCATCGGTTCGGAGCGTCACGAGGCGCGGCGCATTGACAACCAATTACGCGGTCGCGCCGCGCGCCAGGGCGACCCCGGTTCCTCCCGCTTCTATCTCTCGCTGGAGGACGACCTCATGCGCCTGTTCGGCGGCGACCGCGTCAACAGCCTGATGCAAACGCTCAAGGTGGACGACTCGCTTCCGCTCGAAGTCCGTATGGTGGGCAACATCATCGAAAACTCGCAGCACCGCGTCGAAGGCGCCAACTTCGACGTGCGCAAGCATTTGCTCGAATACGACGACGTGCTGAACAAACAGCGCGCCCAGATCTACGGTCAACGCGATCGCATTTTCGTCAAGGAGGACCTGGGCGAAGACGTGCACGCCATGTTCGAGGAAGAGGTCAAACAGCGCGTGCAGATGGGGTTGGAGGATGAGGAGGGACCCTGGAAATTGATCGCATGGCTCGAACAGGTTCAGCCGCCATTCCTCTCCGGCGACCGCCTCTTTCCCAGTTTTGGACTGGCTCTGCTGCTAAAGGAATTGAGTTTGGCTTCCGACGGCTCGCCGTCGGAGACGCAGAAGCAAGCTTCTGCAATCCATAGTCTGATCGCGCGCGCCATCGAAGCGGAGAACGCTCATCACCTGAACGCCATCGAAAACCTGATTGACCGTACGGAGGAAGCCTTCGAAGCGCAGGTCGAATCCCGCATGGATGCGCTCGACGCGTACTTCGATGGTCTACGCGACCGCGAGGATGCCCCGCGTCCACAGAAGATGCTGGAGGAGATCAACGCGCTGACGGGGGTACCCATTCGACTCAACGGCGAGCAACTTCGCACGCTCGATGAGGATCCGCGCGAGGGAAAGGAAATCGTCGGCAACATGCTCAAGGCGCAATTGACCGCCTTGTACGTTTCGCGCCTGATCGCATCGGTCGCCAACCGGGTGGGAGAATCGCTGGGCGAAAAGTTCGAGGTCCGGGACTGGGACGAGGCGGCGGACAGGATTCTGGATGCGGCGCGCAACGCGCTCGAACGACGTCGCGCATTCCTGGTCGGCGAAAACGGCCAGATCGAACGCGATATCCACAACCTGATGCGCTCCAATTCCGCGGAGGAATTGAACGACACGGAAAAACTGAAACTGCTCATCACTCTCTCGCAGGGCGCGCGGACGGTGTTCAACCAGAGGACGCACCGCCAGGAAAAGCAGTTGTTCAACCGTTTCAGTTACATCTTCCTGATCGCGCAACTGCTCGAAGGCATGGAGGCGGAACAATTGACCGAGGACGTATTGTCCCACCTCGAGCAGGCGGAAGAGGCGCTTGTCTTCGCGATCGGGCAGGCGGAATATGCGCGCATCTCCTCGAACGCCGCGCGGCTGGCGGATTTCGGCGCGGCGGCGCGAAGAGCCTTCGGGGAGGAAAGGCTCGACGAGACCCCGGCAGGCCTGGTTGAGGCTGAGCGGGAGGCGCTGGTCGAGTCGTTGGGAAGGTACGCGCTGAACGAATCCCATCGCCGCCTGTTGTTGAGCGCCACATCCGAATTGTGGGTGGAATATCTGACGCGCATCGAAGCCTTAAGAGTTTCGATAGGCTTGGAGGCTTACGCCCAACGCGACCCGCTGGTACAATACAAAAACAAAGCGTCGGAAATGTTCTCTCAACTTGTGGACGATATTCGCAGCCTGGTCGTGAGCCGCGCCTTCGTTCAACAAAGGAGACCGGTCGAGATCACTCCGCTCGAAACCGCCGAAGCCACCAGGCAGAAACAGATACAGCCCGGCGCGCAAACGCCATCCGGCGGCAAAAAGAAAAGACGCAGACGGAATTGACGCCCCGTTTTAGAGGTACGATGGAACGAGTCACCGCCTCACTCAATACCTACCGCGCCCTGCCCAAAGTGGAATTGCATCGTCATTTAGAAGGCTCGCTGCGCTTGGATACCATGGTGGACATCGCCAGGCAGCACGGCATGACCATCCCAGCGGACGTGCTGCGGTTGAGTACGCTTGTCCAAGTGCAGGAGGAGGACAAGTTCACCTTTCAGAACTTCCTTTCGAAATTCAATACGCTCCGCATGTTCTACCGCTCGCCGGACGTGATCCACCGCATCACGCGCGAAGCCATCGAGGACGCGGCAAAGGACAACGTGCGCTATCTGGAATTGCGTTTTACGCCGGTCGCGCTGAGTCGCGCGGAACGTTTTCCCCTGCACGACGTGATTGACTGGGTGATCGCAAGCGCAGGTGAAGCCGCGCGCAAACACAACGTCAACGTGAAGTTGATCGCCTCGGTCAACCGGCACGAAAGCGCCGAACTCGCCGAGCAGGTGGCGTGGCTGGCGGGCGAACGCATCGGCAACGGGCTGGTCGCGCTCGACCTGGCGGGCAACGAGGCGGAGTTCCCTTCGCAGCCCTTTTACGGCATCTTCAAGGAAGCCAAACAGGCGGGCTTGCACATCACCATCCATGCGGGAGAATGGGGACCCGCCGCCCACATCAGGGAGGCGATCGAGGAACTCGGCGCGGAACGCATCGGTCATGGCGTGCGCGTGCTCGAGGACGAAAACGTCGCCGCGCTTGCCCGGGAGCGCGGCACCGCCTTCGAGGTGTGCGTCACCAGCAATTATCAATCGGGCGTGGTCGGGACGCTCGAAGAACATCCCTTGATGAAGATGTTCGAGAACGGCATCAACGTCACGATCAATACGGACGATCCGAGCATCTCGCGCATCACGTTGAGTTACGAATATTACAACGCCTGCGACGCGCTTCAAATGCCGCAATACACGTTGAAGGAACGCATCGTCGCCGCGGCGCAGGCTGGCTTTCTGCCCGACGACGAGAAGGAAAAACTCGTCGCCCAACTCAAAAAAGAACTGAAATTATAAACAGCACCACACAGGCAAGGATAGCAAAGGCGCTCCTTTGTATTCTGCGAGGTGGTGAGAAAACGCCTGGTGCGTAGTGTGCGTTCTCTAACGCACACACGGCAACGTTAGAGAACGTTGCCTACGCAACAGGTAGATCACCAAAGGAGTAACCTATGAAGGATTTTTTCAAAGCACGCGACATTCTCAAAGTCGGGGATAGGGAATACGTCATCTACCGTCTCGACGCACTGGAAAAAGCGGGTCTGACTCAACTCAAGCGGCTCCCGTTTTCGATCCGCATCGTGCTCGAAGCCGCCCTCCGTCAATGCAACGACAGGGAGATCACGCAGCAGGACGTGAAGAACATCGCCGCGTGGACCCCCTCCCAACCTCCCCCATCCCGCCTTGGCGGGATGGGGGAGGCAAAGGTGGGGGTCGGAAGCCGCCCCGGCATCCCCTTCCTCCCCGCCCGCGTCGTCATGCAGGATTTCACCGGCGTGCCAGCTGTCGTTGACCTTGCGGCGATGCGCGCCGCGGTGGCGCGGCTCGGCGGCAACCCGAAGAAAATCAATCCGCTCGTTCCTGTTGACCTCGTCATTGACCACTCGGTTCAAGTGGATTTCTTCGCCACGCCCGATGCCTTGCAACGCAACACCGAAATGGAATTCCTGCGCAACAAGGAGCGTTACGAATTCCTCAAGTGGGGACAGCAGGCGTTCAGCAATTTCCGCGTCGTCCCGCCGATGACCGGCATCGTGCATCAGGTGAATCTCGAATATCTCGCGCAGGTTGTGATGACGAAGAAGGATGGCGACGAAACCATCGCCTTCCCCGATACGCTCGTCGGCACAGATTCACATACCACAATGATCAACGGACTCGGCGTGGTAGGCTGGGGCGTGGGCGGCATCGAAGCCGAAGCCGTGATGCTCGGCCAGCCCATGGACATGCTCCTGCCGGATGTAATCGGCTTCAAACTGTACGGCAAATTGCGCGAAGGAGTCACCGCCACCGACCTCGTACTCACCGTCACACAAATGCTCCGCAATAAGGGCGTGGTGGACAAGTTCGTCGAATTCTACGGTCCCGGTCTCGAGACGATGTCATTACCGGATCGCGCCACCATCGGCAACATGGCTCCCGAATATGGCGCGACCATCGGTTACTTCCCGGTGGATTCCGAAACGCTTCGCTATATGCGCCTGACCGGTCGCTCGGAAGAGACGATTGCCCTCACCGAAGCCTACATGCGCGCGCAGGGACTCTTCCGCGACGCATCCACGCCCGACCCCGAATTCACCGACACGCTCGAACTGGACCTCGGGTCGGTTGTGCCGTCTTTAGCCGGCCCCAAACGTCCGCAGGATCGCGTGCCGATGTCCGAACTCAAGGAGACTTTCCAAAAGGCGCTCACGGCTCCGGTCAAAGAGCGCGGGTTCGAGCTCAAAACCGAAGCGTTGAACGTCGAAGCGACATTCGGCACGAACGGCGGCTCAATGAAGTTGAAGCACGGCGCGGTGGTGATCGCGGCGATCACCTCCTGCACGAACACAAGCAATCCATCGGTATTGGTCGCGGCGGGACTTGTCGCCAGGAAAGCCATCGAAAAAGGACTCACGGTCAAGCCGTACGTCAAGACCTCGCTGGCGCCCGGCTCACGCGTGGTGACGGAGTACCTCAAGCAAGCTGGTTTGATCGAACCGTTGTCGCAACTGGGATTCAACGTCATCGCCTACGGATGCACCACCTGCATCGGTAATTCGGGCCCGCTCCCGGCTGAGGTCGCCAAAGCAGTGACCGGGTCCGATCTGGTGGCGGCGGCGGTGCTTTCGGGCAATCGCAACTTCGAGGGACGCGTCCACCCGCTGGTGAAGGCAAACTTCCTCGCCAGTCCGCCGCTCGTCGTAGCCTACGCGCTGGCAGGGACGGTGGACATTGATCTCGACAAGGAACCGCTCGGAACAGGTTCGAATGGTCAGCCTGTTTACCTCCGGGATTTGTGGCCCACGCAGCAGGAGATCAATGAGGTCGCGTCGTCGAGTGTGCGCGCCGAGATGTTCAAGGAAAAATATGCCGACGTGTTCAGCGGCTCGGAGATGTGGAAGGAGATCAAAATCACCGGCGGCGATTTGTATGCATGGGACGAGCAATCCACGTACATTCATCATCCGCCATATTTCCAGGAATTGACGCACGAGGTCGGCTCGGTGAAGGATATCAGGAACGCGCGCGTGCTGGGTTTATTCGGCGACTCGATCACGACCGATCACATCTCCCCCGCCGGTAACATCGCCGTGGACAGCCCCGCTGGCAAATATTTGCAGGAACGCGACGTGGCTCCGCAGTACTTCAACTCCTACGGTTCCCGCCGCGGCAACGACCTGGTAATGGCGCGCGGCACATTCGCCAACATCCGCCTGAAAAACCTTCTGGTTGCCCCCAGGGAAGGCAATTGGACGAAACACTTCCCCGACGGCGAAATTATGCCGATTTACGACGCCGCCATGAAATACAAGGAAGAAGGCGTGCCCGTCATCGTCATTGCAGGTAAGGAGTACGGAACAGGCTCCAGCCGCGACTGGGCTGCAAAGGGACCGCTCCTGCAAGGGGTCCGCGCAGTGATCGCCGAATCGTTCGAGCGCATCCACCGCTCGAATCTGGTCGGCATGGGCATCCTGCCGCTGAAGTTCATGGATGGTCAGAACGCCGAAGCGCTGGGTTTGAAGGGCGACGAGGTTTATGACATCGAAGGCTTGAGCGATACGATGACGCCAAAATCGGTTGTCACCGTAAAGGCAAAACGGGCAGATGGATCAGTCGTCGAATTCAAAGCCATTGCCCTGCTGAACACCGAGGTGGAGGTCAACTACTACCGCAACGGCGGCATTCTGCATACGGTGCTGAGGAATTTGGTGAAGTAGAT
>JABWAU010000156.1 GCA_013360875.1 Anaerolineales bacterium | reverse complement strand
GGACGCAGGTCGAACATCCAGATCAGGATCATGTTCATCACCGCGCCGATCAGCACCACGAACCACATGATGCGCGGGATCGAGCTGGTCCCCGCCGAAATGCGAAACCGCCGCGCCTCGACGAAATCGTCGAACACCCGCAGCGTCTCTGCATAGCGGACGCTGTGGGCCAGATCCTTCGGCTCAAACTTGCCGATGACACGATGCAGTTCGCCGAGAATCTCGATCTCTTTCGGATTGGCATTGCCCTGCGCCTGGATTGTCCAGCCGGGGCCGGTCACCTCGTCGACATACCGGTCGAGCACGCCGAGAAGATCGGGGCGCGAGGCCGTGGGGTAGCTGGCGATGTCGCGATACAGCTTGATGATCGCCGCCGCCTCGCGCACCACCGCATCCTCGGCCTTGTTGTGATTTTCGAAGACCGCGATCGAAAGCAGCGCCAGCAGCACACCGACCGCGCAGACCATGCGTTATCGCTGTTCGATGAGTTGGGATTCTGGATCAGGTCGCCGCGTTTCCATTTTGCGGAGCCGAATCCGTTGTTCTACGAGCAAGCCGCATGGGGGGGCGCCACCCGCCGCGAACGCCTGCAAACGCTGATCGCCCTTTCCGCATACCATCTTCCCTTTGCATCAAAACCTGAAACGCCGCCCGTCCTGGTGACCTCCGTCCGTTCGTTGATGACGCGGACGCTGCCGCGCAGGGACTTTCTCAAGGCTTGCAAAAAACTTTCCGTAAATCAAACCGTTCAACCCGACGCGCTTGCACACACCTGGACAGAAACAGGATACCAGCGCGTCAACACCGTGCTGGAGCCGGGTCAATTCTCGAAACGCGGCGGCATCATGGACATCTGGACGCCCGCCGAGAACCTGCCCGTGCGCCTTGATTTCTTCGGCAACGAGATCGAGACCGTCCGCCGGTTCGACCCCGCCTCGCAGCGGACGGTCGAGAAACTGGATTCGATCCTTATCACGCCCGCGCGAGAATACATCGCTCGCGGCGAACAGGGAACGGAATACTCCGAGTTCCACATCCCGTTGTTGCACAGTCAGCCCGCGAGTCTGCTCGATTATCTTCCGCCAAAGGCGTTGATTCTGATTGACGATCTGTCCATGATCGAGGGTATGGCGGCGGAGGTGGAGGAGCAGGCGGTCCGTTTTCGGAAGGAAAGCGTCAACGAGGGGATATTGTCTGCTGACTTCCCGCTGCCATACATTCCCTGGTCGGAATTGCATGACAGTTTGCATGGACAGTCTGTGGAGTTGGGGTATTCGATGAGCGAGGAGAGTTTAGAAAATGGAGAGTTAGAGAATTCTTTAGAATCTTGTTTTGGGCATGACGAAAGGTTCGGAGGTAGGCTAAAGCAATTTGTCGAGTATCTAGCCTCAATCGTAGAGAGAGGCGAGCGGGTCGTCATCGTTTCGCGTCAATCGCCGCGTCTCCATGAGTTGTGGCTGGAACATCAAGATGTCCATCACCCCAATTCTCTCTCACTAGGAAAGGGGGCTGCGGCCGAATTCATCGAAGCATCGTTGTCCGAAGGCTTCACCCTCAATCTCCGATCCGCCGCTTCTCCGATCCTCGACAACCAATTACCAATTACTAATTCCCATCCAACGATCATTCACCTGATCACAGACTCCGAAGTCTTCGGCTGGGAGCGTCCCCAGCCGCGTGCGCGCCAGCGACCGATCGCGGAAACTCCCGAATCCGTTTACGCGGATTTGCAGGTGGGCGATTACGTCGTTCACATTGATCACGGCGTCGGGCGTTTTGGCGGATTGGTGCAGCGTGAGTTGGATAATCACCTGCGCGAGTTTTTGGCTGTGGAATACGAGGGCGGCGGGCAGTTGTTCGTGCCTGTGCATCAAGCGGATCGGTTGACGCGTTACGTCGGCGCGGAGGGCGCGGCGCCGGCGTTGGATCGCCTGGGCGGGCAGGAATGGCACGAGAAGAAGGGACGCGTCAAACAGGCTGTGTTGGAGGTCGCGCAGGAGATGTTGGATTTGTACGCGCGGCGAAGCGTGGCGCAGGGATACGCGTTCCAGCCCGATACGCCGTGGCAGAAGGAACTGGAGGATTCGTTCCCCTATGTGGAAACCGAAGACCAGAAACGCGCGCTCGCCGAGATCAAACGCGATATGGAATCGCCGCGCCCGATGGATCGTTTGTTGTGTGGCGACGTGGGCTATGGAAAAACGGAGGTGGCGTTGCGCGCCGCGTTCAAGGCGGTGATGTCCGGCAAGCAGGTCGCGATCCTTGTTCCGACAACCGTTTTGGCGCAGCAACATTACGAAACCTTTTTACAACGGCTTGCCGCGTTCCCGGTAATGGTGGAAATGCTTTCACGTTTTCGCACGCCGCGCGAGCAAGCGGAGATCCTCTTCAAACTCGCGGCGGGCGAGATTGATATTGTCGTTGGCACGCATCGTTTGCTCTCCGGCGACGTGCAGTTCAAGGATTTGGGTCTGGTCGTCATAGATGAGGAACAACGCTTCGGCGTGACGCACAAGGAGCGTCTCAAGAAACTCCGCACCGAGGTGGACGTGTTGACGCTCACCGCCACGCCCATCCCGCGCACGCTGTACATGGCATTAACGGGCGTGCGCGATATTTCGAACCTCAACACGCCGCCCGAAGAGCGACTGCCCATCGTCACGCACGTCGGACCGTATTCGCCGAAACTTGTCCGCCAGGCGATCTTGCGCGAACTCGAACGCGGCGGTCAGGTTTTCTTCGTGCATAACCGCGTGCAGACCATCGAGGCAATGAAGGCGCATCTCAATCAACTCGTCCCCGAGGCGGTTGTGGATATTGGTCACGGACAAATGCCCGAGCAGCATCTGGCGGACGTGATGCACCGTTTCAATGCGGGCGAGACGGACATCCTGCTTTCGACGACCATCATCGAATCGGGACTGGACATCCCGAACGCGAACACCCTTATCGTGGATCGCGCCGATACCTTCGGCCTTGCCCAACTCTATCAACTACGCGGCAGGGTCGGACGCGGGGCTGCGCGCGCCTACTCGTACTTTTTCCGTCACAAAAAACTTTCTCCCACAATCGAGGGGCAGCAACGGCTCGAGGTCATTGCGGAGAACACGCAACTCGGCGCGGGCTATTCGATCGCAATGCGCGACCTGGAGATACGCGGGGCGGGGGAGTTGCTCGGCACGCGTCAAAGCGGACATATTCAGGCGATTGGGTTCCATTTGTATACGCGGCTGCTGGCGGATGCAGTGAGGCAGATTCGGAGGATCGAGGCAGAGAGAGGGGGTGGCAAAGAAAAAGTGGAAAGTAGAAAGTTCGAGAGTTCACTTTCCACTTTCCAACAGCCCATCTCCATGCCTGTAAATGTTGACCTCCCCCTTGCTGTTGGCATTCCTACCGATTACATTGCCGACCAGGATCTGCGATTGCGGTTGTATCGCCGCATGGCGGATCTGCGCGACGAAACAGAGATAGACGCTCTTGCATCCGAGTTCAAGGATCGTTTTGGCGATCCGCCAGAGATGGTGCAGAACCTGTTCTATCAGATGCGGGTCAAACTGCGCGCGGAAAAGGCGGGGCTGTCCGCGGTCGGTTGGGAGAACGGACAGGTCGTGTTGCGGTATCCGCTGTCTGCGGAGGAGAAGGATGGGAAACGGCTGGCAGACCTGGGTCCGGGAATCCGAGGCGGGAGGTCGTCGTATTGGTGTTCGTTCGGGGAGAAATGGAAGTCCAAATTGTTGGAGGCGCTGTCTTCGTTGCCGAAGGCTGTCCAGTGAATCCCTGACCGAAAAAGTTACACATAATTGACTTTACGTATTCATTCTGTATAATTTACATTGTAAGGCGTTTGCAAGGCGCAAACGCGCACTGACAAAGGAGGTGTACTGAGGCGATATAAACCACGTCTGAACGCTTTTCCGTCTCTGTCGGTATGTCCACCATTCAAGAGGAGATTTTCATGAAAAAGAACGTCCGTTTGTTTTCCATTCTGTTGATAGCCTCCCTGCTTCTCTCGGCTATTCCGGCGGCGTCCGCCCAGACCGACTACCCGGCGGGGGTAAGTCTGCTGGACGATTTCAATCGGGCAAATGGCGCCCTCGGCCGAGATTGGACAGGTAACAAGTCCAAGTATCGCATTATGAACAACCAGTTGTTTGTGCGGAGCAACGACGCGAATTCTGACATCTACTGGAAGGAACCGTTTGGAGCGGATCAGGAGGCATTTGTCACATTTGCCAAAGTAAGCAAAAAAGCCACTGAACAAAATCTCCTGCTCAAGGCGCAGAGCAACAAGACCTGGGGCGACGGCGTCATCGAGGTGCTTTACGACGCGAAGATGCAGGCTGTTCAAGTATGGACCTGGGAATGGCCCAAGGGATGGGTGAAGTATGGGGATGACATCCCTGCCACTTTCTCGGATGGCGACGTATTTGGCGCGCGGGCGCTCGCGAACGGCATGGTCGAAGTCTATCGAAATGGGGAATTGATCGGTTCGCGCGACGTCACGACCTGGCGATTCTACGACAAGGGCGGCTACATTGGCTTGTGGTTCATCGGCGCGCGAGGGGCTGTTTTGGATGATTTCGGAGGCGGCACCCTTCTCGATCCCCCCTATCAACTTGTCCAACTCCAATTGCTGGCGTTCAACGACTACCATGGTCACGTGATGCCGAATGAAGCGGGGACGGTGGATGGCATCCCGGCCGGCGGCGGTGAATATCTCTCGACAAAACTCAACGAGTTGCGCGCCGGTAACGAGCACAGTCTCACTGTCGCGGCTGGCGACCTCATCGGCGGCTCTCCGGCGTTCTCCGGATTATTCCACGATGAACCGTCGGTTGAATCGCTTAATGCAATGATGCTCGATGTATCGAGCGTCGGCAACCATGAGTTCGACGAGGGCGTCACCGAACTGCTCCGCATGCAGAACGGCGGCTGTCATCCTGTTGACGGGTGTTATTTCCCGAATGAACCGTTTGCAGGCGCCGACTTCCAATGGCTTGCCGCGAACGTCGTCAATGAAACAACCGGCGAGACCCCGTTGCCGCCATACTGGATCAAAGAGGTGGACGGTGTGAAAGTCGGTTTCATCGGCATGACGCTCGAAGCGACCGATACACTGGTCGCCGCTGCCGGCATCCAGGGCTGGGACTTCCTCGATGAGGCTGAGACGGCAAACGCGCTCGTTCCGGTCCTCAATGCGCAGGGCGTTGATGCCATTGTCGTGTTATTGCACGAAGGTGGTTCGCAAACGCCTCCTCCGGGCGATTTCAACGCCTGTGTTGGAATTTCGGGTCCGATCGTGACGATCAACAATGCCCTCGACCCCGAGATCGACGCGCTGATCACCGGCCACACGCACCTGCCATACAACTGTGTGCTTCCCGATGCGGCTGGTCAGCCCCGTATCGTCACAAGCGCCTACTCATACGGACGGATCGTGTCGGAACTGCAACTCGTTCTGGACAAACGCACAAACGACGTCCGCCGCGACCTGAGCGCCTCCCAGAACCACCTCGTGGATCGCACCACCCTCACCCCCGACCCGGTGATCGCTGCCGTGATTGCCAAATGGCAGCCCCTGTTTGCTGCTGCCGGTAACACCCCTGTCGGCACGATCACTACCGATATCAACCGAGGCGTGAACGGTGAAGACAATCGCGGTGTCGAATCGAATTTGGGTAACCTGATCGCGGATGCACAATTATGGGCAACCTCGTCCAATGGGGCGCAGATCGCTTTCATGAACCCGGGCGGGGTGCGCGCCAACCTGACCTATCTCTCATCGCCTGTGGGCGAGGGCGATGGCGTTGTCACCTTTAGCGAAGCGTTTGCGGTCCAGCCGTTCGGCAACACGCTGAAGACCTTCCCAATGACCGGCGCACAGATCATCTCGGTGCTCCAGCAACAGTGCCAGCCGGCTGGGTCGAGTCGCCCGTTCCTGCACCTGGGCGTGTCGCAGGGTTTTACCTACGATCTGGCGACGACGATCGTGGGCGGTAACTGCACCAGCGTCTCCATCACGAATGTGAAGTTGAACGGTGTCCCGCTCGATCCTGCCGCGACCTACGTGGTCACTGTGAACAACTTCCTCGCCGACGGCGGCGATAACTTCACCACGTTCCGCACTGTGACCGCCCCGAAACTCGACGGCGGCAATGACCTTCAAGCCTTCATCAACTTCCTCGCCACGTTCAGCCCGGTCTCGCCTCCAGGTAGAGACAGGGTCAATGAATTGCCCTGAGCGGGTGGCTTGCAAAGCAGAATCCGTCACATTATGAAGGTGGGGCATAAAACTTAATAGAAACGCAGGACTGGGAACAGTCCTGCGTTTTCGATTCATTCACATTTTCACCGCCCTTGTCGCGATGTAATTGGGATGGTGTTTACTCAACGGCGATTCGAGCATGTAGTCCTCATACAGATCCGTGATGACGAAACCCGCATCCAGTTGACCACCAAGCAGGTCCGTGAGCGAATGTCCGAACTCGAGCGGCAATCCCTTTTCGAGCCATTCGTCCAATTCTTCGTTCGACAGGCTGGTCAGGTCGGAATAAGGGATCGAGTGCGCGACTTCCAGAATCCCTTCATCCGCCTTGTACAAATCGAAAATGTAATGAACGGGATTCATCATTCCGGTCATCAGAACGCCTCCATGCCTGAGCACGCGATGACACTCCTTCCAGACCGCGCGCACGTCTGGCATGAACGCGGTCGAAACCGGGTTGAAGACCAGGTCCAATGTTTCATCTGCAAACATGGACAAATCCGCCGCGTCGCCCTCTACAGTTTTGAGACTTAACGCCTCTCTCTCAGCCACAAGTTGATCCTGTTTCAACTGCGCGGGGGAGTTATCGAAAACAGTCACATTCGCGCCGACCGCCGCGAGGATGGGTCCCTGCTGCCCGCCGCCTGAAGCAAGACATAACACGTTCGTGCCCTTGAGCGGTGGAAACCAGCGATGAGGGACAGGGATGTTTTCGGTCAACAGAATGCTGAATTCCCCCTCCCTTGCCTTTTCGATGATTTCGTGACTCACGGGCTGAGTCCAGCGATTCTCCCCGCCTTCCACTTCGCGGTTCCATGCCTCGCGGTTATACGAGCGAACGTCCATGTCATTTCTCCTGCGGGATAATCAGTACTTCACGAAAGCGCGTACTTGGCGTTCTCTAACGACAGGTTTGCGCTAGAGAGCGCAGACCTACGCAGGATTTTCGTGATCTACTGATA
>JABWAU010000155.1 GCA_013360875.1 Anaerolineales bacterium | reverse complement strand
ACGCGGTCTTTCATCCGCTCATCTCCGAACAAACGCTCATGCAGGAGGGATGGCATTTCGAACTCAACGATCCGTCCGAACCGCTCGCCTACAAAGGCGTGGTCTTCAACGAGATGAAGGGCGCCTATTCATCGCCCGACGGTCTGCTCGAAACCAAAGTCATCAATTCGCTCTTCCCCAAACACGTCTACGGCGTGGATTCGGGCGGCGACCCGCGCCACATCCCCGATCTCACCTACGAGGACTTCAAAGCCTTCCACGCCAGTTATTACCATCCGTCCAACTCATTCATCTTCTTCTATGGCAACGACGACCCCGAAAAACGCCTCGAACTCATGGAGGGATACCTCAAGCCTTACAAAAAGATCCGCGTCAAATCGCAAATCCCTTTGAAGAAACCGTTCAAGCGCGCGAAGAAAGCGCAATACGCCTACGACGCCGGGCAGGACACCGACGTCAAAAAGAAACACTACCTCACGGTCAACTGGGTGTTACCCGATACGTCCGACCCGGTGATGAACTTCAGCCTGCGCATCCTCGGTCACATTTTGATCGGCACGCCCGCCTCCCCGCTCAAGAAGGCTCTGCTCGATTCGGGCTTGGGCGAAGACCTGGCAGGCATTGGACTTGAAGCCGACGTACGTCAGATCGTCTTCTCCACTGGGCTCAAAGGCACGCGCGCCCGCGATGCGAAGAAGATCGAAGAACTTATCTTCACCACTCTTGAATCCCTCGTCCGCGACGGCATTGACCCCGACATGATCGCGGCGGCGTTGAACACGGTCGAATTCCAACTGCGCGAGAACAACACCGGCGCGTTCCCGCGCGGCATCGCGCTCATGTTACGCGCCCTGTCCACCTGGCTGTACGACGACGATCCGTTCAAACTGCTTGCCTTCGAGTCGCCGCTCGAAGCCATCAAGGCAAGACTCACGAACGATAACCGTTATTTCGAAAAACTGATCGAGACGCACCTGTTGGAGAACCAACATCGGACGACCCTCCGCCTCAAACCGGACCCGGAGTTTGGTCGCCGTTTCGACGAGGAGGAGAAAACCCGGCTGGCAAAGATCCGCGAATCACTGACGGAGGAACAACTCGCGCAGATCGTCGAAACCACCCGGCAACTCAGGAAGCGCCAGGAGACCCCTGACTCACCCGAAGCCCTCGCGACACTGCCAACGCTCAAACTGAGCGACCTCGAGAAGCAAAGCAAGACCATCCCGATCGAGGTGATGGAGGAGCAGGATTCGAAAGTGTTGTATCACGACCTGTCCACCAACGGCATCGTCTATCTCGATCTCGGCTTCGACCTGCACGCGCTGCCCAGGGACTTATTTCCGTTTGCAGAGGTCTTCGGGCGCGCCCTGCTCGAAATGGGGACCGAGACCGAGGATTACGTCAAACTATCGCAGCGGATCGGAAAAAGCACGGGCGGTATCGCAAGCACATCGGTCAGCGCGACAGTCATCGGGTCGGGAGAGAGCGTGGTCAAATTGCTCCTGCGCGGCAAAGCCACTATGGCGCAATCCGCTGAATTGCTGAACATCCTAAAGGACATCCTGCTCACGACAAGGTTCGACAACAAGGAAAGGCTCAAGCAGATCGTTCTCGAGGAAAGGGCGGGACTGGAGTCCATGCTCGTGCCGCGCGGACACATCTTCACCAACAAACGATTGCACGCGCAGTTCAGCGAGGCGGGCTGGGCGCAGGATCAGATAAGCGGCATCGGGTATCTCTTTGCGCTCCGTGAACTGGAGAAGGCGATTGACAAGAAGTGGTCGTCTGTGCTGGAGAAGATGGAGGCAATGCGTGACGCGCTGGTCAACCGCAGGGCGTTGCTGGTCAACGTCACTGTGGACTCCACAAACTGGAACGCGTTCAAACCTCAATTGAATGTTTTCCTCAACGCGCTGCCACTCAAAGACCTTCAACTTTCAGCCTTCGACTTTAAACCTTCGACGCAAAAGGAAGGCTTGACCATCCCGGCGCAGGTCAATTATGTGGGTAAAGCCGCGAACCTGTACGACCTGGGTTACGAATACGATGGTTCCGCCGAGGTCGTCATCGGTTATCTTCGCATGGCTTACCTGTGGGAAAAGATCCGCGTGCAAGGCGGTGCGTATGGAGCATTCTCGATATTCGATGATGCGACGGGCGTGTTCACCTTCCTCTCGTACCGCGATCCGAACGTCGCCGCGACCATCGAGAATTACGACAGAGCCGGCGCGTTCCTGAAGAGTCTCGATTCCTCCCGCCTCAACGACAACGAACTGACCAAAGCCATCATCGCCGCCATCGGCGACATGGACGCGTACCAACTGCCCGACGCCAAAGGTTACACGTCCATGATGCGATACCTCACCGGGCGCACGGACGGGATGCGGCAGAAGATCCGCGAGGAAGTTCTTTCCACCAACGGCGAGGATTTCATCGCCTTTGGAGAAGCGCTGGAAAGAGCCGCGCAATCCGAGGCGGTGGCGGTAATGGGATCGCAAAGCGCGCTCGAGGGCGCGAATTTGGGATTGAAGGTGACGAAGGTGTTGTAGAAAAAGGAGATTGGAGAATTGGAGATTTGATGAGGCGCTATGTCCGAGATTGACGATCAACTGGTCTCTGAACTCTGGGCGTGGGATGTTCAGTTCCTGATGGGGCATCAGCCTGGTTCGACGCCCCTGCTTACCCCTGCAAAACTCATCGCATCCCTGACAGAGAGTGAAAATGCGCGCGTGCGCTTGTCTTTGATTCCCTTATTCCTGCGCCATCCTGAATTTTCGAGCGAAGCAGAAAAAGCAGAGCAATTGATTTCGCCGCAAACAAAACAATTTGTACTTCGTTTTTTCTATACTGCCGCTGTTCTCCTTCAAAGGAAATACCGGGATAGTATCTTCGAGATCTTTGGCGAACAATCTCCGTTGCCTGATCTGTTTTCCGGTAAACTAGGCATATCACTGGATGCCACGCCCGCCCAGGCGTTATCGCAACTTGCTGAACGCCACAAAACCATCAGCGGGCAATTTGTCAACTGGATTGGAACATACGAACACGCGGCGGAGGTCTGGCTGAAGCAAATGGAATTGCAAAAGGCATAACGATGGATTACAGGGAACTCCAGTCATGTCCCCCTGCCAGAAGGAAACGAACTGCGAGCCATTCCCATTGGGCAGTTTGGAAATCTGAATGTTTACGTGGCTGATCCCTACAGTATTGCGCTCAGCAAGGTGGATCGAGGCTTGGAAGCCGATTTTGACGATCTTGTCTTTCGGGTTCAACACAATCACGTAAACCTGGAGGAACTGGAGCGCATCATACAACATGCCCTGCCTCATGCGGGCGAATTCGATTTCCATCCCGATATCCTGGCTCACCTGCAAGAGTTGAAATCGCGGTTGGAATAGTTTGGCAATGTCACAGGAGTTTCCCATGAACCTCACCCTCAAAATCAACGGAATTGAACACACGCTGGACTCGCCTCCCTCCGAAACCCTGCTGACCGCAGTGCGCAGACTTGGCTACTACGGAATCAAATTCGGCGATGAGCACGGACTCTCCGGCGCGGATACCGTCCTGCTGGACGGCAAGCCGGTCAACGCGGGATCCATGCTCGCCGCGCAAGCCGAGGGACACAACATCGTCACCATCGAAGGCTTGGGCGAACATCCCGAACAGGGCTGGAGGAAGACCGAAGGTTTACATCCGCTTCAACAGGCATTCGTCGAGTCGGGTGCGATCCAGTGCGGATATTGCACCCCGGCGCAGATCCTCGCGGCGAAGGCACTGCTCGATAAGAACCCGAATCCCACAGAAGAAGATGTGCGCGAGGCGATTGCTGGCGTTCTGTGTCGCTGTACGGGTTATCTCAAGCCGGTGCAAGCCGTGTTGAAAGCCGCGGCGGTCATGCGCGGCGATGAACCCATCAGGTTGGATTCGGTCAATTGGGATTTCGGAGGTTTTGGCGAACAACCGCCCGCCGATCAACCAACATCTTCGCCGGGCGAACAGTTCGCGACGTTGTTGACTCGCCCGAAGGTCGTCGTCGCGCCGCAGACACAAACCTATCAAACCGTCGGCAAGCCAGAAAAGAAAGTGGACGCGGTCAAACTCGTTCAGGGCAAACCTGCCTTCACCGCGGATATGGACATGCGCGGCATGTTGCACGCCCGCGTGCTGCGGAGTCCGCATGCGCACGCCCTCATCAAGAAGATTGATACAAGCAAGGCAAAGGCATTGCAGGGCGTCGCGGCGGTGCTGACGTGGCAGGATATTCCTCGTGTCGTCTATTCGACGGCGGGACAATCCGACCCGATCCCCGGTCCACTCGATTCGTTTTCGCTGGACAAAAAGGTGCGCTTCGTGGGCGACCGCGTCGCGATGGTTGCGGCGGAAACTCCTGAAATCGCGGAGAAGGCATTGACCTTGATTGACGTGGAATACGAAATCCTGCCTGCCATCCTCGACTCTCGTGATGCCATGAAACCGGATGCGGTTCGGATTCACGATGAGCCTGAGTACGTCAATTTTGCCGACTCCAACCCCGAAAAGAATCTCGCCGCGCACATCCGCATTGACATCGGCGACGTGGAAAAAGGATTTAAGGAGGCGGACGAAATCTTCGAAGCCGAATACGAAGTGCCGAAGGTGCAGCAGGCGCACATCGAACCGCACGTGGCGATCACGTATTGGGATGAAGATGATCGGCTGGTAATTCGCACCTCTACGCAGGTTCCGTTCCATGTGAGACGACAACTTGCGCCGGTGCTTGGCTTGCCTGTCAAACGCATCCGCGTCATCAAGCCGCGCATCGGAGGCGGCTTCGGCGGTAAGCAGGAAGTGCTGATGGAGGACGTCCCTGCTCATTTGACGATTGCCACGAAACGCCCCGTGATCTATGAGTACACGCGGGAGGAGGAATTCATCGGAGCGAGGTCGAGGCATCCGATGAGGATCAGGATGAAGACCGGCGTGAAGCGGGATGGGACGATCACAGCCAACTCGATGTACGCGTTGTCCGATACGGGCGCGTACGGCTGTCACGCGTTGACCGTCACCGGCAATACGGGACATAAGGCAATGGCGTTGTACGTCGGAGATGGGGAGTATCGCAAGAGTCCCAATATCCGTTTTTATGCGGACGTGGTGTACACCAACACGCCGCCCGCCGGCGCCTATCGCGGTTATGGCGTGCCGCAGGGATACTGGCCCCTCGACCGTCACATGGAAAAGATCGCGCGGGCAATGGGCTTCGACCCGATCGAGTTCAGGTTGAAGAATGCGATTCGACCCGGCGAATATCATCCGTTCTCGACGGCATGGAACGAGGGACGCGAACCGCGACCCGAGATCATCCATACGGTAGGGTTGGAGCAGTGCGTGGTGCAGGGCAAAGCCGCTATTGGGTGGGATCAGAAGTTTGGGAATGATGAGTGGCGTAACACCGGGTCAAAGGTCGAAAGTCAAAAGTCAGACGTGACCTTCGACCCTTCAACAGGCTCAGGGCAGGCTCTTCGACCTTCGACCAAAAGAAAGGGAATTGGCGTTGCGATGGTCATGCAGGGAACCGCCATCCCCTACCTCGACATGGGCGGCGCTTCGATCAAGATGAACGACGACGGCTCGTTCAACCTGCTCGTTGGCGCGACGGACCTCGGCACCGGCTCGGATACGGTCATCGCGCAAATGGTCGCGGAAGTGCTGGGCGTTCCGCTTGAAGACATCATCACCTATTCATCCGATACCGACTTCACGCCGTTCGACAAAGGCGCGTACGCCTCCTCAACGACCTACATCTCAGGCACGGCGGCGGTCAGAGCGGCGAAGATCTGCGCTGAAAGAATCAAAATTCGCGCCGCGCGCTTGCTCGGACTATCCGACCATGAGAACATCCGACTATCCGACCGAAAGGCAATCGCGCCGGATGGACGAAGCGCGTCATTTACCGAGATCGCGCTGAACTCGTTGCACAAGGAAAATCAGGAACAGATCATGGGAGTCGCGTCGTACGTTTCGCCGGTCTCGCCGCCTCCGTTCGCCGCGCAGTTCGCGGAGGTCACTGTGGATGTGGAGACAGGCATGGTCACGGTGGACAAACTCGTGATGGCGGTTGATTCGGGCGTGATCGTGAATCCGCTCACGGCTTCCGGTCAGATCGAAGGCGGGATGACACAAGCCCTCGGTTACGCGGTCTGCGAAGAGATGCGTTACGATGAAAAAGGGAACGCCATCGAACGCGACCTCGACCGTTATCACATCTTCCGCGCCGATGAAATGCCGGCGCTTGAAACGATCTTCGTCGAAACCTTCGAGCCGAGCCACCCGTTCGGTGTCAAGGCTGTTGCGGAGATTCCCATGGACGGCGTCGCGCCAGCTGTCGGCAATGCCATCTTCGACGCAGTTGGCATCAATGTGGATGAGATCCCGGCGACGCCGGAGAGAGTGTGGAGGGCGTTACAAGGTAAAATAAGAGACAATTGACAAGGAACAGACCATGAGCCAGATTTACAAGTTGCCGCTTGTATTGGAACCGCAGCCTGAAGGCGGTTATACCGTCACCTGTCCCCTTTTGCCCGAGTTGATAACGGAAGGCGATAGCATCCAGGAGGCTTTGAATAACGCAAACGACGCACTTGCCGCCATTGTGGAAGGTCTGGCGACTTTGGGAAAACCCCTGCCGTCCGTACTGCAACCTGCGAAAGATAATACGCCGATCTGGGTTGAAACCGTGCTGGCTGTGACATGAAATATCGTGAAGCCGCCAAAAAACTCAAGGCGCTCGGTTGTGAAGAAGTGGCGCGCAGAGGGAAAGGCTCGCATCGTCTTTGGCATCGGGCACTCCTAAAACAACTCGATCTGGACTGGGAAAAATTTCAGAAGGCTTGACATGCCAAACCAAATTTACGTCATCGGACACGTCAACCCGGACACCGACTCCATCGCATCCGCCATGGGCTATGCCTGGCTCCTGCGTGAACGGGATGGCGCAGATGCGGTCGCAGCGCGCGCCGGCGCGCTCAACCCGCAATCGGCGTGGGTGTTGAAACACCTCGACCTCGAAGCACCGGCTCTTCTCACCGACGCCTCACCGCGCTTCGAGGCTGTAATGCAACGGCTCGACAGCATCCGCCCGGACGCGCAACTCGGCATGGCATGGACGCTCGCCAGCCGTACGGGAGGCGTCGCGCCCGTTGTGGATGAAGATGGCAAACCTTACGGCATCATCCACGGTTACAGCCTCTTTAAATATTTCAGCGAAATCCTT
>JABWAU010000035.1 GCA_013360875.1 Anaerolineales bacterium | reverse complement strand
GTTGATGAACGTTGCCAGGGAGCCTTTGACAAGTTCGACGAACGGTTCCTTGACCGGGTATTTTTCCGAGCCGTTCAACACGGAATGTTCGAGGATGTGCGCTGCGCCGGTCGAGTCCCTGGGCGGCGTGCGGAAGTTGATCGAGAAGACCTTGTTTTCATCGTCGTTGATCACTGAAAGCAGACGCGCGCCGGTCCGCTTGTGGACGTAGTACCGCGTCAGCGCGTTCAGTTCCGGGATGTTTCGTTCTTCGATAAGTTTGAATTGCCTCGACATGAGATCTCCTGTCTATTGTTGTTTTGCGTTTTCCTGAATGTATTTCTAAGACGGGGGAAATTATACCTTCATAATTTGCGCTTCTCATGCGCCAACAGTTCGGCTCTCTGATATCAAAAAGGGTTAATCGCCGCGATTTCAAATGCGCTGACAGTTCTCTAGAAGGCGGCAGGATTGATTGGAACAAACTCCGGGGAAATTCTGTTGTATAAATAGGTGACGCCAGGTTCTCATTACATTCCTCGACGGACAACTCCCATGACACGCACTGATCGCCATCCTTTGCCCCGGTTCGGTTTAGGCGCATTATTCCTGTGTTTCCTTTTGCTCCTGCCTGTGATGCTCGGCTGCGGGGCTTTGAACAGCGTCATCCCCCCGACGATCACGCCGACCGCCTCCAGCACTCATACTCCATCTGCCACCCCGACCCAAACCCTGACGCCGACCCCAACGCGGACGCCCACTCCGACCGAAATCCCGCCCCTGTGCGGCGGACCGCGCGTCATGTTCATCCTGCTGATCGGGAGCGACCACCGCAATAACAACTATAATGCCGGGCTTGCGGACGCGATCCGCCTGGTGCGCGTGGATTTCGTCGAACCTCGCGTCCAATTGCTGGCGTTTCCGCGCGATCTGTATGTCGAGATCCCGGGCATCGAGAGCCATCATGGGATCACGCACGGGAAACTTAATCAGGCTTACCTGTATGGCAATCCGGGCTTTGCGTATTTCGACGGTCCTGGGCAGGGAGCGGGCCTGCTTTCGTTGACCCTGGCGCACAACTTCGATGTTCGTTCGGATCATTACCTGGCAATCAACCTGCAAACCTTTTCGCACATCGTGGACGCGCTGGGTGGGATAGATGTTCAGTTGCCCTATGCGATTGATGGACGCGTGAAGGGATCGAAGGATTCCAATCGTTATTTCCCGGCAGGCAGGCAGCATCTGAACGGCTATCGCGCGATGCTCCTGGCAAGGATGCGCCCGCAAGGGGATTTTCAACGCGTCCGGGCGCAGAACCTGGTCCTGCTCGCCATTGCCGAAAAACTTCTCAGCCCGGGCGTCATCTCGCGGCTGCCCGAATTGCTCGAAGCCTTTCGCGGCTCGGTCCAAACCGACCTGAGCCCTGTGGAGATCGGTCAATTAGCCTGCCTTGCAACGATGTTCGATACGCAAAAGATCGAATTCCTCGGTTTCCCCGAAAACCTGTTCACGCTCAGCCGCGTGCAGGACCCCATCCTTGGAAACACGTCCGTTTATAACGCCGACTTCGAGGTGTTGAAATTGTATGTAAAGAAATTCGAGGAGGGGTCCTGGCTCAAATCGGAGGACGAATGGGATCCGGGGCTTGTACCCTAAATTTCCTCCAAACACCTCTTCGCCAGCGTCGCGGCGATCTCCATGCGGTATTCCGCGCTCGCCCATTCATCCGCCGCTTCGTGGAAGGCGTTGCGCGCGGCTTCTTCAGCGCCGGTCGACTCCGTCCCGTCCATTGCCAGCATGGGACTCTTGCCGTAACCACCGACCGCCAGCCGTGTGCGTCCCGATTTCCATTGAGCGAGCGCAACGCAGACGATGGGTTTGTCCGCGGGCGTCCGTGAAACGTAATCAAAAGCGAGTTTGACATTCAGGGGAATGGTGATGGAGGTGATGAGTCCGCGCGGACGGAGAGGGAGGAAATCACCGAGACCGGAGACTCGAGACTGAGTCACTGAGTCGCTGCTCTCCATCCTGGCATCCAAAGCCAGCAATGCGGTTGCAAGAGTGGATCTTCCATCGCACGCGACGAGTGCCCCTGCGACGGTGGCGGCGTTGCGGAGATTCAACGGCGCTTCGAGTTTCAACGCGGACTTCAATGCCTCGGGACAATGTTCAAAATCGAGGAGTGATTGCAATCTGGCGGTCGCGCCGATCTCGAGGTTGTTGCCGATTTGATTTATGGAATCCAAGCCCAAGGATTGCAAATCCACCACTTCAACGGGATCAGTCTTGAGCGTGGAGAGAAGCGTCCCGCCTCCGAGTGGAACGGTATTCGGCTGCGCGAGGAGCGTCAGGGCTTCATCCAAAGTCTGAGGGCGGTGATAGGTTGTGATCATTTTGGGTCTCCATGGATGTGCTAATTATACAGCCACCCAAGCAGAACGCCCCGCAGGTTTTGGTTCACTTGCGGGACGTTTCGGATTCGAGCAGACGATCTGATCACCCCGGCGGCGTGTAGGGAGCGAGTTCAGGGAGCAGGAATTCCCGTTTCAATGCCTGCACTAATATCTCGAATTCACTGCCGTCACTGTAGTGACCATAAAACCGCCACGCGGGCTGGAGATACTGCGTGCCGGCATTCGGATCGCGGATCGCGTAAGGCGGATACCGGACGTAGTAAACCAAATCCATCGCCTCAATGGTCGCAACAGGCATTCTAAAAGCGGGATCGTATACGATAATCGGCGTTTCAAGAAGGGCGATGGGAGTTGGGGATGGGGACAGCGCTGGCGTCCCCCTCAAATTGATTTGGAGGAAACTCGAACCGCCTCCACCGCCTCCTCTGCTGGGATCGTAGAAACTTTCCATCAAGCCGGTTTGCGGGTTTGGATTCAATATCTTTTGGAACGCCTCGTCTGCCGTAATGATCCCAAATGCCCCAAGCGATTCGTAGTCGAACGAATAGCCTGAGAGGATGATGTTTTCTCCTGTGTCGTCCATTGTAACCTCATAACGGAGAGGCATCATGTAATCAAAGCGCATTTCATGTCCATCGGGCGTTAACGGCAGGACGTAGAAATGCTGTCCCTGCATTTGCGGAGCACTTTCGAGGCGGTATTCGAAATCGAAGCCGTGACTTCCGAGAAAATCCTCAATAACCACGCGGACTTGCTCCTCGGAGGGTTTTCCCAGGGTCATGTTTTCGAAGTTCGAATGGTAGGTGAAATAGTGGTCTGCGCGGAGGCGCAACCTTTGTTTGCCATCAACGATCAGGTAATCGAAGTTTCCGGGAATTTCGCCGGGTGTTTCTCCCACTTCGCCAGTGAGCCTGAAACGTTGCGCCAGCGCGCGGGCATCGTCCATGCTTGCGGGGCGGTCATGTTTCCATAAATAAACGTTTGCTTCCGCAGGCGATTCGGGCAACGGTGCCGCGAGACGCAACTTTGTGCCGCGCCACTCGTAGCCCGCGTTGTCAGGAATTAGCGTAACGATGTTGGTAACAACAATAGACTCGGGAGGAGATGGCATTGGAGTGATATCCGAGGCAGGTCGCGGCGCGGGGATAAGATTCTTGATGCCCCAACTCAAGACCACTGCCAGCAATATCATCAACGCCGCCCAACGCAGGGTCGGAGAGACCCGCCTGAATGAAGCCGCGAACCAGTTTTTTGGGGGTCTGTGCGCGTAGCGCAGTCTTTCTTCCAGTTCCGCCGAAAAGTGTGGGTCGAGGTTGATGCGCTCAACGACTTGATTCAATTTTCGGCCGATCTCATCGCCGTTCGTGTCATTTTTAAATTGATCGTTCATGGCTCCACCTCCAAAGCAAGGGAGGTCCGCTCGCGCAGGTCCTGCAGTCCGCGCGAAATAAGCATTTTGACCGCGGCTTCGCTCTTGCGGAGCACGCGGCTGGTTTCAAGGTTCGACAGCCCACCGAAGAAGGACAGGATGATTGCCTCGGCGCGGTCGGGGGAGATCTGTCTCAGCGCGCGGTAAACGGATTCGAATTGCAGGCTTTGAGTTGCCGCTTTATCGGTTGACAGGCTTGGGCTTGGATACTGAAGCGCCGCTTCCAGCGGGACCTCGCGCCTGTTCCTGCTCCTGCGGAAGAACATCAATCTCTTCCTCGAGGCGATTCCCATGATCCACGCGGCGAAGGAGCCTGCGCCGCAAAATGATTTGATACCTTCAAGCGCCGCCATGAAGGTCTGCGACGTCAGGTCTTCCGCGTCCTTGACGTTTCCAATATGTGCCATGTGATACCGATAGACGCGCGTGACGTGCCGCCGGTAGAGTTCTGCGAATGCGTCCGCGTCGGTGATCGCCCGGCGCGCCAGGTCGGTTTCGGTTTGTTCTTGTGTAAGTTCTGACTTGAGGGTGATCATGAACCTCCTGTGTTTGGACGCGCGTTAATATGTTGCAGGAGGCGATGAAAAAGTAACAGGGAAATTATTCAGGATAAACCTTCCACCCCAATTCGCTCAACCTTGATGTGTCGAACTGTTCTTCCGGCACGTCAATCAACAAGACGGTGCCCTCCGCGAGCAAATCGTTCGTGTCGGCATCATAGATTCCCGCCCACGCCTCGGCGGATCTGGTCTTCGATCTGCCCGCCCTGCCGATGACCTTCAAGGGCCTTCCGATGGGAACGTTCTTGCGATATTTAACTTCGAGTTTGGCGGTGAACATGAAACGAGGATTTTGCGGGTCGCTCCCCATGTGGGCGCGCCCGCCCAGTTCGTCAATGAGCGCGGCGATGATGCCTCCGTGCAGGACGCCCGGATATCCCTGGAAATGATCCGGCGCGGTGTAGTTCGTTTCGACCACGCCCGGCTCCGTTTCGTAAATGTGCAGGTGCAACCCCACCGGGTTTTCGAGCCCACAGATGAAACACATCTTTGAATTCGGCTGTATTGTTTTCATACGCCCAATTATACATTGGGTAAAGAAGTCGGGTCATTCCCCCTGTGCGACACGCTTCGCAGCGTCGCGTTTGGGCTGTGGCTTGAAGGGCCCGCGTTACGGGAACAGCAAAATATCCGCCATGTAAAAGGAATGTTCGTAGGCGGTCATGGCTCCCCCTTCGCCGGGGATCGGTTCGACATTCTCGTTTCCGTTGACGTCCACTCCGTTTCGGATCTGGTTCGTAAGGACGACCGCCTGGCGGATGAAACTTTCCGCCTCGGACAAGGACGACGCTTCGATGACGCCGATCAACTGATCCCTCAACCGAGCCGTCCACCCGCTGACGTTTTCCGCGGCGATCATAACGTGCTCCCCGTGCGTCATCATATTCTCTGTGGCGTCTGCCGATTGGATGGATAAGTTCGCGTGAGTGAACGTTCCCTGGATGTACCCGCTGTTGCTTCCATTCAAGAGTAGTCCATAGCCGTCACCGGGGTCGTCCGTGTTTCCGTCGCCGTTCCAGTCCTTGTGGTCCGGGCTTTGATCGCCGAGGATCAGGTTCAGCATCTGTTCGGCTTGCAAACGGACGTTTTCCTCGTTGCCTGTCTCGAAGGACGTCAACATCTCCTGTGCCAGGTTGTTCAACAAATCCGTATCCCTTTTCAAGCCGCGCACGAACGGAGTTTGATTCGGCGTGGAACTGAATTCGGACAATAGATGCCTGATGTGCGTGAGGCCATTGGGCGGCAGGGATATGGAGAACGCAATCTCGTTCGAGGGGTTGGGGTTGTTGTCCGGACTGGGTTCGATGGTGATCTGCATTCCGTGATAGAAGGTGAGCAGGTTGCGTCCCGCAGGGTCAACGAAGGTGAGGGAGGCGCGGTTTTCCGCGTCGAATTGGATGACGCCGACGCTAAAGAGGCTTTCGCCGTCGTCCGCGATCAGCCACGCCTCATAATGGGTCCCTGCCGGCGGCGGGGGAAGGTTCCCGGAGGAAAATGTCACCTGGTCCACCTCTGCGGATCCATCCTGGAAGCGAAGCAGACCAACGGGATCGAGGTTTGGGGCAGGCTCAAGCGGGCCGGACGTTGCCTCCTGCGGTGTGACTGGAATAACTGTGGGTTCGCGCGTTTCGGCTGGAACGGGCGGCGTTTGCGTTGTAGCAAACTGGTTTGGTAAGAGGGCGACCGCCAGCGCTCCCAATGCGACAGTGATGCCAAGCAAGCCGATGATTACCGGCGCGTTTTGTTTTTTTCCGGTCGCCTTCGAAACGGTCACTCCATTTCTCCGCCTGGTGGTGATGGATTTCGACGCGGCGGACGGATAGAGCAGGGTTTCGGCTTCAGTTATCCCCATGAGGGCGGATTCGAACGCCCGGGCAAATTCGAGCGGAGTCTGGAAGCGTTGTTCCGGATCCTTGGCGAGGGCGCGGTCCATCACATCCTGAAGTTCCTCCGAAAGACCCGCTATGGGCGGAGGCGGATCGTAGATGTGCATGTGCAGAACGCTCATGGTGGAGTCGGATTCGAAAGGGACTCTGCCCGCGAGCATTTCATAGATTGTGACGCCAAGCGAGTAAACGTCCGAGCGGGTGTCAACGCGGTCGCCGCGCGCCTGTTCGGGACTCATGTAGGCGGGCGTGCCGGTGATGATGCCGGTGCTGGTCTGTTTGTTCGATTGCAGGAATCGCACGAGCCCGAAATCCGTCAGGATCGGTTCGACGTCATCCGGAAGCGGCTTTTCGACAGAGATCGGGATGGTGGGCGAGGTCAATAGGATATTGGCTGGTTTGATGTCACGATGAACGACGTTGTTCCTGTGGGCGTAGGTCAAAGCGTCGGCGACTTTATTCAGCAGATCGCGTACTCGTAAAAGATCGAGACGCTGGTTGTTCTTGTGCAATTCCCGCAGATACACGCCCAGCGAAACGCCCGGCACGTATTCCATAACAAGATAGGGCTGATTCTGATGCGAGTCGAAATCAAAGATCTGGACGATGTTGGAGTGTCTCAGCATGGCGATCACGCGCGCTTCGCGTTCGAAACGGTCTCGCAGTTCGGGCTCCTCCTGCAGGTCGGCTTTCAGAAACTTGACGGCGACCGAACGATGGAGCGTGGTATGCGTGCCGATGTACACCTCCGCCATTCCTCCTTTTGCGAGGAACATGTCCACGTGCACTTTGCCTAGCATTTTGCCGGTCAAGTTGGGCATGGCGAAATTATACAGTACTCCCCGAACAGCACAATGAATTGAAATGATAAAAATACGAACTCGGGGATCCTTTGATGATGATTCCGGGTTCGTTTTTTGGCAACGACCAGACGTGCGACAGAGACGCACCTCATCCGTCAAATGCGTGGGATGATTTTACGGCAGGGCTAATGGCAATTGATCCAGGTCCGCGGTACAGGATAAATATTCCCTGGATACCCAACCCTGCTCTTCGCTTCCCGCCATGCCCACCTTGATCCAATCGCCGTCGGAGTTGACGCCCAGCGGCTGGACGACGTCGTCTTTGGTGAGGAAGGTGGAGGAGGAATATCCCGTTCCCGGTCCCGTTCGCAGATTCAACGCCAGCGCTTTGACCGAGCAAACGAGAGGCGCTTCGAAGTCGAGGACGGTGAGGGAATCGAAGTGGATATGGGTGTGAGCGCTATCGAAGGTCTGGGCATAAAGACCGACTTCCCCGCTGGGGAAATCGGAATCAGTGACCTGCGCGACGAGACGGTCGTTGATGTGGAAGGAGAAGTTGGCTCCCTGGGTGTCCACGCGGAGGGTGTCTTCGCCGTCCAGGTCGTGGATGCCTTCCTCGACGCCTTCCGAGAGGACGATCAGGGCGTTGGGCGTGCTTTTGAGGACGAACCATTTCTTCGTGCGAGGGGAGATGGTGAAGGCGTAATATTGATCGCCCGAACGACGGAAGGCCAGTCCATAGGCGAGGTCGCCGTCGGGGGAGGTCTTGTTGGAAACGGCGAACGTCCTGACCTCGATGGTCACGTCGCTGAAGGTTCGTTTTTCAGGTTCGAAGACGGTGGTCTTGTAGTGCGAACTTGTGATTTCGATGTGATAGAACTCGGGTTCGTGATAACCGATGAAGTAATTATCGAACTTTTCCTCGGGCCAGCCTGTGGCGGGATTCGTGAAATCGTCCTGGTATAACGCGTTGCTGTCGGAAGCCTGTTCGTTCGGGATCGGTGTCTCTTCGACGATAACCATCGGAGTGGGTGCCGCTTCGGGAGTTGGCGATGGCGTGGGGGTGGGTTCGCTCGTCACGCTTCCGGCGCACCCGGTGGCGATCAATGAAAGAATCAGCGCTGAAAGCATCACCCAATCGAAACGATGGAGCCTCGTGTTTCTCATGATCTCTCTCCTTTATCTGACCTGATCGGTGGCACATCGAAAACCCGCATATTGAAGATAACGCGTGTCGTCCGGCGTGACCGCCAGGCGATAAGCCAGGTCGTTTATGGGTAATCCAAAGCGCCCCCCGCGTAGAATCTTGTATCCTTCCGGCACGCCGCTGTACGGCTCTCCCACCCACTCCCAGATGTTGCCCACCATATCGAACACCCCGAACATGCTTTCGTTGAAGGGTTGGGTGCCTGTGGGATAGGTATCCTGATCCGGCAGGTCGAAGGTCTTGCCACCGGCTGTGGGATCGTTCCCCCAGGGATATAACTGCGGACTGATGCCGGGTCCCCGTCCCGCTGCCTCCCATTCCGCCTCGATTGGCAGCCGCTTTTTCGCCCAGCTACAATAATCAACCGCATCATTCCAGGTAACTCCCCTGACGGGATGGTTTTCCTTTCCGGTAATGTTCATTGTTCCTTTGCCGGTTTCCGTCAGGTAAATTTGATACTGCGCGTTCGTAACCGGATATCTATCCATCCAGAAACCATCGAGCAGGATTTTTATCGAGGCGATGTGATACTCGTCCGCCGATGCGCTGCCGACCTCATAGGCGCCGGACGGTATTTCCACCATACCCGTCCCATCAGGCAGATCGGGCGACTCCGAAGGCGCGATCGGTGTAGGAACGACAATATCCGTATTCTGCGCATCGGGAGAGTTGGAAAAAGCCGGCAGGGCGGGTGCCAGCCGAAACGCGCCGAAAGCAACGACGAACAGGAGGAGAAGCGACGCCATCGCCGCGCCAATCCATACGGGAGTCCGCCGCGTCTTTTTTGGCTGGAGGAGGGTCGCCGCCCGTTTCATGCTTTCTTCGGGCAAAGCCCCCATGATGGTTTCCGCTTCAGCGGTCATGCCCATTGCAAGGAAGAAGTCAACGGACATTTCGCGGCAGGTTTGATATCGGTCATCCGGGTTTTTCAAAAGGGCGCGGTCCATGACAGCCTGGAGCGCCGGTGAAATGCCCGGTATCGGAGGAGGCGGTTCGTTGATCTGCTTGTAGATCACCGAGAGCGTGCTGTCCGCCTCGAAGGGAACGCGTCCCGCGAGCATTTCGTACAAGACGATACCCAGCGAATACACATCGGTTCGATAATCGGTCGAGTCGCCGCGCGCCTGCTCGGGCGACATATAGGCTGGGGTCCCACTGACCATGCCCGAGGCGGTCTGTGAAGCGGCGTTGACGATCCTCACCAGCCCGAAATCCGTCAGGATCGCCTCCACCTCCTTGGAAAGCGGCTTATCGAGCGAAATGTCCTCCATCTTGCTGTGGAGGAGAATATTCCCCGGCTTTATATCCCGGTGAATGACGCCCTGCCCATGAGCGTAATCCAGCGCTGCGGTCAACCCCTTGAGCAGGCGGGCGACCTGATGCTGTGGTATCCTCTCGTGTCTGGCGTGCAACGTCCGCAGGTACGTGGAAAGAGGCGGTCCCTTCAAATACTCCATTACGATGTATGGGTGACCGTCCAGCGCATCGAAATCATAGATCTGCACGATGTTGGGATGACGCAGTCCCGCCACCACCTTGGCTTCCCGATGGAACCGCGCCAGCAGATCGGGATTTTCCTCGATGTAACCATGTAATACTTTGACCGCAACGGGGCGTTCGAGGGTAAGATGCGTACCTAAATAAACCTCCGCCATTCCCCCATGTGCCAGGTATTTGTCAATCCTTACCTTTCCGATCGTTTTGCCAAGCCAGTCAGGCATGAATGAAATTATACAACACTAATCAGACTAATACAATCGGAATTATGATAAAACTCAAGCCGCAGGAGTTTCTGTATGAAAATTGCAATTCTTGTTTCCGCCATTGCCGAATGGGAGGGTGTAAAACTCCTCTTCCCCGGAGCGAAGATCAATCGCACCCCGTTCGGCGAATCCGCGCAGGTGAAACTCGACGCGTGGAACCTGACGCTTTTCCACACCGGCTGGGGCAAGATCGCCTCCGCCGCTTCGATCCAATATGTAATAGACCGTCACGCCCCGGACCTGATCGTCAACCTGGGGACGTGCGGCGGCTTCGAAGGCGTGGTAGATCAGGGGGATTTGATCCTCGCGGAGCGGACGTTCGTCTATGACATTGTGGAACTCATGGGCGACCTGGACATCGAAACTTACTACGCCTCCTCCCTCGACCTGAACTGGCTCGCCGAACCCTATCCTCATTCTGCCCGGCGCGGACTCATTGCCTCTGCCGATAGTGACCTTCCGCCGGAAAAAATCCTCCTCCTCAAATCCAAAGGCGCCCTCGCCGCCGATTGGGAATCCGCCGCGCTCGCGTGGGTGGCGAACAAAAACCATGCGCGGCTGTTGATCCTGCGCATGGTCAGCGACCTGGTCTCGGAACGGGGAGGCGAAGCGTACGGCGACATCGAACTCTTCAACGAGCGCGCCAAAGAAATCATGCGGAAACTCTTCGAGCAGTTGCCGGACTGGTTGAGGCACGTTCGTTTATGACAGCAGCCATTCGAACAGGACCGGAAGCCATAGTACGATCCAAAGAACGACAAAATACAGGGGTTTGCTTGCCAGCCGCGGATCACCTGCGGTTTTCTTTGCGCATTTCGCTTCTTCGCGGTGAGGATTTTGTTTTTCGGGAGACTCTAAAGCGGAACACTCAAAATTTCCCGTGAAAGATTCAATTACAAACTCATCTCCATCCCCATGTCATCCGGATCGTCGCCGAAGGATGGTATCTCGTAAAACCCGAGCTGTTTGTAAAATTCGATCGCCCGCCTCTGAACGAAGCGGTCCGTGAGCAGGCGCATGACCCTGTATCCCTTTTGGCGGGCGGCATTGATCAATTCCTGCATCATGCGATACCCCAACCCCTGCCCATGATATTCGGTCAACAGCCATAAGCGCTTCAATTCGCAAACGCCATCCTCCAGATACCGTATCGCCCCCGTACCGATGATGCGTCCATCCTTGACGGACACCAGGAACGTCCCGCCGTTCTCGAAATAATTTTTTTGCGCGTCGTCCATCTCGTTCAACTTTCCCTGCGCCGAAAATTTGGCGATGGACTCTTCGAGCGTAGTGGCTCCGCCGAATATCTCGTAGGCGACCGTGAAGATGACGCGTTTGGCTTCCTGAATTTCGTGTTCCCTGATGGGACGGATTTCGATCACCCGCCGATTTTAACCGAACTGCCCCTGTTGTGGAGCGTTATAATTCCAAAAACATTTTTCCATGAACGCATTCAGCGAATCGGAACTCCGCCTTCAAAGACTCAACTTTCGCTACGTGCAGATTGACGCCGTCGGGGTGAGCATTTCCAATGTCGCCGCGCCGTTTTTACCCGTTTTTCTGACGCGTCTCGGCGCGACCAATTTCCAGGTCGGCTTGCTCTCCTCCATGCCCGGCATGACCGGGCTGATCCTTGCCATTCTCGTCGGGCGCTTCCTGCAATCGAGGAAGAACATCGTTCCTTGGTACAGCCTGTCGCGCCTGATGGTCATTTTGTGTTACGCGCTGACCGGCATCCTTGCATTGCTGGTCGAAGATAGTTACGTCATCATCGCGACGCTGGGGATCTGGGCGTTTGCCACCATCCCCCAGACCGCGCTGGCTGTGGCTTTTTCGGTCGTAATGAACGGTGTGGCGGGTCCCACAGGTCGTTATGCCCTCCTGAGCCGCCGCTGGACGATCTTCGGTCTCACGGGCGTCATCGGCACTTTCATCGTCACGCGGCTGATTGACCTGGTTGATTTTCCCGTCAACTACGCGGTCATGTTCCTGGTGTTGTCGTTGGGCGGGTTCCTGAGTTTCTATTTTTCCAGAAAGATCACGCTGCCGAACCAGGTCCCTCCGCCGCTCGAGGACGACAAGCCAAATTCGAAAGGTCTGCGGAACGTCTTTGAATTGTTGAAGGCAAACCCCGCGTTCCTTTCCTTTTCGTCGAAGCGCTTTGTGTATTTTTCGGCGATCATGCTCAGCACTCCGATCATGCCATTGTTCCTGGTGCGCGAGGTGCGCGCCACCGATGGGCAGATCGGCGCGATCAACATGGTGATGACCCTCGTCATGCTGGCTGGATATTTCGCCTGGCCCCGCGTTTCCATCAAGCGAAGCGGGCGTTTCGTCCTTCTGGCGACGACCTTTGGCATGACACTATATCCGGCGTTGAGCGCCGCCACCCCGCGCGTCGAGTTGATCATTCTCTATGCGGGCATCGCGGGTTTCTTCCAGGGCGGGCTCGACCTTGTTTTCTTCGACGAGTTGATGAAGACCGTGCCGCCGGAGTACAGCGCGACGTTCGTTTCCATCTCCCAATCCATGCAATACCTTTCCATGGTCCTTGCTCCGCTGCTGGGGACGTGGCTCGCGGGTTACATCGGTCTTGGCGGCGCGTTGTGGGTGAGCGCGGGCTTGCGGCTTTTGGGTTTCATCCTGTTCTTGCGGAGGGACACGCCGAAGCGGGCGTGAGGCGCCGCTCAGTTGCGGAGTGCCGAAAAACAAGAGGGACGACAGGTTGATCCGTCGTCCCTCTTTCGCCTGTGGGTTGCCGCCCTTTTTACTTTTTGACGATCACGAATGTGCCTGTCTTTTCAGCGGTGAGAATGCGATACAGGGCTTTCGTGGTTTCCGTGGGAGCGATCCGATATAGTTCGTCCTCCGTGTCTGCGGAAAGCGCCTTGGTCAGTTCCTCGTCCTTTATCGCCTGGGTCACATCCAGCCATTCCTTGTTCTCGTTGTCCCAAAGCAGCACCTCGAACTGGTCGTGGATATTGGCGGTAATGGGGAAGTCCAGTTGAATGCCGGCGCCGACCGGAAGTTCCTCGAGGGGTTTTCCATCGAACAGGACGGTGACGTTCAATCCCTGCGTAAACGAGGCGCCGTTCGGCAACTGTCCCGGCAGTGTATTTGCTTCCATTTTTGTGATCACTGCCTGGTGCTCGCAAAGGTTGTGGAACGTGACTTTGACGCCGAACGCATTCACCACTGTGAAGCACTCCAGGTCAATCAGTTCGCCGCCCGTGACGGTGATGATGAATCCGCCCGGGAAGGTCGCCGCGGGATTGGGTTCGTAATTCACAGTGACGAGGAAGGTGACCGGCGCCGCGCTGTTCCCGTGCGAGTCCGTTGCGGTGCATGTGACGGTTGTGATGCCCACCGGGAAGAGGCTGCCCGAAGTGGGCGTGCAGACCGCGACTCCGGCGCCGTCCACCACATCGGTTGTCGCGGGCGGCGAGTAGACCACCACCGTCCCCGATCCGCTGGAGGTTCCAACGGTCACATCTTCGTGAGGACTGATGACAGGCGGTGTCGTATCGGTGACAGTGACGTTGAAACTTCCGTAGGCGATGTTGCCGCTCGAATCGGATGCGGAGCAATTGACCGTTGTCGCACCGAGGGCGAACGCGCTGCCCGAGGCGGGTGAACAGGTCACTGAAACGGAACCAGATACCAGGTCCGAAGCGGAAGCGGTGAACGTTACGGCCGCGCCGAACGAACCCATCGCCTCGGTCGTGATGTCTGCGGGTAACGAGAGGATCGGCGGTGTCGTATCGGTGACCGTGACGTTGAAACTTCCGTAGGCAATGTTGCCGCTCGAATCGGATGCGGAGCAATTGACCGTTGTCACGCCGAGGGCGAACGCGCTGCCTGAGGCGGGAGAACAGGTCACTGGAACGGAACCATCCGCCGCGTCATTTGCGGTCGGCGAGAAAGCGACCACTGCGCCGGAGGGTCCCGTCGCTTCCACAGTCATATCGAGCGGCAGGCTCAGAACTGGCGGCGTGGTGTCCAGGGGCATGAGGTTGTAGCACTGGCTGGGATGAGGGCCGGGATAGGTGTTGCCGCTGCAAGTGGGATCTATCGTCGCGCTGATCGAGCCGAAGAAAACGCTCAACCCGTAGGCTTCATTGTCCGACAACGTCCCGCCGTTGACGTTGACGACGGTCGAGCCGGTTCCGTTGACGTGAACGCCCGATCCAAGCCCCAATAGCAGAATGAACGTGCCGTTCTCGTAGGAGACGACATTGTTCAGAAACACCGAGTTGGCGTTGTTGATCTCGATGCCGCTCAAGTCGTTGTTGAAAGCGGTGACATTGTTGAGCGTGACGATCGGGGCGCTCAACGTTGCGCCGTTGTAGTTGGAGGTTTCGTCAAGACAGAAGAAGATGATTGACGTACAGTTTCGGGTATCCCTGAACGTTGTATCGGAGATCGTGATCGAGCCGGTATTGGTCTCCGCGCGGAAGCCCCGGTTCCGGTTGGCGCTTCCTCCACTGTCGTTGCCGTCGAAGGCGCTGTTCGAGACGACGATGTCGCCGGATTGGGAATCAAGATAGGCGGTGTAATCGTCGCCGCGTTGCTGCGTCACGGTGACGTTGTTCAGCGTAATATCCCCGCTCGTGGTGTAGACGGTGAGGGAATTTCCGTTGCTTACGTTGTTGAACGAGAAATTGTTGATGGTGATATTCCCAACCCACGGATTCGACGATGTGCCGATGGTGACGGTGTTGCTTCCAAAGTTGGTCGTGCCTGTGAAGGTGGCGCTCGCGCCGTTCAAGCCGTTCCATCCGCCCTGCAGGGTGAGATTGAAATCGTTCAGGGTGTTAAAGTCGCCGCTTCCCAGGCTGGATCCGGCGGTGGTCAATGCGAATGACGCGCCGGGGTTGGAGGTGAAATAGATCACGCCGTCCTGGGTGTAATTGCTCGTGTTGTTCCGCATATTCGTAAGCAAGGCGTTGATCGTGGCAAAGTTTGTCGTGCAGCCCGGTCCCCCTGGCAGGACGCCCGCCGGACACCACATCGGGTCCGAGTCCAGGATGACATCCAGCGCCTCCTCGGATGACAGTGGGAGCGCCTCGCCGTTTTCGTCAAGGACGATCACCTCGGTATTCTCGGGGATTTGCTCGAACAGGGGAGCATTGGACGCTTCCTCTGCCGCCGGGACCTGTTCCTCCTCCGAGGGCGTTTCCTCCCCTTCCGGCGTTGGGGTTGCATCTCCGCCTACTTCCGGGGTCGGCGTTTCGACGACGGATGGGGATTCAATTTCCTCCGTTGCGAGCGGCTCCTGCGATTCTTCCGACGGTTGGACGGTTGGGGTCGAGTCCGATGGGGCGTCTTCATCCGCGAGCGCAACAGAGACATTCACGGTGATGATACTGGCAACCAAAAGGACGGAGAACACCCACCTGAAAGAATAAGATTTCGTAAACATGCTTCCTCCTGAATTACTTACCTTGCATAATCGTTAGGTGAAAGCATGACGCCTTGACTTTTGAATGGTTACGCCGATTGTCCAAACTTCTTCCGGGATTTCCATCACCCTGCGCCTGAGATCCCGGACTTGTCCTTTTCGTTTGGACGATAAAAGCGCCCCTTTCAGCGTGTTTTCGCCGCATTTTCCCGGAATCGGGACGAAAATCCCCCTCTCACGCCGGGCTGCGATTGCAATCCATTTACAACTATTTTTTCCGCGGCAAAAAATCGAACGGGGGTCTTTGGTTGAGTTTCAACAGGTTGGCACCCATCTCCCCGACGGCAAGCGCGGTAAGCGACCCGGTCTCGCAACTGAGTCTCTGGAACTGGTCGAGCGGCAGGCCGATGAAATGCGCGACCGCAAGTTTGATTGGGTCGGCGTGGAAGACGACCGCGATAATATCTTTTGGTCTGTTGTGTTTTGTCACGATGCGTTCGAGCGCGCTCACGTAGCGGGTCTGCGCCTCCACAAAAGCCTCGCCTTCGGGAAAGCGAAAACGCGAAGGAGCGTGTTGGACGAGCCTCCAGGCCCTCGTCCGCATCAGCACCCTCCATGACCTCCCCTCCCATTTGCCGATGTCGGTATCCATCAGGTCGGGTTCCTGGATGACGGTCAACTTTTGCGCTTCTGCGATCGGCTTGGCGGTTTCCATCGCCCTCTCGAGCGGACTCGCATAAACGGCTTTGATCGGGACATCCTTCAACGCTTCAGCCAAAGCCTGAGCCTGTTCCTGTCCCCGTTCGTTCAGTCGCACGCCTGGAATTCTTCCCGCCATTTTGCCGGTCTTCACGTAATCGTTCTCGCCGTGACGGATCAACAACAATAAGGGCATTACCTGATCTTCCGTTTCATTTCCTGGATTTGTTCCTCGCTCATTGCTGGAATATTTTCCACCTTTGTAATTCCCAACGCCTTGCGCTGCGCTTCACGCCACATTTCGAGACGCGCTGTCACCTGCGCCTCGTAACCTTCCTGTGAAGGAGAAAAGAAATAAGTCCCCAATATTCTCCTTGGCAGATATTGTTGAGGAATGAAGTGTCCCTCGAACTCGTGCGGATACACGTAGTCCATACCGTGACCTAGCGCGGCGGCGTCGCGGTTGCCGTCCATGAGGTGGCGCGGCACGGAGACTTGTCCCTCCTCTTCGATCTTTTTCATCGCCTTGAAGTACGCGCCCGCGCTGTTGGATTTGGGCGCGGTGGCGAGATACAACGTCGCTTCGACGATGGGATAGATGCCTTCGGGCAAGCCGATGTAGTCAAAAGCCTGAGCGGCTGAAGTCGCGACGACGAGTCCCATCGGATCAGCCAAGCCAATGTCTTCACCGGCAAGGATGATCAATCTTCTGAGGATGAATTTCGGGTCTTCGCCTGCGTAGATCATCTTGGCGAGCCAGTAGAGCGCGGCGTCCGGGTCGCTGCCGCGCACGGATTTGATGAACGCGCTGATCGTATCGTAATGCGCGTCGCCATCCTTGTCATACAGCACAGCGCGGCGCTGGATGGACTCTTGCGCGACATCGAGTGTGATGTGAATGAGGCCTTCTTTATCGGGTGGCGTTGATTCGACCGCGAGTTCGATGGCGTTCAGCGCGTTGCGGGCATCGCCGGAGGCGACTTCGATCAGGTGGGCGCGGGCGTCGGGGTCAAGGAGGATGCGTTTGTTCCCGTAGCCGCGTTCCCTGTCCGTGAGGGCGCGGTCAATGAGGATGCCGGTCTCTTCCTGATTCAAATTCCTCAACTGGAAGACTCGTGAGCGCGAGATCAAAGCCTTGATGACCTCGAAATACGGGTTCTCGGTCGTTGCGCCGATGAAGGTGACGACTCCCGCCTCGACGTGAGGCAGGAGGGCGTCCTGCTGCGCCTTGTTCCAGCGATGGACCTCGTCCACGAACAGGATCGTGCGTTCGTTATGCAGTCGCCGGCGTTCAAGGGCTTCACCAATCACCTCGCGCAATTCTGCCTTGCCCGCGAGGATGGCGGAGATGGTGACGAAGTGACTCTTGGTCGTGTTGGCGATGACCTGCGCGAGGGTGGTTTTGCCTGTGCCGGGCGGTCCCCACAAAATGATGGAGGAGAAGAGTCTGTCCGCTTCGATGGCGCGGCGGAGAAGTTTCCCCTTGCCGACGATGTGTTCCTGCCCGATGTATTCCTCGAGCGTGCGCGGACGCATGCGCGCGGCGAGCGGTGCTTCCTGTTTCATGCGTTCCTGCATGGCGTGGTCGAAGAGGTCGGCCATGATGGGAATTATAATGGCGATTATGGGAGAGGAGTCAGAATGAAACGCAGGGTTCTTCCGAACGTGAGACGGTGGGAAACGGCAATTGCCAAAGAGGGCGGGGAGGATGGGGCGGCGATTTTTCTGGGGCGCGTGAGGGGAAATAAAAAGGACGCGCGAACGCGTCCTTAGCAGAATCAATTACCGGCTTGGAAGGAAGCGACGGCGGTCTTTATGTCCGTGAAGGTTTCGATGAACATGTCGAAGCCCGCCGTTTCGAAGGCGGTTCGAGTCTCCGGGGAAAGGTTCATCAGTTTCAGGTGAGGGGATTTGTACGTGCCTGTGCTGATGCCTCTCTTTAACTCCCCTTCGCTGTCGCCGGCGTTGGGGTCGAGCGAACGGAGCTTGTTGAAGGTCGAGTGCAGGGCGCGCAGGCCGGCGCTGCTGACGAAGGGGGCATGCGAGAGGTCCACAAGGATGTGACGCGCTCCATCCTTGATCGCCTCGTCCACTTTCGACTCGAATTCCCGATACGTAGATGAATCGATGTTTCCATCCACGTGCAGGACAGTGACGGGGACGCGGCCGTTTTCGGTGTGTACTTTGATTTCCATGGATGTCTCTCCTCGAACAGTAAGGTATGATCCAGACTTTTATTCTACTTTTCCTTCGCCTCCTGTTCGGCTCTGGATCGGAAGCCGACCAGTTTTCTCAATGCGTCGAACCAGAATGGCGCGCCCTGCGCCGCGGCGAGCCCGCTCAAGAGAAAACCAAACGCTTTTATTGCCCATCCCTGAAAATCGGACGGCAACGAATCGGCGCGCCAGCCGACCGGGAAAGGCAGGCTTTCGATGGCTTGCGAGAAATCCGTCGGCGGCGCGCCTGCTTCGACCTGCGCCTGCGCCTGCGCAACGATGACCGCACGCGCGGTGGGTTGCTGCCAGAGTTCCGTCGCAATGAAGACGCTGTCCACGTTCAGCAAAACGGCGATTAAAAGCCCGATCAGGAACGCCAGCCGCTGGGAGAACTTCTTGTATTCCAGCGAGACCATGTTCATGGTGTCGTTGTACCAGTCCTCCATGCCGGCGTACCATTTGGATAATTTTTCATCGAGATTTGCAGTTTTATCGCCGACCCCCTGGAGAATGTACCCGAATTTTCGCGCCAGCCCCGGGTTGTTTTGCTGGACGGACTTCAGGTTTTCCTGCATCTTGGAAAGGGACCATTCGCCTTCGGGAAGTTCCTCGGGCGATTTCCCTGCATTCGCGAACAGGTCGAGCATGACCTTGGCGAATCGCTGGGATGGAATCCAGGGCGGCATTTTGTTCAAGCCCGACCTTCGATAGAGTGCCTGGATGGAAGGATGCTGGAAAAACTTGTCGCTCATCTTCGGGTCGTCGAGCATGTCGCGCACCGCCTGCTCGAGATATTGCGAGCGCCAGGTGAACAGGTTTTCGACCCACTCCTGCGCCTGCATTACGCCGATGCTAAGCACGAGCCAGACAAATATCAACCCAATGGCAACCTGGATGACAGCGTCGAGTTGCATGATCCTCTCTCCTGTTCTGGTGGATGACCCGGAAAGGCATTCGCTGGAGAGCGAAACCTACGCAGAATTCTTGTGATTGACCGAGTATACAGTTTCAGCCTGTGAAAGGCAAGTCACAGGTTGAGAGTCTGTTCCACTTCCCTTTGATGGGATCGGTTCACGATGTATATCCCAGTCAGCGCGATCAAACCGCCCAGTCCCTGCCAGAGGTTTGGTATCTCCCCAAGCAGCGGGATCGCCAGGAGCGCGGTCATAACGGGCTGCAACACCATCGTCGGCGCGACAACCGAAGCAGGGAGATGCCCTAGCGCGTAGGCGAGCGCCATGTACCCGATGAGTTGCGAGACGAGCGCGGTGGAAAGGAACACGATCCAGGTTGTTCGGTCGTAGCCGGTCAGGGAGTTGCCCAGAAGGACGTTGACGACGAACAACGACAGGCTCGCGCCGATGCCCACGATCCAAATATGGATGAGCGGAGTGAAATAGGCGCGGCTCTTTTCCGTAAAAAGAAAATAGCATCCATAGAAAAAGCCTGTGAAGACCGCCATCAGGTCCCCCACGCCGAAACGCGGGTGCAGGATGAAATCCGTCCCCACGATCAACACCGCGCCGGTCAGCGTGAGCGCAAGCCCGCGCCAGAAGCCGTTCGAGAGTTTTTGTTTGAGGATGAGCCACGCGCCCAGCGCGACCCATAACGGGGCGGTGTTGCCGAGCAGAGTGGCGTTTGCGGCGGTCGTATACCCGAGGGCTGACGTCCACAAGGCGAGGTCGAGCGCGGTGAACACGCCCGCAAGGAGGGGAAAGATCAGCGCCTGCGATTTGACCTTCGGGGTCTGCGACCTGCGCGACAGCACCACCGGCAATAACAGGAAGAGCGAAAAGAACATGCGGTAGAAGGCGGTGACCGGTCCCGGCGCGTCCGCCCAGCGGACGAACATGGCGGAAAAACTCAGCGCAAGCACGCCGATGCCGAGCGCGGCATATACGAGGATGTTTTTGTTCGACATGCGATTCTATTGGACCTGGAGATGATCGAGGGCAGCCGGAAGTTCATAAAGGGAGGACAGACTCGCGTCGGGCTTGACCCGTTCCTGCTCCTCCATCTTTGGGTCTGCGCGGCGGCTGATCCAGATCCCGTAAATCCCCGCGTTCTGCGCGCCGCGAATATCCGCATCGAGGTTGTCGCCGACCATCACCGCCTCGTTGGGAGGACAGTACCAGTTCGAAAGCGCCAGTTCGAAGATGCGCGGATGGGGCTTGCGATAACTGCACGCGGCGGAGGTCAGGATGAAATCGAAATATTTCGTGACGCCAAACCTGCGGGCAAGTTGCTGCACGTCGGCATCGTCGCCCGCGTTCGAGACGATACCCATCTGGTATCCCTTTTCCTTCAGTTTTTGCAGTGTGGGAATGGTATCCTCCTCCAGCGCCCAGTTGCCTTGCGTGACGGAAAACAGCGCGTCCAGCGCGTTGCGGATCAAGTTGCCGGGAACGTCGTCGTATCCCTTTTCGCGGAGCAGTTCGCGCAGGACGAAGGAATAGGTGGTTTCGAGCAGGTCCTGTTCGCGCTGTTTGAAGTAACCGTCCAATCGTTTGCGGAATTCAGTGGGAAACGTATTGAGGCTGACCTCCATTCCCTGGGAGCGGAGGAAGTCCGTCAGCGCCTCGTCCGCCTTCGCGACGATGGGCGCCCAATCCTGACGCCCATACATGAGCGTCCCACCGAAATCGAAGAGAACGGCGCGGATGAGGTTTCGGGGCATGACGCTATTTTACTGTGAGTGACGGAAAAGAGAAAACCCTCGATTGTTATCCCGCCCGCGGCGCACCGTCAGCTCCCGCGCGGTTCCTGGGTGAGCGGTTTTTGCGGCAATGTGGTGACCAGCACCTTGTCCACGCGGCGGCCGTCCATATCAATGACCTCGAAGTTCAAACCGTGCCACTCGAAATGGTCCGCTGTCTGCGGCACGCGCCCAAGCGACATCATCACGAATCCGCTCAGGGTTTCATATTCGTCCTCGTGCGGGAGGGCAGGCAGGTTGAAGATTTCCTTGAATTCGTCAATTTCCAGCATCCCATCCAACAGCCACGAACCGTCCTGGCGTTGTGTGGCTTGCGGTTCAGCCTGTTCCATCTCGCCGACGATCTCCTCGAGGATGTCGTTGATGGTCAACAACCCCTGCAAGCCGCCGAACTCGTCAATGACCAGGAGCATGTCCGTGCCTTTTTCCTTGAGTATTTCCAGCGCGCGCGAGGCGAGCATCGTCTCGGGGATATAAAAGGCGGGCCTAAGCATTGTCTTGAGATTGATCTTCTCGCCCTTCAGGCTCGGCAAGAGCAGGTCCCTTGCCTTGACGATGCCCAGGATCACGTCCAACGTTCCTTGCCGCACCGGGAAACGCGAGAAGTCGTTTGCTGCGATCTTTTCCCGCACCTCCTCGATGCTGTCGTCAATATCCAGCCAGACGATGTCCGTGCGCGGCGTCATCAGCGAATACACGCGCCGGTCGCCCAGGCTGAACACGCCCTCCACCATGTCGTGTTCGGCTTCCTCGAAGATGCCCGCCTGCATCCCCTGGTCAATCAAGAGTTGGATCTCCTCTTCGGTCACGGGCGGTTCGTTTCCGGGCTTGATCCCCAACAGCTTTAGCATTAACTCCGTCAATTTTCCAAGCAGCCATACGAATGGGGAAAAAATCTTTGAAACAACGACCATCGGACCGCCCATGACGGATGCAATTCGTTCCGGGTCGTGCAGGGCAATTCGTTTCGGGACGAGTTCGCCCAGCAGGATCGAGAGGAAGGTAATGCTGATGACCACGATGCCCAACGCGATGGAATCCGCATAAGCGGTCAACATGGGAATCCGCTCAATTGCATCTCCCAAAGGTTCCGCCAGTCTCGCGCCGCCGATCGCGCCAGTGAACACCCCCACCAACGTGATGCCGATCTGGACGGTCGAGAGGAACAGGTTGGGATTCTCGATCAATTGAAGAGCGTTTTTTGCGCCTTTGTCGCCTTCGTTGACGCGCTGTTGAAGGCGCGCCTTGCGCGACGAAGCGACGGACATTTCGGACATTGCCAGGATTGCGTTGATCAGGATAACAGCCAGGATTATTAGTATTTCTGAAGTGATATTCATCGAGAGTTATTGGAATTGATTCGGCAGTTTATGCGCGGGAATTGGTTTGCCGCGGTTAAAGCGCGGCAAACCCGCCGACCAGCGTCAGCGGGATGATGACGTGTGGGTTGAGAATCTTCGCTATCTAGGGGAACTTCGTCTGACATGATCCACTGGACTTTTCTGCGCCCCCTATTGTACTATGAATCGCCTCTTATTCGACCTTTATCTGGTGATTACCCACAACGCGTAGGAAGCGTTCTCTAACGCTGATGGGAGCATTAGAGAATGCGCCCTACGCGCGAGATGTGGGTAATCACCAAACCTTTATGCCTGATCCTGTTTCGACGCGCCCCACCACCCACGCGGCTTGATCCAATTCCCCGGCGCGCGCGATGAACGCGTCCAGTTTCTCCAGCGGGACGCCCAGCAGCAAACCTCCGCTCGTTTGCGGATCAAATAACAACATCCGGTTCTCTTCGTCAATCGAATCCGCAAAGCGAACCTTCGATTCGAAGTGTTTCCTGTTATCGAACGCGCCGCCCGCGAAGCAGCCTCTTTTTGCATATTTGCGCGCCCCGGCCGTGAACGGAATTTTCGCCAATTCGAATTTCAACGACACACCCGACGCGTCCGCCATCTCCATGCCGTGACCCAACAAACTGTAACCGGTAATATCCGTCCCGCCACGCAGACCGAACTCGACGGCGAGTTCGGCTGGGGTTTTGTTCAGGCGTTTCATCCAATTCACGGCTTCGAGAACGTCCTCTTCGTCGGCTTGTTCGCGCTTCAGGGCTGTGGTCGTGACCCCGAAGCCGAGCGGTTTGGTCAACACCAGCACGTTGCTGGCTTTGAGTCCGCCTTTGCTCAGCATCTTTTGCGGATGGACGAAACCGATCACGACCAGCCCATACTTCGGTTCCTTGTCCTTTACCGTATGCCCGCCCGCGATGACCACCCCCGCCTCGCGCGCCTTTTCCGCGCCGCCGCGAATGATCTCGCTCGAGATCTCATCCGGCAGATCGTCCGGCAGCGCGGCGACGTTCAAGGCAAGGAAGGGCTGACCTCCCATCGCGTATACGTCCGAGAGGCTGTTTGCCGCGGCAATGGAGCCGTAGTCGTACGCATCGTCCACCACCGGCGTAAAAAAATCAGTGGTCACGACGATTGCCCTCTCCTCATCCAGACGCCAGACAGCCGCGTCGTCCGGTTCCCGCAGGCCCACCAACAGGTCCGGGAAGGAGGCGGCATCGAAGATGTCTTTTACGGGACGCAGAACCTGCGTCAGCGCCTCCGCGCTTAGTTTGGACGCTCAACCCGCGCAGGCGGAGAGAGTCGTAAGTCGGATTTCGCGTCCGGTTCGAGGAGTGGGCATGTCTTTGAGAGGTGGGAAGTGGAAAGTAGAAAGTGGCGAGCGATTACTTTCCACTTTCTACTTTCCGCAAATAAAAAGGCTTTACGGGGTTGATGGCGTCGTTGATGGGGTTGTTGTTGTGTTGGGCAGCGGCAGAATAAACTGATTGTCCGTCGGCAGGAAGATCGTCTGCACGCCCGGCGCGAGTTTGAGGATGTATTGATATTGCAGGATCTCCGGGTTGTTCTGCAGCGATTGCCCGATCAACTCATTCGCCTGTGCCTGCGCCTCAGCCTGGATGATCTGCGCCTCCGCCGCGCCCTTCGCCGCGATCACCGCCGCATCCGCCTGACCTTGCGCGATCTGGCGGGCTTGTTCGGCTTCCTGTTTCTTCGATTCCACGACGAACGCGGCTTGCAGCGCCTGTTGCTCCGCGATCTGCTTCTGCTCGATGGATTGCGCGTATTCCTCGGTAAAGGTGATGTCGCGCAGCACGAAGTCCACCAGGGTCAGACCGTTTTCCTGCATGACGGAACGCAGTTCAGTGGTGATCTGGTTGGTCATATCGAAACGCTTCGAGCTTAACACTTCATCCACGCGGTATTGCGAGACCGCGTCGCGGATGATACCACGCGCCTGCGGCAGGATCAAATCGTCCTGATAGCGGCGCTGCCAGGCTTTGTGGATCGAGATCACCTGCGAGGGTTCGATGCGGTAGATCACGGACGAATCGACAAAGATGCGCTGCCCGTCCGAGGTGCGCGCTTCGACCGTGATCAACCCCTGGGTTTCGCCTTCGCTGGCTGTGCGCGCCATCGTGAAGGTCTGGGTCGTGGTTGGATAAAGTTCGACCCTTTCCACGAACGGAACGATCCAATGCAAGCCCGGTTGAAGCGGTTCGGGACGCAAGCCGCCCTGCCCGAGGATGGTGATGACGACACCAGCCTCCGTGGGTTCGATAAAGACCAGCCCCGCGCCGACGATGGTAAGCACAACCGCCAGAACGATCATGCCGATTACAAGCGAAGTGATCCCTTTGGCGTTCTGATTGCGGCTTGCACGGGCAACCGCCAACACGCCCAAGCCCACGACTGCTAGCCAGGCAAATCCTGCCAAAGCCTTGATGAATTCTGCGATATTCATTGTTCCTCCAGTTGATAGTTGAAATTATTATACCGCCATGATAGCATAGCGCCATGCACAATGGTAAAGGACAGGTCGTTGAGTTGATCCTGAAGGATGGACGCCGTCAGGTGCGGATTTCGTGCGCCTCGGACCTGATCCCCGCCCCGGGACAATACCTGCTTGCGAGCGACGGTTCCGACTCACCTCTGCCTGTTTCTCTTTTCTCTACGGAATCCTCCGCTGACGGTTTTATCGCCGCCGCGCCGATCCCCGATTCGTGGAACCCGGGAGGCGAATTGTATTTGCGCGGCCCGCTGGGACGCGGGTTCGAACTGCCGGTCTCTGCGCGCAAGGTCGCGCTGGTCGCGTTCGAAGATTCGCCCGCGCGTTTGCGGGGCTTGATCGCGCCTGCGCTGAAACAGGGCGCGGCGGTCGCGCTGGTCTGCGATTTGGAGGAAGACCAGTTGCCGGATGAAGTGGAGGCGCATCCCCTCTCCGCGCTGGACGAGGTCTTTGCCTGGGCGGATTACGCGGCATTCGACGCGGCGCGCGAGAATCTGCCGGGGTTGAGGGAAAGGCTGGTGGATTTGAATCAGATGTCGGCGGGGAAAGAGGCGCAGGCGCTCATCCACACCCCGATCCCATGCGGGGGAATCGCCGAATGCGGAGTCTGCGCGGTGACTTTGAGATCCGGCTGGCGGCTGGCTTGCAAGGAGGGTCCCGTTTTCGATCTGTGGGGGATTTAGAACCAGATCCTGAAAGAGGTCGTGGTGCTGCGCGTCAATCCCTGATAGTCCACGATCACGTCAATCGTGATGAGTTCCCCCGGTTTTTGATCGCTGAACTCGAACGTGACCTGCCCGATGCCGCGCGCGTCGGTGGCAAAGACGTATTCCTGCGTTGCGTTGTTCGCCAGATGCACCACCGCCCTGACGGAGGCGTTTTCGACCGCCTCGGAGGTTTGATCCTGTACGATCACGTAGACAGTCTGGGTCCCGCTGTTGAGCGCGACCGCCTTCAAAACAAAGGCGCGCGCCTTGAGCGACAGCACAGGTTTGATCGTCGCGTTGGGGGGCGACGCGGGTTTGAGGTGCGCGGGGTCCTCGTTTTGCAGGTCGAAATACAACCGCCCGAGGTCCGAGATCACCACCCATTTTTCCGCGCCGCGATCGGCGCGCCATTCGAAGCGCGCGCCCTCGAAGTATTGCACGATCACCCCATCCGCCGATTCGAACGGGGAGATCGGATTGCCGAATTGCGCCGGTCCACCGTTGGCTTTGTAAAAATCGAGAAACGTAAAACAGACGCTGAAACCGGTGGGATATTGCTCGCATCCGCTATTGTTGATGGGCAGTGGACTTTGCGGTTTGTAAAGCAGGGTCCCAAGGGGGGTGAGTTGCACGCGGTTCGCGGATGCCAGTTCGAAACGGGCGCGTTGAAAATATTGCACGGTCCTGCCGTCGCGCGCGAGGATCTGTTCGGTGATGGGGTATCCGTAAACCAGCCTGGGGTCTTTTGCGGCGTTGTAGAATTGGAGGAACGCGCCTTTCACGTAATGTCCCGTTTCGGGGAAGTACAGAACGTCCGCCGATTGCGCTGCCGCCCCTGAAATTGGCAGGAGAAAAAGGATGAAGGTCGCCGCAATAAGTTTTCGAACCGCGTTCATCGAATCCATTATACACAGAAAGAAGCGGCGGTCACTTTTCATTTTGGAAGTGACTGTCGCCTCGAGCCGCCAACGCCTCCACGATGCGTTCTGCCGCGTGACCGTCCCCGTAGGGATTGGACGCCTTCGCCATCTTCGCGTATTCGGATTCTTCGTCCAACAAGCGGTTCGTCTCCCGGACGATGCGGCTGGTCTCCGTTCCGATCAGTTTGAGCGTCCCCGCTTCGATGCCTTCCGGGCGTTCGGTCGTCTCGCGCAGGACGAGGACCGGAACGCCGAAGGTCGGCGCCTCCTCCTGCAGCCCGCCCGAGTCGGTGAGGATAAGAGACGAGCGTTTCATCAAGTGCGCGAGCGGAAGATAATCCAGCGGCGGCAGTAACGTAATGCCTTTCACGTCCCTGAGAATGCGATTGACCGGTTCCTGCACGTTGGGATTCAAATGGACGGGATAGACGATCTCCACATCCCCTCGTAAAGCGATCTCCTTGAGCGCGCGGCAAATGTTTTCGATTGGCTGGCCGAAATTCTCGCGGCGGTGCGCGGTGATGAGGATGAGTTTTTTAGTCGCTGGTCTCGTAGTCTTTGGAGCATCAGACTTAACCCCGAGTCTTTCCAGCAATTCGATAACGAGAGCGGGCGTGGGCTGTTCCGAGACAAATTTCAACGCGTCAATGACCGGGTTGCCGGTGACGACGATGTCCTTTTCGTTCACGCCTTCGCGCAATAAATTTCCCTGCGACCACGCGGTCGGCGCAAAGTGCAGGTCTGCCATGGTGGTGGCGAGGCGGCGGTTGATTTCTTCGGGGAAGGGATGCCACTTGTTGTGAGTGCGCAGCCCGGCTTCCACGTGACCGAATTTGATGCGGCGGTAGAACGCCAGTTGGCAAGTGGTGACCACCGTCGTGGTATCGCCAACTGCCAGCACCCAATCGGGCTGAACCTCCTCCAGCACCGGGTCGAGATGCAAAAAGATGCCTGCGGTCAATTGCGCCAGCGATTGTCCCTCGCGCATCAGGTCGAGGTCGTAATCGGGTTGGATCTGAAACAACTCGAGGACTTGATCGAGCATTTGCCGATGCTGCGCGGTGACGCAGACGCGCGAGTCGATTCCCTTCGTCTGATTCAATAACCGGACGATGGGCGCCATTTTTACGGCTTCGGGGCGGGTGCCGAAAACGGAGAGAATTTTCATTTGATTTACGATTGGCGATTGGAGATCGAGGGAATTAGAGGTTGGGAGATTTGTTGTCGCCGAGGCGATGGAATTGGAAGCCAGCCTTTTGCCATTCCTCCGCCTTCCACGCGTTGACGCAATCTACGGCGATCCGCGCGGAGGTCTTCGATGCGAGGTCGCCGGGGCGGATTTCGATGAACTGCGCGTGTTTTACCAGGAGCAGGATCGCGTCCGCATCCTTGACGGCTTCTTCGAGGCTGGGAGACATTTTGACGCCCTTAAGACTCGCCTCCGGTTTGAACGGTTCCCAGGCTTTGACTTGCACGCCTTCATTCTGGAGCAAATGCACGACTTCGACAGCCGGGCTTTCGCGCAGGTCGTCCACATCCGGTTTATACGCCAAGCCGAGCGCGGCGACGGTCTTACCTTTCAATATTTCCCTGCTTCCCGCGTCTCCTCTTCGCTCCGCTTCGCTCGATGCGTTGAAGGCTTGTTTTACTTTTTCCACAACAAAACGCGGCTGCTCGTCGTTGACTTTGCGCGCGTGATAGATGAGCGAGGTCAACTCCGGCGCGGTCTCGACAAGGAACCAGGGGTCCACGCTGATGCAGTGACCGCCCACGCCCGGTCCGGGGCTGAGGATGTTGATGCGCGGATGCAGGTTGGCGAGGCGGATGGCTTCCCACACGTCAACGCCGAACTTTTCGGCAAGGCGCGAAAATTCGTTGGCGATGGCGATGTTGATATCGCGGGTGGTGTTTTCCATCAATTTGACCATCTCGGCGGTGGTGGCGTCGGTTTCGATGATCTCGCCTTTGACGAAGATCGAGTACAGGTCGCGCGCTGCCTTTGCGGATTCGGGGGTCACGCCGCCGACGACGCGCGCGTTCTCGATCAACTCGCGCAGGATTTGCCCGGGCAGGACGCGCTCCGGCGAGTAGCATAGGAGGAAGTCTGTGCCCGCTTTCAGGTTGGATCGCTCTAAAATGGGACGGACCAGGTCAAGGGTGGCGCGAGGCGGGGAGGTGGATTCCAGCACCACCAAATTCCCTTTGCGGAGGTGCGGCAGGATGGCTTCCGTCGCGGAGATCACGGCGCTCATGTCCGCCAATTTGTATTTCCGCCCCTCGTACTCGGCGAATTCGTCCTCGTGAAAAGGCGTCGGCACCGCGATCAGAAAGACGTCCGCCTCTTCGGGTTGGGAGGATACGGTCAGGTTGCCGGAGCGGAGCGCGTCTTCGACGAGGTTTCGCAATCCCGGTTCGTGGATGTGGAGTTCGCCCTTTCGCAGGGTTTCGACGACGCGGAGGTTGATGTCCACGCCGACGACTTTAACGCCACGCGCGGCAAACATGGAGGCTGTGGGAAGCCCGATGTAGCCCAGACCCAGTACGCAGATTTTATCGAAGTTCACTTTGACTCCTTGTGGGGGTGGTTCCTTTGGCGGACGTATTATACAGCCTCGGCGGGACGTTCACCTGAAAACCTTTCACGGTGAAGCCCGTAGATGATATGGAGCACTCAAAGGCTGTAACCAGCCTGACCTGTTGTATAATGAATTGGAGGAAAGATGGAAAACATCCTGATCAATCCCAACGTCGCCTATCTCTTTTTGCTTGCGGGCGTGTTGCTGGCAATGCTCTCGCTTGCCACGCCCGGGTCGGGTTTTTTGGAGGCGGGGGCGTTGATCTGCATCGCGCTGGCGGGATACGGCATCTACCGCCTGTCGTTCAACTGGTGGGCGCTTGCGCTGATCGGTTTGAGCATCGTCCCATTCGTCTATTCGCTTCAGAAACCGAAACGCGAACTGTATCTTGGAATTTCGATCATCGTCCTCGTGCTTGGCTCGATCTTCCTCTTTCCCGGCGCAGGCGGCGGGCCGGCGGTGAATCTTCTTGTCGCGTTCGCGGCGTCCGTCCTGGTGGCTGGTTTCCTGTGGATCGCGGTGGGCAAATCGTTGCAAGCCGCGCACGCCAGGCCCGCGCACGATATTGACGGTTTGATCGGTCAGATCGGCGAAGCCAAGACGAGGATCCACGATGAAGGAAGCGTGCAGGTCGCGGGTGAGTTATGGTCCGCTCGCAGCGACAAGGTCATTGCGGCGGGAAGTTCGATCCGCGTCGTCCGGCGCGAAGGGTTCGTCTTGATCGTCGAGAAGAATCAATAGGTCCAATTCATCAACGAAAAGGAGATTAGTATGCCTGAGTTAACTGGCGCCTTATGTTTTGTCGGAGCGATCCTGGTGCTTGGCTTCATATTTTTAGCCAACGCCATTCGCATCGTGCCGGAGTACCAACGCCTGGTCGTGTTCCGCCTGGGGCGGAGCATCGGCGCGAAGGGACCCGGATTGATCATCCTCATCCCAGTCATTGACCGGGCTGTCAAAGTGGACTTGCGCGAGCAAGTGCGCGAAATTCCGCATCAAACCGCCATCACGAAAGACAACGCCGGCATTTCGGTGGATTTCATCTGGTATTACAAGGTGTTGGATCCGGCCGAATCGGTGTTGCAGGTGGGCAATTTCGAAGTGGCGGCACAGGGCATGGCGACCACCACCCTGCGCGCGGTCATCGGCGGCATTCCGCTGGACGACGTGCTTTCCGAGCGCGAACACATCAACACCATGCTTCGCACCCGTCTCGATGAAGTGACCGAACGCTGGGGCGTCAAGGTGACCAACGTGGAGATCCGCGAGATCATCCCGCCTCGCGATATTCAGGAGGCGATGAACCGTCAAATGTCGGCGGAGCGCATCCGCCGCGCGGTCGTGACCGAATCCACGGGTACGCGCGAAGCCGCCATCAACGTGGCGCAAGGCGAAAAGCAAGCCGCCATCCTGCGCGCGGAAGGATCGAAACAATCCGCCATCCTCGAAGCGGAAGGTCAGCAGCAGGCGCAGGAGTTGAGGGCGCTGGGCTTTGCGAAGGCGCTCGAACACATCTTCAACGTGGCGCAAACCGTGGACCAGAAGACGATGACCCTGCAATACTTCGAGACGCTCAAAGCCGTCGGCGCGAGCCCGTCCACCAAATATATTTTCCCGATGGAGTTCACGAGTCTGCTCGACAACTTCCTGGGGAAGGATGGCGGGAAGAAGTAGGGAGGCGCACAGGTACACGGGTACACAAGTGGAACGTGGAAAGTGGAAAGTGGGATTTCACTTTCCACTTTTGTCGAGTCTCGTAAAATTGTATCCATCGAACTTTAACAAAGTCTCATAAAGTCGTATCAGGGTAAGCCAAGGGGAGCGCCAGTTGGTAGGCGGTGAAA
>JABWAU010000034.1 GCA_013360875.1 Anaerolineales bacterium | reverse complement strand
CTGTCCGCCCTGACTCATGCCGATGATCCCAACTTTTGTGACTTCGACCATCTCCTGTGCTCTCAGAAATTCCACCGCCGCAACCGTGTCCGTGGCGAGGTCTTCATAACTGGACGTGCGCCAATTCCCTTCGGATTTCTCCGATCCACGCTTGTCGGGCAAAAGGACGATGACTCCGTTCGCCTGCAGATACTCGACAAGCGTGAGATACCAGCTGTTATCGCGCACACTCGTGCTTGCGCCGTGGATGATCGCCACCGCAGGGAACGGACCTTCGCCATCGGGGATGAACAGCATGCCCGCCAGGGTCAATCCCTGCGCTTCGTTGCGGAACGTCACCTCGGTGTAGTCCATGCTTGCCAGATCCGGGCGGCGATACGTTCGATCTGGTTCGCCGCCTGCAATTTGCCTGACGACGACAGGTCCCAGCACAAGCGCCAGGAAGACAACAACACCAAACCACCATTTAAATTTTTCCATGACAACCTCCGTTTCATGCCCACAGTATGCCCGAGACAACCGTAAATGTCGTCACAGGAAACATGGAATTCAATATCAATAATTTCTTGTATTGCCCGGATGCCATCTGCGCCCTATAATGACAGCATGAAACAGATCTTCTCCGGCAGCAATCCGAACGTATTTCTCATCGTCAGCCTGGCGATGTGGGCATCTGTGGCGTTGCGTTGGACGCTCGAATTCGCCGAACAGCAGCACCCGCTGCGATGGCTGTTGAACGCGATCCTGATCGCCTACGCGGTGCTGATGATCGTCAATCCTCTCATCATCCGCGACAGCAAACCTGGGGCGCACATCTACCTTGCGGTTCAAACCGCGCTCATCATCTGGGGCATGCTCCTCTATTACGAACTGGACTTTTTCGCCATCCTCTTCATGCCCCTCGGCGGACAGGCGGTGTTCATCCTGCCGCGCAGAAAAGCCATCACATGGATCTTGATCTTTGGCATCGCAATTGTTATCGGACAACTGACTCAATTCGAATTCCCCAACGGACTGCCCTTCACGTTCCTGTATCTTGCAGGATTGTTCTTCGTCGCTTCCTTCTCGACCACGATGCTGCGCGTCAACAGGGAGCGGATCCAAAGCGATCGGCTTCTGGACGAATTACAGCAGGCACATCGTCAACTGCAGGAGTATGCAGGGCAGGCGGAGGAACTTGCAACAGCAAAAGAACGCAACCGCCTCGCGCGGGAACTGCACGACTCGGTGGCACAAACTCTCTACGGGCTCACCCTCCAGGCGGAAGCCGCCGCCCGCGAATTGGACAATGGACAAACTGACAAAGCGGCAGAGCAAATGCGGGAGATACGAGACAGTGCACAACAGACATTGCAGGAAACCCGCCTGTTGATATTCGAACTCCGTCCACCGATCCTTGAACAGGAGGGGCTGGTCTCCGCTCTGCGGAACCGGCTCGAGTCGGTCGAGAGCAGGAGCGGGATCAAGGTGCAGATGCTGCTGCAGGAGGTGGGGCAGGTCCGGGCGGAGGTCGAAGCGGGGTTGTACGGCATCTCCAATGAAGCCTTGAATAACATCCTGAAACATGCGCACGCCACAGTGATCAAGGTCTCATTGAAAAAGGAAGCGGGCAGAATCGTTTTGGAGATTCGGGATAACGGCATCGGGTTCGACATCCATGGGACTTTTGGAGGAATGGGGCTGAGCGGGATGAAGGAGCGCGCCGAACAATTCGGCGGCGTTTTGCAGATTCAAGGCGGCGCGAATGGAACAACCATTAGAGTTGAGGTAACAGATGAGTGAAATGATACGCGTATATATCACGGACGACCATCAGATCGTCCGACGAGGAATCAGACAGCTGTTGAGCACCGAGGCGGGGATCGAGGTCGTCGGCGAGGCGCCGAACGGAAGGGAAGCCGTGGCGGGTGTGGAGCAACTCAAACCCGACATCGTGCTGATGGACCTGGTCATGCCTGTCATGGACGGCATCGAAGCGATACGCCAGATCAAGGCGGGACATCCGTCGATACAGATTTTGGTGCTGACCAGTTTCGCAACAGACGATAAGGTTTTTCCCGCCATCAAAGCCGGCGCGCTCGGGTATCTGATCAAAGACACGGGTCCCGAAGAATTGATCAGCGCCATACGGCAGGTGTACAAAGGTGAGCTGACCCTGCATTCGAGCATCGCGCAAAAGCTGCTCAAGGAAATCTCGCACACATCTGCCGAAAGACCCGTGTCGCCTGATCCGCTCACCGACCGCGAAGTGGAGGTATTGAAATTGATCGCACGCGGCTTGAGCAACCAGGAGATCGCGGAAACATTGGTGGTCAGCGTGGCGACCGTTTACACACACGTCTCACGCGTGCTGGATAAGCTTCATCTCGCCAGCCGCACGCAGGCTGCGCTGTATGCCCTGCGTGAAGGACTTGCATCCTTATACGATGAGGAAGGATAGAACGTCTGATAGAATAAATCTTCATGAATTCTTGATCATTCTGCTCCCGCTTGACCAGTGTCAGCGGGAGTTTTTCATCAAAGAATCGCATACACAATATTATGGATGCCTAAAATTCAAGTTCAATAATTTCTCGTATTGTGCTGGGAGAACTCAAATCCTATAATGAATATCAGAATAGGAGAAAAATCATGAACACAGGACTCAATATCGGTTTATGGATCGTACAGATTTCACTCTTGGGTATCTATGGCTCTTACGGAATCTACAAAACATTCTTTACTGAAAAAGCCAAGGAAAAAATGGCATGGACGAACGGTCACACGGATGTTTTCATCCGCTTTATCGGTATCGCTGAACTGCTCGGTGCGGTCGGCGTTGTCCTGCCCATGCTGACGGGCATCCTGCCGTGGGTAACCGTGCTCGCAGCGGTCGGACTAACGCTGGTCCAGGGCTTCGCCATTTTCACTGAACATCTGCCCAAACGGGAATACAAATTCCTGCCGCTCAACCTGTACTTCGCGGCGATGTCGATCGTTGTCATTATCGGTCGCTGGGCTTTACTGGCAGGGTAGAAAACGGGAAAATATGATGAGAGCATTCTTTGAAATTTCAGGCTTGAACATTTACATCCAGCTCGCAGTGACGATCATTTCGATCAGCCTGCATCTCTTCAACACCCGTAACACACAGCGCAAGGAATCCGTTCTTGAGATCATCGCCATCTACACAATCGGACTCTCAGGCTGGTTCAGCATCATGAGCGGGTTGTTCGGTCACATCATTTACGCGGACGAGGTTGCCGCAAGTATAGGCTGGCCCCTGGACAGCGGCTTCCAGATGGAACTGGGCTTCGCCTCCATCGGCATCGGGCTTGTCGGCTTTCTCGGTTTTTGGAACAGAGCGTACTGGCTTCCATTCATCATCATGAAGTTCGTCTTTGGCTGGGGTGCGGGGTATACTCATATCCTGCACATGCTTCAGCACAACAACTTTTCGCCAAGCAACACAGGCGTCATCGTTTACTGGGATTTCCTGTTCCCGCTTGTTATGATTGTGTTATACCTATCAAATCGTCGTCAATCAAACTTTTGATGGATTGAGAAAGCCGTCTTTCGCTTGATGACACCCGAACAAGAGTACTCTACACTTCATTTATCAAAATCAATTTATCATGGAGGAAGAAAATGAACACAAACGATAACAGTGGCAAAAGCAACCGATGGCTTTCATCCAACTTGTGGATCGGTCTCGCCTTTATTGCTGGCGGAGCCATCATTCTGCTTAATCAATCAGGCTTGCTATCCTTCGATTTCAACTGGTGGGCGTTCTTTATCCTGATACCGGCCATTGGCTCATTCAGCAGTGCTTATAATCGCTATCGCGCTACAAATAATCTTTTCGATATGAGTGTAATGATGCCCGCCCTGATCGGTCTGTTCATGATCGGTTTGATGTTTAACTTGCTGAGCGGCAACGGCTGGAACTTCAACTGGAGTCTGTTATGGCCTCTGGTTCTTATTCTTATTGGCCTGGGAATGATCTTCGGTCGCTCTCGAACAATGTGATTTCAGGGTGTTTTCTGCGCGATAATAAAGTATGCTGCTTTTCATCTTCTCATCCAAAACCTTTTCACCAAAACCATCGTAGATACTCGTAGTGTCAGTTCTAAGAGGAGTTATATATGCCATCCATTCTTGAAGTCCAGAATCTAGCAAAAAACTACGGTGACTTCACCGCCGTCAAAGGGATTTCCTTCGATATTAAGGAAGGTGAGATCTTCAGTCTGCTCGGTCCGAACGGCGCGGGCAAGACAACAACCATCTCGATGCTCTCCACCCTCTACACGCCCACCTCAGGCGATGCAACCATCGCAGGACATTCCATCACCAAAGACCCGATGGCGGTCAAGCAGGTGATTGGGGTCGTGCCGCAGGAGATTGCGCTCTACGAAGACCTGACCGCGCGCGAGAACTTGCTCTTCTGGGGACAAATGTACGGTTTGAGCGGCAAGTTCCTTACCAGTCGCGTGGACGAGGTGTTGGAGCAGATCGGTTTGGTGGACAAGGCTAAAAACCGCGTCAAAACCTATTCGGGCGGGATGAAGCGCCGCGTCAACATCGGCGTGGGTCTGCTCCACAAGCCGCGCCTCCTGTTCATGGACGAGCCCACGGTCGGCATTGATCCGCAATCGCGCCGCGCCATCCTCGACACGGTCAAAGACCTCAACAAACAAGGCATGACCGTCCTTTACACCACGCACTACATGGAAGAGGCGCAGGAACTTTCCGACCGCGTCGGCATCATTGACCACGGCGAGCTCATCGCGCTCGGCACGCAAAAGGAACTCACCCAGCAAGTCGGGCAGACCGAAACGCTCATCCTGCACATCGGCGAGAACGACGATCCCGAAGCATTGGCGAAATCGCTCGATGGGGTGGAGGGTGTGCTGGAAGCCATTTCCACCGATCATGAAGTCTCAGTTGTCGCGAATGAAGCGGAGGAGGTGCTGGCGGCGGTGGTCACCAAAGCCAACGACCGCGGCATCAAGATCCGCTCGATCGACATCCGCGAACCGAACCTCGAAGCGGTGTTCCTCCACCTGACGGGGCGTGCGTTGAGGAACTGACCATGAAAAAACTCCTCCTCATCGGTCTCAAAGACCTTCAACTCATGTTCCGCGACCGCGCCGCGCTGACCTTCATGCTGCTTGCGCCGTTCCTGCTCACCATCGGCATGGGCTTCGTCACAGGGCGCTTTAGCGGCGGCTCGACCGGCATCTCGGACATCCCTGTTGTCATTGTCAATCTGGATCAAGCGGAATTGGGGAACGCGCTCGAGGACCTGTTCAATTCGGAGGACATGGCTGAGTTGCTGGAACCCACCGCCTCTTCCGACCCCGAGGCGGCTCGTCAACTTATAGACAGTGACCAAGCCTCAGCCGCCGTCATCATCCCGCAAGGCTTCACCCGTTCTATCATCCCCGCCGAAGGGACGATGTTCGACGCCAATTCCGTTCCACCTGAAGCCGTGCAGATCGAGGTGTACGCCAATCCCTCACGCCCGACCGGCGCGGGCATCGTCAAAGCCATCGTGGACGAGTTCGTCTCGCGCGTCGAGGAAGGACGGACCAGCGGCATGACATCCATCGTCGGCTTGATGCAAAGCGGGTTATTGAATCCGCAAAACGCGGAGAGCGAAGCGCGTGCCATGTTTGAAAACGTGGACGAAACCGAATCCACCGCCATTACGCTCAAGACTGACAAGGAAGGCGCAGCGGCAACTGAGTTCGACCTGCTCGCCTACTTCGCGCCAGGCATGGCATTGATGTTCCTTATGTACACTGTCTCTTACGGCGGACGCTCGATATTAGCGGAACGGGCGCAAGGGACGTTACCTCGCCTGATGATCTCGCCGACACAAACTGCACAGGTCTTGGGCGGCAAAGTACTGGGCATCTTCTTCATGGGCGTGGCGCAGGTGGGCATCTTGATCCTTGCCTCGGCGGTTTTCTTCCAGGTCAAATGGGGCGACCCATTGGGAATGATCGCCCTGATCCTGGCGGCGGTCTTCGGCGCGGCGGGCTGGGGCATGGTCATCACGGCATTCGCCCGCACGCCCGCGCAGGTCGGCAGTACGGGGTCCGCCATCATGCTCATCTTCGGCATCCTCGGCGGAAGTTTCATCAACCTCGAACAGTTGCCGCCGTTCATGCAAACGATTAGCAAGATCACGCCCAACGCCTGGGGGCTGGACGGTTTCACCACGCTCGCCCTCGGCGGCACGTTGAAAAACCTGACCGAACCCATCACAGCCCTGCTCATCATGGGCGCGGTGTTGTTCGGGATCGCGGTCGTGTTGTTCAACAGGAATGGGTTGGTGCAGAAATGAAAAAGATCTTTGCCATCGCATGGAAGGATGCCATCATCCGCTTTGCAAGTTCGTCGGAGTTGTTGTTCTTCATCATCCTACCCGTCGTCTTCACTTTCCTGCTCGCAGGCGGGACGCCCTCGGGTAACGAAGAAAACCGCATCCGCCTGCTGGTTGTGGATGAGGCGCAGACGGCAATTTCACAGCAGATCATCGAAGAATTGGAGAAATCCACCGCCATCTACCCTGAAGTCGTTGCGCGCGACGAGGCGCAAAGTCAATTCGATGAGCGCCGCGCCTCGGCTGTGTTTATCATCCCCGCAGGCATCGACATAGCATCTCTGCAGGGTGGCTCCGCTGAGGTGGAACTGCTCCAACAACCCAACAACCTGAACGCGACCATCGCCGAGCGCGCCATTCTCACCTCCATTCGCCGCGTCAGCAGCGCCATTTCTGCCGCGCAGAACGCGGTCAAAGTGAGGGAGGAGAAGCAACCGTTCGCGGATGAAGCTGAGAAGCAAGCCTATTTCGAGACGTCGCTGGACCTGGCGCAGTCCATTCAGGAGGAGGCTCCAGAGCGGGTAACGGTCATCGAAGGGACGACGCCGGACCAGGTCGAATATGACCCGCGCGCCAACTCATCCGCGGGGCAGTTGATCACGTGGGTGTTTATTCCGTTATTCGGGATTTCGGCGTTATTCGCCTATGAACGCCAGCAAGGGACGCTCCGCCGCCTGCTGACCACCCCATCCCGCAAAGCGACCTTCCTGCTTGGCACGATCTCAGGTCAGGTGGTGATGGCGCTGGTACAGATGCTGCTGCTGGTCGGGTTTGGGATCCTGGTGATGAAACTCAACTGGGGACGCGAGCCGCTGGCGTTGTTCTTCATCCTGTTGGCGTCTGCGCTGGCAGCGGCAGCATTCGGCACCACGATGGGTACATTCGTCAAGACCGAAGGGCAAGCCAGCGGGTTGAGCATCATGTTTGGCATGGTCATGGCGCTGATGGGCGGATGCTGGTATCCGCTGGAGTTGTTCCCCACTGCGATTCAAAATGCCGTGAAGATTCTGCCGACCACCTGGGCGATGCAGGGATTATTGGACCTGGTCCTACGCGGCAAGGGTCTCGTGGACATTCTGCCCGAAGCGGGAGTCCTGCTTGGGTTTGCAGTGATCTTTTTCAGCGTGGGTGTTTGGAGATTCAGATACGAGTAAGTGATAAAAGAAAGCAGAAGGCGGAAGGCAGAGAGTTTATCTGCCTCCAGCCTTCTTGCTTCTGCCTTCCGAATCAATCCGTCACCAAAAACATCTTGGCATATTTTCCATGCAATTGTCCGATCCACTTGAAGAGGTGCATGGAGACAGTCAGCATGAGAAAACCCATTATCATAACGAGGGGATACCACTCGGTGGACAGGTAGTATCGCACGTTCCCGATGACAAACCCGACAACACTTTGATGAAAGATGGCAGCAAGGATCGGCGAGACCATGAACGACAACGACAGGCTCACCAGCGTCACAAACACCGTGAAGTACAAGGTGCCGAACGGCAATTGGAACAACAAATAGCGGAGGATGAATTACTACGGAGCCGGTCGCAACACGGGCTGCGGTTTTTCGCGCGGAGTGGAAAAGAACCGGCTGGGAAGGTTGATCGGCGTGAACGGTCCCCCGTCCTGCAAATCGTCGAACGGGATGTAATACAGCGAGATGTCGCTGAGGTCGAAGCGCTGGAAGGCGAAGACGATGTATTTCCCGTCCGGGCTCCAGTGCGGGTCGCGGTAACAGCACTCGCCGTTGATCGGGTTGAGTTTCACCGCCTCTCTTGTTTCGCTGTTGTACAGGTACAGGTTGCCAAAGCCGTCGTTGCGGACCAAATCGTTCAGCAGGAACAGGTTCTTTCCGTTCCAGTCGAAACTTCCGAGACGTTTGGAACTTTCGCTGTCGAAGGCAATGCGCCCGCCGGGGATGGTATCGAGACGGGACAATGCCACGTTGGCGCAATTCTCGATGTCCACGCTCAGCAGGAAGACCTGGTCCGAGTTCACGAAGCGGGTGTCTATGACGTGCGCTGCGAGCCTCCTCCCATCCTTCGACCACAGCACCTCGCGGAACGGGAACTGGTTGTAGTAGCAGTTCTCCTTTTTATCCAGCAGGTTGAATCGAGTGGTGACGGTTTGCAGCATTTCGACGTCGAACGGGAAGATGTTCAACGTGCGCTGGATGCTGATGGCGACGAGTTTCCCGTCCGGCGAGACGCTGTAGCCTTCGAGCAGTTCATTGGCGTTGAAACAGGAAAGTTGTTCCGTCTCTTTCGTCTCCGCATCCAGGAGATAGGCGCAGTTGCGCGAGATGTACACCAGCCGGTTGCCGGGGATCCATTGCAGGTTCGATTTTGGCGAATTCTCCGAACGCACCTGGACAAGGTTGCTCCCGTCGGTGTTCATTAGGTAGATGTCGTTCCCGGAAACGAGCGCGATCATATCCGCGCCGCCGGGAACGGTTGGGGTGGGTATCGGTGTGGAGGCGGGCTGAGGGGTGGCTGTCGGGACGGTGGCGGTAAAGGTCTCGGTGGGAGGAACAGCCGTCGGGGACGGGAACAGGCTTGCCGTCGGGGTGGGAGCGGGGGAGAGGAATGGAAGATTGCCTCCGCCCGCGAACATCCAAAAGAAGCCGAGTAAAAGGACCACGCTTCCCGCGATCCAGAACAGGCTCGTGCGTATCGCCGCCCAGTTGCCATATCTGTCCAGGAACCTCGAAACCTGCTCCTCGCCGAACGCGGCTTTGTTGAGCGCACGCGCAAGGTGGAGGGTCGAGACGTAGCGGTCGCGTTTGTTTTCCGCCAGGCAGATATTCAGGATCTCGCCCACTTCGGGCGGCAGTTCGGGGACTTCGCTCAAAATGTCCGGGCTTGGCTGGGTAAAGGGTCTGCTTCTCAACGGGGAGGTTTTCGATTCGAGCCTCGACTTTTTCCGGCCGGTCAGCATTTGATAGACGACCACCCCCAGGCTGTACACGTCGCTTCGCTCGTCCACCATTTCCTGGTGCATTTGTTCGGGGCTCATGTAGCCGGGCGTGCCGACCTGTCCCTCGGACGGCGAAGCGTCGCTGGTTGCGGCTGGTTTGGCGACGCCAAAATCGGAAATGTACGGGTTGCCGTCCAGGTCAAAGAGGATGTTATCCGGCTTGATGTCGCGATGGATGATGTGCTGTTTGTGCGCGTGGTCGAGGGCGGAGGCGATGCGGTCAATGATGCGGGCGGTCTCTTCGAGCGAGAGCTTCCCTTTCGCGGCGATCAATTGGGTAAGCGAGCCGCCCGCCATGTACCGCATGACGAAGTACGGCTGACCGTTGTGTTCCCCCACGTCGTAGACCGGCACGATGGCGGGATGTTCGAGCGAGGCGATCATCTTGAGTTCCCGCTTGAAGTGCGCCCTCTGGCTGATATCGGGCGCCTGCTCGACCGCCAATACCTTGACAGCCACCTCACGGTTGGCTTCCATGTCGAAGGCGCGATAAACGATCGTTGACGGTCCGCGCCCCAGTTCCTCCCTGATTTGGTACCTGCCGATGGTTTCCGGTAACATCCTGCCCAAGTATAACGCACCCAAGCCAGGAAACGGATGCGTTTCTCCGCGCTCTTAAGTCCCGGATGCGCGGGCGGGATAAAAAGGTCCCGCTTCGCGCGGGACCCTTCAACTTCTTCTTTGACCGGCTCGGTCCAAGCCTTTGCCTGATCCTGTTTCGAGGGGTCGAATCCTGCGTTCAGCCTCCCAGGTACGCGCCTTTGACGGCCGGGTCGTCCAGCAATTCCTTTGCGTTTCCCGCGACGGTGATGCGCCCGGTTTCCAGCACGTAGCCGCGATGCGCCAGTTTGAGCGCCTGTCTGGCGTTCTGCTCGACCAGCAGGATGGTCGTCCCGGCGGCGTTGATCTCGCGCACGGTCTCGAAGATCTCGCGCACCAGCACGGGCGCCAGTCCCATCGAAGGTTCGTCCAGCAGCATGAGCCGTCCGCGAGTCATCAGCGCGCGCGCAACCGCAAGCATCTGCTGTTCGCCTCCCGAAAGCGTCCCCGCCAGTTGGTTCTGTCTTTCAGCCAGCCGGGGGAAGATTTCGAAGACGCGCTGGTAATCCCGCTGCAGGTTTGTTCGATCCCTGCGGCTCCAGGTGGAAAGTTTCAGGTTTTCGAGGACGGTCAGGTTGGCGAAGATGCCGCGTCCCTCCGGGACATGAGCCACCCCCATCTCGACAATGCGATGCGCAGGGACGGCGTTCAGATCCGAACCGCTGAAGGTAATCCTGCCGCTGCGAATCGGGACGATCCCGGAGATGGCGCGCAGGAGCGTGGATTTCCCCGCCCCGTTCGCGCCAATCAGGGTGACGATCTCGCCTTCGCGCACTTCCACTGAAATGCCCTGCAAAGCGAGGATGTTTCCGTAGGCGACGTGCAGGTCCTGTATCGAGAGGAGCGTTCCATTATTCGATGTCATGCCGCCTCCTCGCCCAGATAGGCTTCGATGACACGGGGATCGTTTTGGATCTCGGTCGGGGTGCCTTCCGCGATGGTCTGCCCAAAGTCCAAGACTTTGATGCGTTCGGCAATGCCCATCACCACGCGCATTTGGTGTTCGATCAAAAGGATCGTCAACTGGAACTCGCGGCGAATCCACAGGATGGTTTCCATGAGCCGTTCCACCTCGGCCGGGTTCATTCCGGCGGCTGGTTCATCGAGCAGGAGGAGGCTGGGACGGGTCGCCAGCGCGCGGGCGATCTCGAGCCGCCGCTGTTGACCGTAGGGCAGGTTCTTCGATGTGGCTTCCGCCAGGTCCGCCATCCCGAAAATATCCAGGAGTTCCAGCGCTTCCCTTCGGACGCGATCCTCCTGTCCGGTGAAACGCGGCAGGCGCAGCAGAGCATCCCATTGCGAATAACCCGCCCGTGAGTAATGCGCGATGCGGACGTTATCCAGCACCGTAAGTTCCTTGAAGAGACGAATGGTCTGGAACGTGCGAGCGATTCCCCGACTGATGATTTCGTGCGGTTTGTGACCGATCAAGTCCTCGCCGTTGAGCTTGATGCGCCCTTCGGTGGGAATATATACGCCGGTGATCAGGTTGAAGACGGTGGTCTTTCCCGCGCCGTTGGGTCCGATGATCGCAACCAGTTCGCCGGGCTGAAGTTCGAGGTTGAAATCCTGCACGGCGCGCAAACCGCCGAAGTTGTGGGAGAGGCGCTCGATGTAAAGTAGGGTCATGTCAACGCCTCCTTTCCGCCTTTCGATGCGTGGATCTGTTTTCGAAATTCGTTCAGCGCCTCGGGACGTTCCTTGCGTGGGATCAAGAAGCGGAATTCGCGCAACCCCATGATGCCGTAGGGTCGGAAGATCATCAGCAGGATGAGCATGAGCGGAGCGACGACCAGCCGCCACTCCTGCGAAATCCCGATCTGCTGAAGCACCGTCCGCAAGCCCTCCATGACAACCGTGAAGACTGTGGCGCCCAAAATGGAACCGCCCAGGCTGCCGATCCCGCCGAGGTACACCATGACGAGCATGTCTGTGGATTTCAGGATGGTAAACGAACGCGGGTTGATGAATTGAAGTTCGTGTGCAAACAAACCGCCTGCGATCCCAGCCAGAAACGCGGAAAAGACGAAGGTCAGCACCTTGACCTGGCGGGTATTGACGCTCACCAACCCCGAAGCGATTTCGTCTTCGCGGATGGAAAGCACGCCGCGCCCGAAGTTCGAGAAGACGTAATTTCGCGCCAGGAAGACCGTGATAATGACCCAGATGTAAACCCACCACAGAGTGGTCAGTTTTTCCATGCCCATAAATCCGCGCGGTCCACCTATTGCATCCAGGTTTTCAAGCACGCTCTTGATGATCATGTTGAACGCCAGGGTCACAATGGCGAGGTAATCGCCGCGCGTGCGAAAGGAGGGAAATGCAATTCCCAACCCCGCAATGCCAGCGGCAACCCCTCCGGCAAGAAGCGCAACCGGAAAGAGAAATGGTCCCGCCGCGCGTGGAAACAGCCAGACCGTGAGCAGCGAAGCGACGTACGCGCCGATCGCCATGAACCCGGCGTGACCCACGGAAAACTCACCCATGTAGCCGTTGACCAGATTCAAACTGACGGTCAGGATGATGTTGATGCCGATGTATTTCAGCACCAGGTCAATGTAGGGATTGATGATCCCGAACCTGGGCAACAGGATGGTGAGAGGAAAGATGAGAAGGAGGATGAGGATAAGACCCCAGCGATTCCAGAAGACTCGATTCATGGGGCTTCCTCCTTATACCTTCTGCGCCATCGGGCGTCCCAGAATACCCGTTGGGCGGAAGATCAACAATACCAACAGGAGGGAGAAGGCTACGAAATCTCTGTAGGTGGAAGGCAGGAACACGGGCGTGAAGATTTCGACAAAGCCCAGGATGAAGCCTCCGATCATCGCGCCGCGGATGTTTCCGATCCCGCCGACCACCGCGGAGATGAACGCCCACCACCCGATGCGAATGCCCATGTAGGGGTCAATGGTGTACGCCATGCCGTAGAGCGTGCCACCCACCGCGGCGATGGAGGCGCCCAGCGCAAAGGTCAGGGAAATGATGCGGTCCACCGGTACGCCCATGAGCGGAACGATGAACTTGTCCCACGAGATGGCGCGCATCGCCATGCCCACCATCGTCCGCCGGACGATCACATCCAGCAGGATCATCACCAGCGCGGAGACCAGGATGATCACGATCTGGATCGTGGAAACGGTCACGCCGCCGATGTTGTAGTTGATCGCCGGGATCAGCGCGGGAAGGAAGCGGGGGGCGGGACCGACCGGCTTGAACGCCACCATGAAGTTCTCGAGAAACAATCCCACGCCGAGGGCGGTGATCACCGCCGAAATGCGCGGCGCGGTGCGCAGGGGTTTGTACGCCAGCCTCTCGATGATCACAGCCAGGAGGGCGGTGCCGAACATGGCGACCAGCAGGGTGGCGACAAACGCCAGGATGGGATTCAATCCTGCGAGCGCTCCCAGTAGCATCGTCGAGAAAAAGAACGCAATGTAAGTGCTGACCATGAAAATATCGCCGTGGGCGAAGTTGATCATGGTCAGGATCCCATAGACCATCGTATAACCCAGGGCGATCAGGGCATAGACGCTGCCCACCTGCAACGCGTTGAGAGTCTGTTGAATATAAAATTCCATTGGAGCCTCATCATTAATGGAGGGCGGCTGTGACAGCCGCCCTCCCGATGGAACAACGCTTTGCGCTATGGATTGGCAGTCGCGAAGTAGGTGAACTTGCCATCCTTGATCTGCAGGATCACCGCGCTCTTGACCGGGTCGCCCGTGCCTTTGAATTGCATATTGCCGGTGACGCCTTCGTACAGGGTGATGCTTGCAACCGCGTCGCGCACCGCCTGGCGGTCAATCTTGCCAGCCGCCTGGATCGCCTGGAAGAGCATTCCGAAGGAGTCGTAGGTCAGCGCCGCGACGTCGTCCGGGGTCTTGCCGTAGGCGGCTTCGTAGGCTTTGATGAAGGCTTGCGCCTTGGGGGTGGCGATGTCGGAGGCGTAGTGCGTGGTGAAGAACAAACCCTCGCAGTCTGCGCCGCACAGGGAGATCAATTCAAGGTTGCCCCAGGAATCGCTTCCCAGGATGCCGCCGGTGAAGCCGACCTTGCGCGCCTGCTGCACCTGCAGGGGGACCTCGCTGTAGTAGTTGGGCAGGAAGAGACTATCCGCCTCGGCGTTTTTGATATTGGTCAACTGCGATGAGAAGTCCTTGTCGCCGGTGGTGTAGGTCTCGAAGGCGACGACCGTGATGCCGTTGTCTTCGAGGGTCTTCTTATAGACTTCGGCGATGCCTTTGTTGTATTCCGACGCCACATCGTAAAGCACGGCCGGTTTGGCGGTCTGCAACTGTTCCATGGCGAACTTCGCCGCCACCACGCCTTGGAAGTCGTCAATGAACGCGGCGCGGAAGACGAACTGCTTGGGCGCGCCCGTCTCCTCGACGATGGTGGTCTTGGGGTTGGTGGACCACGGGCTGATCATGACCATCTTGCTGCTTTCCGCGACCACCGAGGACGGGATGGCATTGCGGCTGGCGTTGGGACCGATCATCGCCAGGACGTTCGCCGTCACCAGTTTCTGCGTTGCAGCGGCTGCTGATTCCGCCTTATCCTCGTTGTCCTCGACCAGAAGTTCGATCATGTACTTTTGTCCGCCGACCTCGAGCCCGCCGGCGTCGTTGATCTCCTTCACAGCCAATTCGGCGGCGTTTCTGCACGATTCGCCCACCACAGGGATACTACCGGTCAGTTCCGCGTTCAAGCCGATCTTGATCGTGGTTGGACCGGCGGGCTGGCAGGCTGAAAGGAAGATACCCAACAGCAACACCACCAGCGCCAAAATAGAGAGTCGTTTCATTATGTTCCTCCTCCTTAGAAGGTAAAGATTGGTTGCGACTAATCTGGTTGGAATATGCAAACCCGTACCCCTGACGCCTCCTTTCCTGTACAATTTTCTACCGTACATTTTGCTCGAACGCCAGACCTAAGAACTGATGCGTAAGCGACGTTCTCCCCTGGCACCGCCCGCCAGGGCAGGTGTAACGTCCCCGTGCGCAAGAGAGCGTAGATTACGCTCGACAAGTAATAAAAACGGACTTTTCAGACACTCTCTAAAGTTTTTCGGCAAACCCGGGCGCAAAATTTGCTCGAGGGGCTTGCTTGGACCGTGTTCTGATCAGAGAAGGAAACCCTTCAATTGCGAAGCACTCAGGGCAAGCCTTTGGGGTCTTTTATCAAGCGGATGATAGGTAGCAAACTGCACAAAAACAATCCTGCCATGACCATCGGACACAATCCAATCACGGACTGCCACCGCATGCCGTCCCGAAGGCGGCGCCTTCGGGACGTTCTGCGTACGGCGGGTTACGAATCCTGCAATTCAGCCGCGCGGTAGGTATTGTTCATCAACATCGCGATCGTCATGGGACCCACACCGCCGGGGACCGGCGTAATGTACCCGGCGACCTCCTTTGCCTCGTCGAAATTCACGTCGCCCACGAGGCGGTATCCGCTCTTCTTCGACGGATCGGGCTTGGAGTTGATGCCCACGTCAATGACCGCCGCGCCGGGCTTGATCCAATCGCCGCGCACCATTTCCATTTTACCGATTGCAGCGATCAGGATATCCGCCTGCCGCACGACGCCGGGCAGGTCCCTGGTGCGCGAGTGACAGACCGTGACCGTGGCGTTCCTCCCGATCAGCAGCAGCGCCGCAGGCATCCCGACGATGTTCGAGCGTCCCAACACCACCGCGTTCGCGCCTTCGATCTGCACGCCCGCCTTTTCGAGGAGATAAATGCAGCCGTAGGGCGTACAGGGAACGAACAACGGCTCGCGTCCCTTTTGCGCCAGCCGCCCGATGTTGATGGGGGAAAAACCGTCCACATCCTTTTCGATGCTGATGAGTTGCAGAACGCGCTCCTCGTTCAAATGCGAAGGCAGGGGCAATTGCACCAGAATGCCGTTGACCTTTTTGCTGCGGTTCAGTTTCTTGATCAGTTTTTCGAGTTCTTCCTGGGAAATATCGGCGGGCAGATGATGACTGATGGACCCCATCCCCAATTCGGCGCAAGCCTTTTGCTTGGCTGAAACGTAGGTCGCCGAATCGACGCGGTCGCCGACCAGTACGGTCGCCAGGGTCGGCTTGGATTTGCCGGCCGCGATCCGTTGCGCCACCTTCACGGCGACCTCCTCGCGCACCTGTTGAGCGATCAACTTTCCGTCAATGAGTTGAGCAGTCATGGATTCTCCTTATTGGGATGAAGCGCGGATGGATCGCGCTTCATTAATGTTGGATATATTCGCATCTGTGGAATTCTTGTGCCAATGCCTGTCCGGCGGAGCGATGCGCGCCCCGAACAATAAAATTTTACAACCCTGTCCCCTTTCTACAAAGTGACACTTATCCCTTTTTTACGATTACGCCTTTCAACCTGTCGCCGAAAACCGATTCCATCCGCACCTGATCCACTTCGTTCCAGCGCGGCGACGGGGCAATGGCATTCACGCGCAGATAGTTTCCCGTCAACCCTTCCATCTTCCAACCCCATTCGCCCATTTCCGAAGTGGATTCCCACAGCACAGGCATCTCCCTGCCGACGAAACGTTCGCGGTAGGATTTCGCGGACTCTTCGAGCGCCTCGCGCAGGATGCGATTCCGCTTCTTTCTTACCTCGGGCTTGACCTGCCCCTTCATCCTTGCCGCCCCGGTGCCGGGACGCGGCGAAAACGTGAAGACGTGTCCACCCGCGAAATTCATCTCACAGACAAAATCCATCGATTCGGCAAACTCCTCCTCGGTCTCGCCGGGGAAGCCCGCGATGATGTCGGTGGTGATCGCAACGTCGGGGATCGTCTCACGCGCGATAGCAACCAACGCGCGAAAAGAATCTGGCGTGGTTTTGCGCGCCATCCGCCTCAGCGTGGATTCGCTCCCGGATTGCAGAGGCAGGTGCAGGTGAGGCATGAGGCGGGGATTTGTCCATAACGAGAAAAAGTCCGCGTTCAAGTCCCAGGGTTCTAGCGAGGAAAGTCTCAGGCGCGGAACGTCCGTCTCGCGGAAAATCGCTTTGATGAGTTCGGTCAGATGCGAGCGGAGGTCATACCCCCACGAACCGAGATGCACGCCTGTCAAAACGACCTCCTTCGCGCCGCCGTCGAGAGCGGATTGAATATCGAGAAGGACATCGGCAACCGCGCGGCTTCGCCCTGCGCCGCGCGCGACGGTGGTGATGCAGAACGTACAGCGATTGTCGCAACCGTCCTGCACTTTGATGAAGGCGCGCGTGCGGCGATGCAGGCCGGGGAGGGGAACGCGAACCAGCGGTTCAATGTCAAATGTCGCAGGTCGAAGGTCGAGCGTTTCCAAAACGAGACGATCCTTGCGGTCATTTGTCACAACGCGCAAAACATTTGGCAGATCACCCGCCTGTTTTGGATATAACGTCGCCCAGCAACCCGTCGCGACGATTTCCTCGACGCCCGCGCGCGCAATGCGTCGGATGGCGCCGCGCGAATCGGCGGCGGCTTCGGTCGTCACCGCACAGGTGTTGACAACCGCCATGTCCGCCAGATCTGCGGAGGCGACGATCTCATGCCCCGCGGCGCGGAACTGTCGCGCCATCGTTTCGATCTCGCTTTGATTGAGGCGGCAGCCTATGGTATCAAGGTAAATCTTCATACAATACTTACGGACTCCAAAGTCTCCTGACTTTGGAATATGGGCAATCCAACGACGGGAGTCGTTGGACTCCGTTATGGTTGGAGTACGACAAAATTCTGGAACAGCACGTCCACGCCGGGTTCCTCGAACGAACCCGCCAGCACGCCGACCCCGCCGGTGGCGAAATCCGCATCCTGAGTGGAAGCGACCAGAGCGTCGTTGACGTAAAAGGTCAGCGCGCTTCCGATGCAGTCGGCGCGCAAATGATTTACTCCATCAGTTTCGACGACCTCGCTCGGCACCATGGATTCCTGCCCGATCAGGATCGCCTGTCCGCCGGTGAACTTGCCAATGGCATAGAATCCGTCGTTCGAGATGATGAAGAAATAATAATTCCCGTTTCGATAACGGCACAGGACACCGGCGCGGTTGGCGTCGGGACCGTTTAATTTGGTCACATCGGTTTCGACGCGCACGTCGCTGAAGTTGCCCGGCGGTGTGGACCAGAAGTTCATCTTCGCGCCGCGCACGAGGATGCGATACCCGCCGCTGTCGTAATCCATGATGCCGCCGTCGTTCAGCACGCGGTCCCAGCCGGAGGTGTTATCCGCAAAGTTCTCCCGATACAGGACTTCGCCCGGCCTGGCTGCCGTGACGGGTTCCGTTTGGGAAACAGGAAGACAGGAGGCGAAAAGAAAGACGAAAGCGGAAAGTATGCCGGCCTTGAGGGATATCGAAGGGATAACGGATTTTTTCATGCGGGGGATTTTATCATGCGTACCGCCTTGGAATCGGACAGCCTGCCCTTCCAAATCCAGAAGCAATCTTCCGGAAGCCAAAATCAAGGAAAATACTGCCCCAGCAACGTCTGAGCCTCTTCACTCCCAAGATTACGCGCCCGGATCAAATGATCGTACATCGAAGCGCGGTCGTCCTTTTCCATGTACACCAAAGCCAGATGCAAATGCGCCGAAGCGAGTTCCGGGTCGCGTTTCAGCGCCCTGGACAAATACAGTTCGGCTTCGTAATACCTGCCGCCCAGTGCCATCGTCCAGCCGAGCGCATCGAGCGCGAGCGGGTCGTCCGGCGTCAACGAGACAGCCTTCTCCGCGGCGGGGATGCCCACGTCTGGAATGTTGACGTTATTCTGCGCGCAAAAATTCGCCAGCAGCCGCCAATACTGCGCGTCTTCCGGCGCGACCGTCGTCGCGTGTTGATAGGCTTGCAGGGCAAGGATCAGGTCGCCGAGTTTTAAGAACTCCTCGCCAATGGAAACGTACCACGCGGGATTCTCCGGCTCCAGTTTCGCGGCGGCTTGGAACTCGATCACTGCCTGATAATGATTCCCCACGCGCTGGAAGTACAGCCCGCGCAAGCCGCGCACGACGGGCGAATTCGGATTCAGATTCAGCGCGCGTTCGAGATGGGTAAACGCTTCGGACTCCGCCGTATGCTGGTCCGCCTCCCCAAGCCATGCCCACGCCTCGGCGTTGTTCCCGTCCAATCGAACGGCTTCCTCGAAGGCGGCGCGCGCCAGTTCCCATTCCTCGACCAACCCCAGCCCGCGCCCGATGACCACCTTCCGCTCCGAAGGCGATTCGCTCAACGCAGACAAGTTCAAGGCGGTGCGGAGAGTCTGGGTCGCGGGATCAAATTGCGGGTCGAGTTGCGAAGCGTGTAAAAGTTCGGATAAAGCCTCGTTCGGGTCGGACAGGGTCAACAGGAGTCCCAGACGATAACGGGCGGAGGCATCTTGTGAAAAGATTTCCACGTAACGTTGGAGGTAGTCCGCGGCTTTGGCATACTCCCCGTTTTGCCGGTGCATTTCGGCAAGGCGCGAATACAGTTTCGCGGAGGGATTCGGCGCCTCGAGTCCTCGTTCCCAGAGTTCCGACGCGCGTTCCGCGTTCCCGTTCAAATAGGCGACATCGCCCCACGCCACCCAGCCTTCGGACGAAAGGGCGTCTCGTCCTTCCGCCTTTTGATAGGCAGCGTCCGCCTGTGGGTAGGCTTTCGCATGATAAAAGTAGTGACCGGCGAGTTCGTAGAGTTCGGGTCGCCAGGGGATGCGCCGCGCCGCGGCTCGATAATGCTCCGCCGCCGCGAGAGGGGCGGTCGCGAGGGATGCCTTTTCGAGTTCGGAATAACCGGAGGCGATGAACGGCAGGAGGATTGCCAGCAGGAGGGCGGCGATGACCGACGCGTTGCGGAGCAGACGGCGCATGATTTCCAATTATATAATGCCCGCTGGGTATACGCGTCCTGTAACATTCCAAAAACGTCGCGCTTGTCGTCAGAATTCCGCAAGGGATGTATAATCCCCACTGCCCATGGTCGATTCCCTCGTTCAAATGTTCAATCTATTCACACAGCCCACAGGGAGCGTGATCTATCACCTGGTGCTGGTGTTCTCCATCGTCAGCGCGCTTCAATCTTCGATCTTCCATTTGCGGGCAAGCGGATTCCCCCAGGCGCGGCGGACGGTGTTCGGGTTGAGCCTCCTGCTCTCCGCGCAGATCGCGCTCTTCGTGTTGAGCGCGTTGGGGAACGAGGGTCTCGTCAACCTGTCGCTTTTCCTCCCGCCTGTTGACCGCGCGTTGACCTTCTTCGCGCTGGTCTGGATGGTCTGGCTGTGGACGTTCCCCGAACCCAGCCGCGCCGCCGATGCGATGACCGCCCTGGTCAGCCTGCTGGTGGCGGCGGCTTTTGCAGTGAGCCTGATCGCCTATTCCCAGACGCCCTCCATCTCCTACAACCTGACCTTCTTCGAGGTCTTCTGGCAACTGGGCAGCATCGCCTTTGCGGTTTTTGGATTGTTCCTGCTCCTCGTCCGCCGCCCGAACGGATGGGGCAACGGTATAGCGGTCTTTCTGCTCGCGTTCGCGGGGCATTTGCTTCACCTGATCTTCGGCCGCACGGACGGCGATTTTCCCGGCGCGGTGCGGCTGGCGTACATGGCGGCGTATCCCGTTTTGATGACCCTCTCCCAGCGCTTCCCCGCGCCCGCCCAAACCCCCACCACGATCAAACCCGTCGCCCCCTCGGATGAACGGCGGCGTTACAGCACCGACCCCAAAACGTTCCATGCCCTGCTGGCGCTTGCTGCCGAATCCAGCGTGGACAAGGTGAGCCAGGCAACCACGCGCGCCATCGCGCAGACCCTGCTGGCGGACCTGGCATTTCTGATCTACCTCACGGACAACAAGAACCAACTGCAGATCGCAAGCGGATACGACCTGATCCGCGAAGAGTCGCTGGATGGCGGCAGTTTGAACAAGAACATGATCCCCATGCTCACGAACTCCATCCAGCGCGGGCGTCCCCTGCGGCTGCCCTCCAGCAGCACCTCGGCGGACATCAAGGGACTGAGCGACATGCTCGGGCTGAACAACCCCGGTCACCTGATGAGCGTTCCGATCATCTCGCCTGAAAAGGATCCCATCGGAGGCGTCCTAGTGCTGTCGCCGTACTCCAACCGCCTGTGGAGCGCGGAAGACCAGGCGTTCCTCACCAACATCGCCGCCTCGCTTGTCCCCATCATTCAGCGCGGGCAGAAGATGAACGCCCTCGAGCACAAGTCCGAACAGACCCGGCAGGAACTTGAGTCCGCAAAGGCGCGCGTCGCCGACCTCGAACGACGGCACGGCGAACTGCTCCAACAAATGGAGACGGTCAAAGCCGAGGCGCGGGAGGGTCTCGCGCAAGCCGAAAGCCTGAGGGAACTGACCAGAATGCAGGAGGAGGCGCAGAAGGCGATCGAAAAATTGAAGGCGGAGAACGAAGCGCTGCGCGCCTCCCAGGGCATCAAGGCAGGGGATCAGGTCGGCGGGCAGGTCGAAGCCGAACTGCGCGCCACGCTCAAGGAGGTGGCGCGCCTGCAAAACCAGCTCGCCGAGGCGAGCATCAAACTCATGGAAGCGGAAAAACGCTCCGCCGCCGCGTATTCCACCGAACAGGCGGAGGTCGTCGCCTCCATCTCACAGGAACTGCGCCAGCCGATGTCCTCCATCGTGGGCTACACGGACCTGCTGCTGGGCGAATCGGTCGGCATCCTCGGCGCGCTGCAACGCAAGTTCGTGGAGCGCATCAAGTCGTCCACCGAACGGATCTCGAACTTGATCAACGACCTGATCCAGGTCACCACGCTCGAAACGGGACTCAACGAACTCAAACCCGAACCCGTGGACCTGAACCTCATCATTGACAACGCCATGTCCTACACCAGCAGCCAGGTGCGCGAAAAGAACATCTCCATGCACCTCGACCTGCCAAAGGATTTGGCGCCCATCCATGCAGACCGCGAGGCGCTGCAACAGATTTTGATCCACCTCCTGCAGAATGCCGGGGCAGCCTCCCCGAATGAAGGAACCGTCAAACTGCGCGTCCAGACCAGGATCGAGGAGGGAGGCGAATACGTCCTCCTGCAGGTCACGGATACCGGCGGAGGCATCCCACCCGAAGACCTGCCGCGCGTCTTCACGCGTCTCTATCGCGCGGATAATGTTCTCATTCAAGGCGTCGGCGATACGGGCGTCGGTTTGTCCATCGCGAAGACCCTCACCGAGGCGCAGAACGGACGCATCTGGGTCGAGACGGAAGCCGGGAAAGGCTCGACGTTCAGCGTGCTGCTGCCGATCGCTACAGACAAACCGCAGTCGGAGAATCAACCATGAAAGCCCTGCGGCAGATGGGCAGCGGGTTCATCATCGGGGTAATTTCCCTTCTCCTTGTGATCGGAGGCATCTCCCTGTCCCTGGCGGAAACGACCGCCCCTTCGCCTCCCTCGACGCCTTCTCCTCTCCCCACAACCTTCGCGGTGGAATTCGCCTCGCCGCTTCTCTCCCCCACGCTTTTCCCGACGCTTCCGCCCGAGATTTCCACCGACACCTTGACGCCCATCCCCACCGCGACCCTCGCGCAAACACAACCCTGTTCCATCCCCGCCGGGTGGACTCCCATCGTTGTGGGCGTCAACGATACGCTCTACTCGATTGCCGAACGATACAAAACCACCGCCGACAATCTGAACACGAGCAACTGCCTGAACGACGTGGTTCCTCCCGCCGGCTCGGTCATTTACGTTCCGCCCGTGCCCACGGTCACGGTCATTCCGTGCGGTCCGCCGTCCACGTGGAGAAAGACGCACATCGTAAAACCCGGAGAAAACCTCTACCGCATCTCCTTGTTATACAGAACCACAGTAGCGCAACTGCAATCCGCCAACTGCATGGGGTCCTCCACTATCATTCATGTCGGCCAGGCGCTCTATGTGCCGAACGTGCCGACCAGCACGCCCGCCGCAACCAGCACCGCCGCCAGAACCAGTACCAGCACGATGGATTTCTCCACGCCCACGCCCACTCCCTCCAACACGCCCGATTTCTCCACGCCGACAAACACAGCCACAAAGACCCCCGACTTCTCGACGCCGACACAAACGTCCACGCCCCCCAGCCCTTCGCCATGAAATCCGTTTACTGGAGGCTCATTCTTGCGGCGCTCCTGCTTGCCGGATGCGGAAGCAACGCGTCCGCTTCCGGCGGAGAAGCCCCGCCGCCTTTCGTCCTCGTGACCGCCGCGCCGAACGCCTCACCGACGCCGACTCCCTTCCAACCCATTCCCTGGACGCCGACCGGCACGCCTCTTTCCGCCCCGGTAACTGATCCTGTATCCCAAACCTCCATCCCTCCCGCGCAAACGGACCTCCCGACGATTGACCCGAACTTCCTCATCAACACGGTCGCACCTCTCCCCAACATTGATCCAGCCTTTGCCAACGGACAGGAAACCATCAACTTCCTGCTCATCGGCTCGGACAAACGCTCCGCCGGCGCATCCTTCCGCACCGACACGATGATCGTCGCCATTCTGCGTCCAAACGAGGGACAGGTCTCCCTCATCTCCATTCCGCGCGATTTGTGGGTTTCGATACCAGGCTGGGAGAACAACCGCATCAACACCGCGTATCAACACGGCATTTCGGTCGGCTACCCCGGCGGGGGAGCGGGTCTGCTCAAAGACACCATTCAATACAACCTCGGCATTCGCATTGACCATGCCGCCATGGTGGACTTCGACGGCTTCCGCAAGATCGTGGATACCCTCGGCGGCGTGGACGTTCCCGTCTCGTGCGCCTATACGGATTGGAAGTTGATTGATCCGAGTTACAACCCGAACATCGAGGCGAACTGGCATTTGTATACGGTCAATCCCGGCGTCATTCACATGGACGGCGACCTCACGCTCTGGTACGCGCGCTCCCGCCAAAAATCCAGCGACTTCGACCGCGGACGCCGCCAGCAGGAAGTCCTGCGCGCCGTGTTCACGCAAGCCCTTCAAACCGGCACGCTCGCGCGCATCCCGGAGTTATACAACAACGTGAAAGACTCCGTCGAAACGGATCTGGGACTCGCCGACCTCCTGCAACTCGCCCTCTATGCCCCCAAAATGACCAACGCCGACATCCGCAGTTACTACATCCGCCCGCCCTACGTCAGTTCATGGATCACGAACCAGGGCGCGTACGTCCTCTCGCCCAACCAGGAACTGCTCTCGCAATTGCTCACCGAAGCGCTATCGCCATCCGCGCGTACCGTGGAACGACAAACCGTCACCATCGAAGTGATGAACGGCACCTCCATCCCCGGCTACGAGACATTGGCGTCCACGCGTCTCAACTACGCGGGCTATGAAGCCCGCGTCGTCCCCTCCGACCGGCAGGATTACGCCTACTCCGTCCTCATAGACAAATCCGCCGCGCAGGATCGTTCGGTAAGCAATAACATCCTGAACGTGATGGGTATGCTGCCGGGCAGTCTCATCCCCGCGCCGGACGCGAACAGTTCTGCAAAGTATCTTTTGATATTGGGATACGACTATCAGCCATGCTTCCGTCCGGAGAAGTTGACGGAGTGAAAACAGCAATGAAGTTTCGAGTCGGGATCGAAAACAATAACGAAGGGATCCGTTCCATCGCATGGATGCTCGAACATCCTGGTTGTTACGCTTATGGGAACAATGAACAGGAAGCCATTGCCAATTCATCAAATGCAATTCGGGAATATGCAGGATGGGTCAATCAACATGAACCGTCCTGGATTCCGCTGGATGAGGCGTATGAGGTTCATGTCGAACAGGTGTGTGCCGACTATCAGATCAACGAAGAATATGACCGGGTCGAAAAGGACGGTTATAACGTGGACCCGTTCTTCGAGCATGACTGGAAGCCGCTCACCGCAACGGACATCGAACGCGGGCTGAAATTGCTGGCATGGTCGCGCTCCGATCTGCTCGCCGTCCTTGAAGCGCTTACCCCTGAGGAATGGAAATATAAAAAAGAAGGCGAACGTTGGGACGTCGCAGGAATTGTCAACCACATCGGTGGAGCGGAATGGTGGTATCTGGATCGACTTGGGCTGGCGTTTCCGCGTGGCGAGGTCCCGAAAGAGCCGATGGAGCGGTTGGAGAAAGTCCGCAGGTTGATGAACGAACAGTTGCCAGCGTTCGCGGGTTCGAAACAAGCGGTTGGCGTGGATGGCGAATTCTGGAGTCCGCGCAAAGTGTTGCGCCGCGCGCTCTGGCACGAGAGAGATCACACAGATCATATTGGGAAGTTGTTGAGCCAAAATTGATGCCGCTGCAAAACCAATCACTGGCAACTCAGCAACGTTCCGATCCTCCGCCATGACCGTTTGGAGTGAAGAAATTGGTGGAATGAATAGCCGTCAATCTCGGTTGTAGTATAATGCCTTCAAACCCACAACAGGTTATTTTGAGGTAAGGGAACAGGCAAGGATCCAATTTGGGATAACGAGAGATGTAAGCGATCGCCAAAGTTTTTGAACAGCAAGGGAGTTTGTCCGCCATGAAAGAGAACATATCAGGTTCTCCGATTTTTGCAGACCGCTATCGCTTTCAACCGGTGAGCGCCGATTGGGATGTCGGCAGAAGCGGTTTTACTCACCTTGTATTCGACATGAAAAAAGAGCGCCTGGGGGTGATCAAACGGGCGGAACTCAAATCACTAAACGCTGTTGAAGGATTGAAAAACGAAGTGGCGGCGCTGTTGGACCTGAAAGGTCAGGGGGTGCCGGAAGTGTACGATACAGGGGAGGCGGAATACGGCTCGAAGGCTTATTTCTACATGGTGATCGAATACATAGAGGGGATGCGCGTCGAAAAGAACCTCGATTCCCTGCCCGCGGTGGAACGGGCGGAAATTCTGACCCAGTTCTTCGACCTGCTCGCCAAAACGCACAAGATGGGCATCGTCAACGGCGACGTTGATCTCAAACACCTTTTCTGGCGCAGGGATAAAAAACAATTGATCGTCATTGACTGGGGGAACGCTAAACTTGACGTGGACCCAAAAAAGAAGACCGAATTTGCTTACGACCTTGCGCGTTCCGCCGAGATCGTATATTCGCTCGTTACCCGCAAGGGACATCCGCCCGCCACAGGTTCGCTTGCCCTGCCAGCCAATTCCGCCCTATTCCCTGGCATAACATCCGTACCGGATGAATTCCGGAATCTATGCAAATGGGCGCCCCGCACGCCGGCAGACGGCGCGCAATCGCCGCACACATCGCAGGAATTATTCGAGGCATCAAAAGACTGGTTGCAAGCCGTCCGCAGCGCAAAACCTTATAAAAAGCGATCGAACTGGGGAATGCGTTTTCTCCTCGCGGCGGTTATTGTCGCTGTGATCTATTGGGGCATATCGCCCAATTCCCCCCTGTATCCCATACTCTTCCCCCAAACGCCCACCGCCATACCGGTTGTCACCGATACTTCTCCGCCGCCACCCACGGAAACGGAAACAATACCCACGGTTGAGACTGTATCGCCAACAGCGACTTCCGAGGAAGCGACTCTCACCCCGACTTTGACCGAAACGCCGACCTCCACGCCTGAGCCGGTCATCACCCCAAATCCGCTTGGTTATGTAAGCCCAATTTTGGTGTTCGACAACGTGGGGTCGGTGGATAATTGCTGGCTGAACGGGACCAACTCACCAGTAGGGTTAACGAATGTGGACGGTTTTGGAAGAAGGTCCGATGGAAATTGGCGCTTCGGCGTAAGCAAGGATCAGCCAACAAGTTCCCACTTGCAAACTGATTTCAGTTCGTGCCTTGCGGATAAAAGAATCAGCGCGTTGGCGCTGAACGTCTGGGTTGCGCGACTCGAGTTGGAGCGAAATTCTCCCGACCAACCGGGAACGGTTGATCCCGGAAAGGAATTTGGCGTTTTCTTCGAGGATTCGTCCGGCGCAAGACGCGAATATACGCTTTGGGTGGATAGGAGCAATTCGATTCATCTGAGGGTTCGCAACGGCGGTGAAATTGTTTCTGACGATGTTGTGCTGGTTGTCAACGAGGGCATTCTGAAAATCGAAGGATCCTACCCGCGCCTGTACGCTAAATTCCCCATTCAAATCTTCCTGGAAATAGACAATCAGGGATTGGACATCATCTACCTGAGGCAGGGACCCGTACAGGAAAGCATAAGAGCGGAGAACATGGATCCCAGTCAAATGTTGCGAATGGACAAAGCGGTATTGCCCGCACTGGGTACGGCTCAAAAGATCGGACTGATCGGATACGGCGGAGACACCCAAACTGTAATCTGGCCCCTGGCATTTTACGGAGAATAAAGCACAGCAGATCGGACACCAACCCTTATTGAGGAGGGTTTTCCATGACCCAATTAGGTGAACTTTACACCGATTTCTCCCGCATTGACCTCGACGCAAAAGGAGGGTATGCGCGCGTCGCTCAGGTCAGGCCGAACGGACCGCGGGTTCTTCCCGATCTCTGCGCGTTCAAGGTGATGCGCCACGAGAACAATTACACCAAAAGCGTCGAACGCTTCGAGGAAGAATTGAGGTTGCTGATCAACATCACCAACGATGCCGATGCGCCTCCTGCCATCACAAAAATATATGACAGCGGCTTCGTTTCCGTCGAATTGTCGGAGACCCTGCAAAAGCGGGAGTCGCCCAGCCCCGACCTGGAAATCATATCCACCGGCTTGAACGTTCAGGATTTCCTCGATCAAAAAACCAGGCTTCAAGGCGAAGCCCCCAATCAGTGGATGCCGTACCTGGTCGTTGAACTGGCTCCTTACGACGACAGCATGTTGCGCCAGATTCACAACCAGCCCCGGGAGGATCCCGCCGGGTTGTTCCGCCTTCCGACCGGGGAGGTGATCGTCATGGCGCTTCAACTCCTCGACGTGATGCAATACCTTCATACAAAACACAGATACGCCTACATGGATTGGAAGCCGGAACATATTTATTGGAACGGTCAGCGCAAGCGGGTCAAATTGATTGACTGGAACGTCACCTCAAAACTGGGCGATGGTCCCGGCGTAACGCAAAATATCCGGGACGATCTCCGCCTGTTCTGCGGCGCGGCTTTGTATGTCAGCCTTACTTTCGTGGATCCCGACGACCCCACAAACCCGATCGGTCCGCGCCCGACGAAGGATCTTGCCTCGCCCGTTCCCGAGATCCGACAGCGATATTGGACCGATGAACCGGACTTTTACCAGCGCAATACGATGCTGGACGAAAAGATCAAGGCGATCATCCAAAAAGGCTTGGACCCCAAACAGGGATTCGTCTCCATCGAGGAACTCAAAACGACCCTGTTTGATTATGCGGAACAAGAGTTGGGTTTGATGAAAGCCGAACTTACCCTGCAATCCGAGCCGGCCAGCCCATACTTCAAAGCGATCTCGGAAGTGCGGATGGCGCAACAAAAACTTCTCGATGCTCAACAGCACATCATCGAGGCAGTCGAGGAAAATGGCGCAAGACTCGAATTTACGAGACTGTTCGACGCAATCAAGCGCGCTCTGTCGAACTTCCCGACATCCTGACCGAACGCACTTCTTCCAGCGCAATTTGGAGATCACTCATGTCAGCCAAACGAAAATCACAATTGGATGCCGTCCTTATTCAGTTGAGCAGTCAACGACCCAGCGACGTATGGCGGGGCATGGAGAGAGCGCGCCAATGGCTTAAGGAAGACTCGGAAGACAAGGACGTTTATGGTCTATTGTTGGATGCTGTTAAAAACAAGCATGAATTACGAGAACAAGTCCGTGATCTTTTCTTCGAAATGATCCAGAATGGGTCGCAGTCTGCTGAAAAAGCGATGCTCGCGCTGCCATCGAGCCTACAGGATTTTCTCGCCGACGCGGATGACGCCTACTACGCGGCGGAATACGACCGGGCGATTCAACTCTATCGGCAGGTGCTGAAACTGGACCCCGACAACGCGCGCGCCAGAGATCACATTGCCAAGGCGGAGATCAAGCGCATTACCGGGGAGGCTGCCACAGGTCTGCCCCGAGCCGCCGAGCAATATTATCGCCGCGCGCGCTCCCACATTGCGGCGCGGGACGCCATCACAGCAATGAACTTATTGAAAGCCGCCATCGAGACCGCGCAGGCAAAGGGGATCAAGTACTCCGAGGCGGAGGAGGCGCTCGGTAGCATGCAAGACCTGATCGTCGCCGACGAGTTCAGGCAAAAGGCAAAAGCCGCCCTCAAAGACAACAAAGCCAAGGAGGCTCTGGAGCTATACAACAAGGCGCTGGCGCTGGACTCAACCAATGAACTGATGAAGAAGGAATTCGAAAGTCTTCAAAAATTGTTGCAAGCAGAAACTACACTAAGGAAACAGGGCGCTTTGAAAGTTCTCATGCCCACCGGTCGTTTGCAAAACACTGTGGAAAACGCCCGATTGGTAATGGATTCCGACAACCCCCTGTTGACGTATGTTGAAAAGCAGATCGGTCAAATCAGACTGTGGAGAACTACAGGCTTGGTTTTACTGTTGGTTATTATTATCTTCCCACTATATCGAAACGGAGCCTTTTCCGGGCTTTTAACTCCTGCAATGACGAGCGCCCTGCCACCCACCAGCGTTCCAACGAACACCGTCGAAGTGATCCCAACGTTCACCGAAGTTCAAACAACTGCCTCTGCTCCCTTCACAGACACCCCGGAAATGGACACCAACACACCGCCGCCAGCGTTCACCGAAACATTTACCCCCACCCCAACCGAAACAATCCTAGGCGTCGGATACATCAACAAGCAGGTCGCCAGCGCCTGGAAAGAACCAAACGCCGGGTTGCTTGGGACACTTTCACTAAACACGCCATTAACCTTGCTTGAAGAAAGGGAGGTCTCAGGTTCCAAGTGGTACCGGTGCAGATGGGAAGTTGGTGGCACCCCTCAAGAAGGATGGATTCTCGGCGGTAATATCACCTTTGGTCCCCCTCCAACTCCTCGTCCTTAGAAACCGCAACGGATTGAAAATTCAAAATATGACAACGCCCTATAAAGATCGTCTTGCCGCCATTCAACAATTGCTCGCATCTTCACAGCAGGAAGAGGTGGAGGAAGGATACGATTCGTTATTTGATCTATGGTTGGAAAACAGCGACGTACCCGGCTTCATCCAGGACTTGATTCCAATTGCGGCAACACACGGAACTTTTATACAAGAATTCAAGGATCGGCTTAATTCATTAATTACCAAGGACGTTATTACCGATACCTACCTGCAACAACGCCTGAATTCCCTTGAATCTGAAATAGCGAAGTATAAAATCAACTCATTGAAATCCGAGAATGCAACCGCTCCATCGTTGATCGGAGGCACCGCTGGGGAAACAAATCCGAGGTTCGCATTCTGGCAGATTGCCCTGGCGCTCATTATCCTTGCCGCTCTGGGACTCATGATTGTGTTGCCAAATACATTCCAAAAGGGAATAATGTTTGTAATTGCCATAAGTTGCGCGGTGGTTTTTCCTTATATCTTTTCGCAAAAACAACACAGGATTATCGCAGAAGAATTAAATATAAAACTGAATTATTCCTTTCCCAAATATTTATCAGTCGGAGATGAAAACATCGTTGATCTTTCGATAGAAAATCCGAATGAGACCAGGTTTACCGGGGAATTAACAATGGTTTTCGACGATGACAACTCCCTGATCGCGCCTGCGGCTGAAAAAAGTTTATCCGCGCATATTGATGTGTTTCCTCACGACAGGGCGGCGAAACAATTCAATTTTTCCCTCAAGAATAAACCGGCCGATGGAAATATCAATTTCTATTTTCTGGTTTTATCTTCATCCGGCACCCGCCACAAAACAAATAATGAATTCTTTTTGATATCTCCCATTCCTCACCTTCGTTCAATATGGTCGTGGCTCTTTGGCAGCGCAGGTTTGGGGGCGTTGATAATAGCATTATTGTGGGAGCAACTGAAAAAAATTCTCGGCATTGGTTAATATGATTCCGCCGTTTATCAACATGGTCACTATCAGTCTTCTCTCGGAGAATTTACATGCCAAATAATTCGGGATTCAAATGGGCATGCTTTGTCAGTTACAGGCACGGACAAGGTGACCTTCTCAAAAATTTCATTAATGAACTGACGAAGGCATTGGAAAATCGACTTGGACTTTTAGGGATGGGGTTGAAAGTCTTTGTTGATAGAGAACGTCTCAATCCATCATACTCGGTGACACCGGGATTGGCAGAGGCTATTTGTCAAAGCGTATGTATGATTGTCGTATACAACAATGGTTATTTTGACAAGAACAACCCATTTTGCGCCAAAGAGTTTTGCGCAATGGTCGAATTGGAAAAAAAGCGCCTAAGAAATTATCTCAAAAGGTAGCTTGAGCTAATCTGCGATACCAGAGCAGAGCACAAGCCATTTGCAGGAGTGCTAGATAGTTTTTCGACTTTTTC